>JBDSJJ010000053.1:0-26833 GCA_039917415.1 Candidatus Limnocylindria bacterium | reverse complement strand
CACCTCGACTATGCGGAAGGGGTGCGGTCCGCCCTCGCCGACGCGGGGATCCGGGCCGAGGTGGACGATCGATCCGAGCGGATGCAGCTGAAGCTGCGCGACGCGCAGGAGCAGAAGATGCCGGTGATGGTCGTGGTGGGGGATCGAGACGCCGAGGCGAACGCGGTCAGCCCGCGGCTGCGCAACGGAGAATCGACGCAGGGCGTGCCGATCGCCGACTTCATCGCCGATCTGCAGGGCCGTAGCGCGTCGCGAGAGCTTTGGCCGCCGGTGGCGGAGGCGGAGGCGCCCGCCCGGTGAGGCTCGCGCCCAGATGAGGAAGATGCGGGGGATCGGCCAACTCGCCCTGCTCTCCACCGACCCACAGCACGCCGCGGAGTTCTACGAGTCGGCCTTCGGATTCAAGCGCATCGCCGATGACTCGACCGGAGTCGATCTCGAGCTCGGTGGATTCGAGCTCAGCTTCCGGAGAGGCGAGCGCGCCACCCGCGACGGCCTCCAGCTCGGGTTCCGGGTCGACACCGCCGCCGAGGTCGATGCCTGGGCACAGGAGCTCGCGCGCCGCGGTTTCGCATTGGTCGGTCCACCATCGGGCGACCGGTGGGAGGGAACGCGGTCGTTCCGCGTCGCCGACCCCGACGGGCGTTCGGTCGCGATCTTCCACAACTACTGAGGACCGGCGCCGGAACCTCGGGGGGCCCAACGCGGGCTCCGGAGCGACCCTGAGGACCGCCGGCTCGGCGGTCCTCATCGGTGCCCGGCTGAACGTGGCTCACGTTGACCATCCGTTCGATTTCGGTGTATCATCCGCCGGCATTTCGCGTACGTTTGCAGGGCCACCCGTCCGTGATCGGTGAGGTGGCCTTGTTGTTGAAGGAGAGCAAGAAAGCTGGCAAAGGACCTCCGCATCAACGAGATGATCCGCATCCGGGAGGTGAGGATCATTGACGATGAAGGACAGCAGTTGGGCGTCATGGCGACGTCCGAGGCGCTGGCCCTGGCACAGGAAAAAGGTCTCGACCTCGTCGAGGTCGCGCCCACCGCGGTCCCGCCAGTCTGTCGCATCCTCGACTACGGTCAGTACAAGTACGAGCTGCAGAAGCGCGAACGCGAGCAGAAGAAGAAGCAGAAGTCCCAGACCTTCAAAGAAGTTCGCCTGGCCGTCAAGATCGACGTCCATGACCTCCGTACCAAGGCGCGACGAGCGGCCGAGTTCCTCGACAAGGGGGACCGAGTCAAGGTCACGGTTCGATTCCGCGGACGCGAGATCAGCCATTCGAACCTCGGACGCGACCTGCTGATTCGGACGGCGGAGGAGCTTTCCGAGCACGGAGTCATCGAGCGGCAGCCGCTGCTCGAGGGCCGCAGCATGTACATCGTGATGGCACCGGTCGAGAAGCGACCGGAGAAGAAGAATGAGAACGGCGAGGCGGATGGTTCCGCGGCTGCCGCCGACACCATCGGTGACGCGATCGCCGCCAAGGGCCCGAATCCGGCACCAGAGCCGGCCGCCGCCCCGGCGTCGAGCGAGGCGCCGGCACAGCAGGGATCGTAGGACGACTATGCCGAAGATGAAGACCCACAAGGGCACAGCCAAACGCTATCGGAAGACAGGATCCGGCAAGTGGATCCGGCCGAAGGCAATGCGCGGCCACCACCTCGAGATCAAGTCGGCCCGCCGGCGCCGCCGTTACGACGGGGTGACCAAGGCGTCAAAGACGCACACTGCGCAGCTCGAGCGCCTGATGCCGTACGCCGGCAAGGGAAAGTAGCCGATGGCTCGAGTCAAGCGAGGCGTCGCAGCCCATAAGCGCCATAAGAAGCTCCTGAATCGCGCCGAGGGGCGACGTGGGACGCGATCGAAGCTGATTCGTCCGGCCCGCGAAGCGCTGATCCATGCCCTGGTCTATGCCTATCGGGACCGCCGCAACCGGAAGCGCGACATGCGCCGCCTGTGGATCGAGCGCATCAACGCGGCCTCGCGCCAGCACGGCCTGCCGTACGGCCGCTTCATCGCCGGGCTGAAGAGCGCCGGGGTCGAGGTGGACCGCAAGATGCTGGCGGACATGGCGATTCGGGAGCCGGCCGCGTTCGCGGCCATGGTCGACACGGCCAAGGCGACCTTTACCAGCTGATCGGCGGCACGACCGCCGGTCCCTATCGACCCTGTCCCGGAATCCGGGGCGTGGTCGTTCGTTTTCACCGATGATGCAGCACGGACCGATGCGGAGACGAGCCAGGCCATGACCGAGATCGAAGCGGAGCTCAGCGCCCTGCGCGCATCCGCTGCGGAACGCCTGTCGGCGGCCGATGGTGCCGACGCCGTCGAGACCATTCGTCACGACCTGCTCGGACGATCGGGCCGGCTCACCGCGTTGATGAAGTCCCTCGGCTTTGCCCCGGCCGAGCAGCGTCCGGCGCTCGGCCGGCTGGCGAACGAGGTGCGCGCCGAGGTCCAGGGCGCGATCGACGAGCGCCTCGTTGCGCTTCGCGGAGATGATCTCGACGAGCGCCTCGCTGCGGAACGGGTCGACATGAGCGCGCCCGGACGGCCGATGCGCGTTGGTCACCTGCATCCGGTGCAGACCTTGATGCGTGACCTGCGCGAGGTCTTCCACTCGTTCGGGTTCGAGGTCTTCGAGGGACCGGAGATCGAGACCGAGGCGTACAACTTCGAGTTGCTGAACATCCCGCCGGATCACCCCGCCCGCGACCTGTGGGACACGCTGTACATCGCCGAGCCAGGATCGATCGAGGCCGGAGGTTCTCGACCCGCGGCCGATGGGACGATCCTTCGCACGCACACGAGCCCGGTGCAGCTCCGCGCCATGCAGGCGCTCGACGCCCCGATCCGCGTGATCACGCCGGGACGATGCTTCCGGTATGAAGCGGTCGACGCGAGCCATGCGTTCGAGTTCTTCCAGGTCGAGGGACTGGTCGTGGATCGCGACACGAGCCTCGCTGATCTCAAGGGCATGCTCGAGGAGATCGCGCGCGCGTTGTACGGCCGGGAAGTGCACACGCGCTTCCGGCCCGGGTATTACCCGTTCACCGAGCCGAGCGTCGCGTTCGACATCGGCTGCCTGGTGTGCGGTGGCGACGGCTGCCCGGCCTGCAAGCGGACAGGCTGGATGACGATCCTGGGCGCCGGGATGGTGCACCCGATCGTGCTCCGCAACGGAGGATTCGATCCCGAGAAGTTCCAGGGATACGCGTTCGGAATGGGCCCCGATCGGATGACGATGCTGCGCCACGGCGTCTCGGACATCAGGCTTTTCTTCAGTGCCGACGTGCGGTTCGGCTCCCAGTTCGCGGAGGGCCGCTAGCATGCGCGTGCCGATCGGCTGGCTGCGCGACTACGTCGACTTCGACCTCGATCCGCGCCAACTCGCCGACGAGCTGACCATGCGTGGCATGGAGGTGGCGTCGATCGAGGTCGCCGGGGCCGATTGGACGGACGTGGTGGTGGGACGCCTGCTCGCCGTCGCGCGACATCCGAATGCGGACACCCTGTGGCTGACGCGGGTCGACGTCGGCGAGCCCGGCGGCGAGATCGAGATCGTATGCGGCGCCCAGAACCTCGAGGTCGGGCAGCTCGTGCCCGCGGCGCTCGTCGGAGCCGTCCTGCCCGGCGACCGGAAGATCGAACGCAGCAAGATCCGCGGTGTCGTGAGCAACGGCATGCTGTGCAGTGCCATCGAGCTCGGCCTTGGTGCCGATGCCGATGGGATCCATATTCTCGGTCACTACGACGAGATCCCGATCGGAACGTCCGTCGCCGACCTCGTCGGCGAGACCGTTCTCGACGTCGACGTCAAGCCGAACCGCGGCGACGCGCTGTCGATGGTCGGTTTGGCGCGTGAGGTCGCCGCGCTCACCGGATCCGAGCTTCGCGTTCCGCCTCGCGGCGTTGACGAGGTGGGGGAGCCGACGGCTTCGCACGTGACTGTCCGGATCGACGACCCCACGCTGAATCCGAGGTTCACGGCGCGCTGGTTCGACGGCGTCACGAACGGCCTGTCTCCCGACTGGATGCAGCAGCGGCTCCTGGCGGCAGGAATGCGTCCGATCAGCGCCATTGTCGACGTCACGAACTACGTCATGCACGAGCTTGGGCAGCCGATGCACGCCTACGACGCGGATCGGGTGCCGAACGGAGCAATTGTCGTGCGACTCGCCCGCGATGGCGAACGCCTCGTCACCATCGACCACATCGAACGAGCGCTGGACAACCGGATTCTCGTCATCGCCGACGCGGAGCGTCCGATCGGCCTCGCCGGGATCATGGGCGGGGCATCGTCGGAGGTGAGCGAGACAACGACTCGGGTCATCCTCGAGTCGGCGATCTTCGACGGTCCGACGATTCGCAATACCGCGCGACGGCTCGGGCTGCGATCGGAGGCGAGCATGCGCCATGAGAAGGGCATCGGTGCCGACCTTCCCCGCTTCGCCATCGATCGCGCGGCGCGCCTCATTGCCGAGATCAGCGGTGCCCGCGTCGCGCCGGGCATCGTCGACAACGATCCTGAGCCTCCGGCGCTTGAGCGCGTGTCCGTGAGCGTGCCGCGAACGGCGCGGCTGCTCGGGATCGAGCTCAACGCGGAGCGAGCGGCCGCCCTGTTGGCACCCTTCGGATTCGGGGTCGACGCGATCGACGACACGCTGGTGGTCGACGTGCCGCCTCATCGGCTGGATGTGACCTCCGCGGCGGACGTGGCTGAGGAGATCGCGCGAGCGCACGGCTACGAGAACATCCCGGGACGCCTGCCCCAGGCCGTCCTGCCGGCCTATCGATCGGATCCCAGCGAGCCACGGCATCGCATCCGGCGCATCTTGGCCGGGCTGGGAATGGACGAGATGGTGAGCCATGCGCTGATCGGTCGGGAGGACCTCCTGCGCTCGGGCCGCCCTGCCGATGACCCGGAGCTGGTTCGGCTCCACAATCCGCTGAGCGAGGAACACGCCATCCTCCGTCCGTCCATGGCTCCGTCGCTGCTCGCGGGCCTCGCCGAGAACGTTCGATGGCGTCAGGCCGATGTGCGCCTCTTCGACGTGGGCAAGATCTATGGATACCGACCGGACGCGCCCACTCCTCGCGACCTACGCTCGGAGACTGCCGGGACGGGACGCTACGAATCGTGGGAGCTCGGGCTGATCGCGAGCGGACTGGTGCTCCCTGCGGCACCCGACGAGCCGGCGCGCAACTTCGACATCAGCGACATGAAGGGCATCCTCGACGCCCTGCACGACGCGTTGGGCGCGCCACGGCCGGCGTACCGCACCCAGGAGCCCGACGATCGCCATCCACACCGGCATCCGGGGCGGACTGGCCTGGTGTGCGACGCCTCTGGTCGCGCGTATGGGTCGCTCGGCGAGGTTCACCCGCGCATTGTTTCCGCATGGGGCCTGACCGGCCGGCCGGTCGACGCCAGCATCGCGATTGATCGCCTCCTGGACCTTGTCCCGACGGACCGTCGGGTGCAAGCCATTCCGGCGGCCCAGCCGGTCGATCGTGACCTCGCGGTGATCACGGACGAGGGGATCGCAGTCGGCGACGTCCTGCGGGTGGCACGGACGAGCGCGGGGCCCCTGCTCTCCCAGATCCGCCTATTCGATGTGTACCGCGGCGACCAGATCGGTGCGGGCAGGGTCAGCTACGCGCTTGCGATGCGCTTCCAGCCCGAATCGCCCGGAGACACGAAGGCCGTCGAGAAGGCTCTCAACAAGGTCCGTGGCGCCCTGCGACACCACCTGGGAGCCGAGATCCGCTAGAGGCGCATCGAGCCTTGTCGCCGTGCGCGGGGGGCTGGTACCCTTGCGGCCGCCCGCAGCCGGTTTGCGCCGCGGGTCAAGACTGCACGGAGGGATCGAGAGCGTGGAGCTGCTCGCTCGGCTGAGCTGGTTCGACCTGGTCATCATCTTGATCCTGGCCGGTGCCGTATTCGCGGGGTTCACCCAGGGCATGATCCGCTACGTGCTGAACGCGGCGGCCGTGATCGTGGCCTTCGTGCTCGCTGCGCAGCTCAAGGAGCCGATCGTCGACCTGCTGGCTTTCTGGCAGGCGTTCTCGCGAGAGGGCCGCGAGCTGCTCGTGTTCATCCTGCTCTTCTTCGGATTCGTCATTGCGGGCTTCTTCGCAATTCGCGCGTTCTATCGACGGACGAGGCTGCCGGTTGCACGTCAGCTGGACGAGATCGGCGGGGCCATCTTCGGCCTGGTCTTCGCGGCGATGGTGCTGACATTCCAGCTCCTGGTGTATGACAGCTTCTTCCGCGGCGGCGGAGACACCGGCGGCTGGGTGGCCTCCTACTACGACGCGCTCAACGACTCGCTGATCATCGAGTTCTTCCGGGAGACCATCATCCCGACGGCCGGCTTCCTTGCCCGTCCATTCCTGCCGCAAGAGATCGCCGATCTCCTCGTGCCGTGAATGGGGCGCCCGTGGCATCGCGGGAGTGGTTCGATCGCCCGGCCGTCGAGGTGGCGCCCGATCTACTCGGGGCCAGGCTCATCCACGATGATGTCGGCGGCGTGATCGTGGAGGTCGAGGCGTATGCGGGGCCCGAGGACCTCGCGGCGCACTCGTCCCGCGGAATGACCCCGAGGACCCGAACGATGTTCGGTCCCCCCGGTCACCTCTATGTCTACCTTGTGTACGGGCTGCACCACTGCGCAAACGTCGTGGTCGGCCCCGGGGAGAAGCCGGAAGCGGTACTCATCCGTTCGGTCCGGATTACCACGGGACTCGCCGTCGCGCGGGAGCGGCGCGGACCGAAGGTGGCCGACGCGCGGCTGGGTTCGGGACCAGGTAACGTCGGCAGCGCGATGGGCCTCGATCGCACCCTTGACGGCGTGGACCTGCTCATCGGACCGGTCCACGTCGAGATGCGACGCGGGGCGGCACCGCCGATGGCCCGGGGGCCGCGCATCGGCGTGGCATACGCCGGCGAATGGGCCGCACGCCCGATGCGGTACTGGATCGAGGGCGACGCCCATGTCTCGCGAAGCTGACGGCGTCGCCGCCGACTACGGGACGCTGCGTGCACTCGAGTTCGCGGCGGTGGTCGACGCGCTGGCCGAGCTCACGTCCTTCGCGCCGTCAGGCGAGCTGGCGAGAGAATCCGCGCCCGTTGCGGATGCCGTGCATGTGAGCCTGCTCCACGACCAGACCGATGAGGCATGGCGGCTGCTCGAGGACCAGGCCCAGGTTTCGATCGGAGGCGCCCGCGACATTCGCGCCGCGCTTGATCGCGCCGGACGTGGGGGTCGTCTCACCCCGGCGGATATGCTCGACATCCGCGCAACATTGGAGGCGACGGCGGCCTTTGCCTCACGGCTCGTCAACTGGGGAGAGCCGCAGCTGGCAGCGATCCGCGACGATCTGGATGCAGCCCCGGACCTCAGCGCCCAAATCGCCCGCAGCATTGATGAGGCGGGGGAGATCCTCGATACGGCATCGAGCGACCTGGCAGCCCACCGCAAGCGGCTGCGAACGGCCCAAGAGCGAGTTCGCGAACGGCTGAACGCCATGCTTCGGTCGACGCAGCTGGCCGGATTGATCGGGGAGCCGATCGTTACCGTCCGATCCGGACGCTACGTGATCCCGATCCGAGCCGAGGCCAAGGGTCGCGTCAAGGGCATCGTGCACGACCAGAGCGCATCGGGCGCCACCCTGTTCATCGAGCCGCTGGGCGTGGTGGAGCTGAACAACGCGTGGACCGAGGCGTCCCTGGCCGCCGCGCGCGAGGAAGAGCGAATCCTCGATGAGCTGAGCTCCGAGGTGGAGGCACGCAGTGGATCGATGCACGCCAGCCTGGCGGCACTTGCCAGGGCCGACCTGTGGATTGCACGCGCACGGCTCGGCGCGGCCATGGACGGGGTCCGACCGGGGGTTACCGACGACGCGATGGAGTTGCTGACGGCGCGCCACCCACTGCTCGGTGATGCGGCGGTGCCGATCGACCTTCGGCTCGGGGAGCGATTCGGCCACCGTGCGCTCGTCGTGACCGGACCGAACACCGGGGGCAAGACCGTGGCCCTCAAAACCCTCGGCTTGCTGGCCCTGATGCACCAGGCCGGGCTTCGCGTTCCGGCAGCCAACGGAGCCCGGATCCCCGTCTTCTCGCGGATCATGGCCGATATCGGCGACGAGCAGAGCATCGCCCAGTCGCTCTCGACGTTCTCGAGCCACCTGCGCAACGTCGTTCGCTTTGTGGACATGGCCGGCCCCGGGACCCTCGTTCTGCTCGACGAGATCGGGGCCGGGACGGATCCGACCGAGGGGTCCGCGCTGGCCATGGCCGTTCTGACCCGGTTGCTCGACGCCGGCGCATTGGTTGCTGCGACGACCCACTACGCCGAGCTCAAGACCTTCGCGACCGAGCATCCGATGGTCACCAACGCGGCGGTCGAGTTCGATGTTGCCACCCTCCGCCCGACTTATCGCCTCACGATTGGCCTGCCGGGCAAGAGCCAGGCGTTTGCGATCGCGGAACGCCTCGGACTGTCGGCGCAGATCCTCGCCGACGCACGAGCGCGCATCTCGGCCGAGCACGCCACCATGGAAGAGACGCTGGCTGCCATCACGCGCGCCCAGGAGGCGCAGCAGGCGGCCCTGGACGCCGCTCAAGGCGAGCTGTCGGCCGCGACCGACGAGCATGCGCGAGCGCGCGGTGGCGTCGAGCAGGCTCGGCGCGAGGCGGGCAAGCTCCTGGCCGAGGCGCGACGCGCCGCCGACGACATGCTGGCAAGGGCCGAGCGCGAAGTCGGCGATGTTCGTCGGGAGCTCACTCGGCAGCGGAATCTGCGATCAGGCAAGGCGCCCCGAGCGGGTCAGGCTCTCGACGACCTGGCGTCACGCGCCAGCCGCGTCCGGCGCGAGGCGACCGCCGCACGACCCGTCGCCGCGCCGAACGAGCCGGTCGTTGACGAGGGTCCGCAGCCTCGCGTCGGGCTGTGGGCGCGCTCGCTTACCCTCGGCACGACCGGCCGCATCGTCGAGATCAGCGGTCGAACCGGCCGGGTCACGCTCGAGACGGATGGTGCGCGGTTGGTCGTTCCAGCCGACGACGTCGAAGTCGTTCCCGAGCCGGTCAGCGGACCGTCCCCTCGCGACATGGAGGCGGACGAGATGCGGCGGCGAGCGGCGGCACGGGTCTCGCCATCCCTCGATCTCCACGGTGAGCGCGTCGAGGCCGCACTCGAGCTGCTGCACGGCTACCTGGACGACGCGCTGCTGGCGGGGCTCGACTCTGTCGTCATCATCCACGGTATCGGCACCGGAGCCCTGCGGCGCGCCGTACGGGAGGCACTCGGCGAGCACCCGCGAGTGCGCGGCGTGCGTGGCGGTCGCCGCGACGAGGGCGGCGAGGGCGCGACGGTGGCCGAGCTCTAGAGCGTCGTTCCGCCGCCGCCGGCAGGGGGCGGTGTGGGACTCGGCGTGGGCGTCGGGACAGGATCCGTGGTCGGCGTCGGCGTCGGCAGCGGCGGCAGGCTCGGTGTCGGCAGCAGGGTGGGCTCGGGCGTTGCCGTCGGGGTCGGGCTGGGTGACGGGGTCGGGGTCGGCGTCGGTGAAGGAGAAGGCGATGAGGTTGGAATCTCGCCCGGCGTACACTCCGTCGACGGCGCAAAGGGCGCGTCCACCGGTCCCGGGAAGGGCCGGCGAACATTCGCATTGAGCTCGTCCTCGCGTCCGGACCACAGCTCGAGCCACGCCTGGTTGGCTGCCTCCCACGTCGGGTGCTCCTCTTCCCATACGTTGAGGTCGAGGAACACCTTCTCGTCGGCTTCGGCCGGGACCGGCTCGGCGGAGGGGTCCGGTGACGAGGATGGGGCGAGTGTCGCAAAGTCGCCGCAACCTTCCTGCCAGATCTTGCCGGTCACGACCTCGATCCGCAGCTCGCGGTGCGTCCCATCGCGCTCGGTGGGTTGCCGGTCGGATCGGAACAGCTCGGATACGGTGGAGTCGGTGTGGTCGCCCGGAAGCATGCCGCTGATCGCGTCGACGGTGACCTCGACGATTCCGTCGGGTCGCGTGAAGTCCTGGAGCGGAAGGTCGTTCAGGGCGGCGACCTCGGCCATGTAGTCGTGCCAGATAAACGTCGGACCATCGGCGGCAAAGACGTCCTCGATCTGCGAGAAGTCACTGTTGCCGACCCAGACCCCCGTCACGATGGCGCCTTCGCTGATCTCCGGGTCGGGATCCGGAGCCAGGTACCCCACGGCCTGGAGGTCGCGGAAGTCGTTCGTGGTGCCCGTCTTCAACGTGGCCGGCCGGCGCCCGGCATCGGACTGCAGCTGGAAACGTGGACCCCACAGCGGGTTCGTCGCTGGATCGGTGTTGTCGGCCAGGATGTCGGTCACGAGATGCGCCGACGCTGCCGAGAGGACCTGCTCGGGATCGGCGGCGTCGGTCGCGTGATCGTAGATGACGTTGCCGCGTGAATCTTCGATGCGCTCGATGAGATAGGGGGCGTGGAACTCCCCGCCGTTGGCGATGCCGCCGTACGCGCCGGCCAGGTCGAGCATGTGCACGCCGATCGTTCCAAGGGTGAGCGAGGGAATGGCCACTTCGTCTTCCTGGCGTGGATCCCACTCCAGCCCGAGCCGTTCGGCGAGATTCACGACGTTGTCCGTGCCGATGAGCTGCTGGGCCTTGACCACCGGGATGTTGAGCGAGTACTTCAGGGCATCGCGCACCCGGACGGGGCCGCGCTCTCGCCCGTCGGCATTCGGCACGCTGTACCCGTCGACGATCTCACCCTCGACGTCCATGAACATCGTGGACGGGCTGATCGCGCCGGTCTCGAATCCAGCCGCGTAGGTGATCGGCTTGAACGCCGATCCCGACTGTCGGAAGGCCTGCCCGATGACGTCGAAGTTGGCCTGGTGCTCGGGCGTCGATTCGCCGAAGAAGCTGGCACTGCCGACATAGGCCAGCACGGCACCCGTCCGGTAGTTGACGGTGACCAGTGCATCGTTGTTGATGTTGCGGCCCTGGAGCTGGCCGATCCATGGCAGCGCCTGCTCACCGTACTTCGCCACGAGCTCCTCGTCGCTCAGCCGATCCATGTCGTACCCCACCTGGGCCCACTTCTCCGCGCTCACCTGGTAGCCCTCGTAATCGAGCGTGGTGATGACGCGCAACCCGCCGGTGTCGAGCAGCTCCTCGCCCTCGAGCAGCTGGCCTGCCTCGCGCCGCACGGCGAACACGAAGTGCGGCGCGAGGTACGTGTTATCGCGGGGCGCAGCGAGAACGACCTCCTCGACGAGTGCCTGGTCGTGCTCCTGCTGAGTGATGAAGTCTGACTCGAGCATCTGGTTCAGAACGAAATCGCGCACCGTGACGGCCTGCGACGTCTGCGGGACCACCCAGCGACTCTCGCCGCCGACCTGCTGCTCCACCGCCTCGGGACTGGGATCGAGGCGTGAGGGCGCGCGGACCAGCCCCGCCAGCATGGCCGCCTCGCTGATGGTCAGCTGCTGGTCGGGGGCATCGGAGGTGAGGTCCTTGCCGTAGTAGGCGTTCGCCGCGGCCCAGATTCCGTAGGCGTTGTTCCCGTAGTACACCTGGTTGAGATACATCTCGATGATGCGCTGCTTGCCCTCCGTTCCCGGGTAGCGATCGTCGAGGCGCAGGGCGAGGATGGCTTCTTTGATCTTGCGCTCGACCTGCCGCTCCGGATCGGCCATCAGTTCCGCGTCGAACAGCCGCATGCGGACGAGCTGCTGGCAGATGGTCGAGGCACCGGAGATGGTCTCCCCGGCCTGGAAGTTCTGGAGCACGGCGCGCACGATGCTGCGGAAGTCCACGCACGGATTCGTCCAGAAGGTCTGGTCCTCCGCCGCTACCTGGGCCTCGAGCATGACCTCGGGCATCTGCGCAAAGGGGATCTCGCGGCGATCCTCGATGGCGAACGTCGCCAGCTCCTGTCCGTCCGCGGACACGACGGTCGAGCCCTCGATCAGGTCGAAGTTCTCGATGTCGGCCACGTCAGGGAGGCCGCTGGTGAAGGATCCATACACGCCGAGGATCACCGCGAAGAGGCCGATGGCGAGCAGGCCGAAGGTCCCGAGGATCAGGCGCGGCAGGGTGGGGGAGCCGGGTCGTCGTCGAGGTGTCCCAGTTCTGGGGCCACGACCCTGAGCGGGCCGCCGGCCCGGCGGTGGTCGTTGGCTCATCGGGCCGCAGGGTAGCACGGTGGGCCGCGGACCGCCCCACGCTCAGCCTGGCCGTCGCGCTGCGAGACGCTCTCTATACTCAGCCCCCGATGACGACGCAGGACGACCGCACCGCGGTCCTCGACGACCTGGCGTGGCGGCGCATGATCGCCGACCACACCGACCTCGACGCACTTCGCTCGGCCATGGCCGTCGGGCCGCTCACGTTCTACGGCGGGTTCGATCCCACCGCTCCCAGCCTCCATTTCGGGAATCTCGTCCTCCTCATCACCATGCGCCGGCTCCAGCAGGCCGGTCATCGCCCGATCGGCCTGGTCGGCGGTGCGACGGGTCTGGTGGGGGATCCGAGCGGCCGCAGCAGCGAGCGCACGCTCCACGACCCGGAGGTCACCGCGGTATGGGTGGAGCGCATCCGAGACCAGGTCGAACGCTACCTGGACTTCTCCGGCGACAACGGTGCGCTGATCGTCAACAACCTCGACTGGACGGGAAGCATGACGGCCATCGACTGGCTGCGGGACATCGGCAAGCACTTCAGCGTGAGCCGGATGCTGGCCAAGGAGTCCGTGAGCGCTCGACTCGAGGCGGGCGGGATCAGCTACACCGAGTTCAGCTACCAGATCATGCAGTCGGTCGACTTCCTCGAGCTCCATCGGCGGCATGGGTGCACGCTTCAGCTCGGGGGCAGCGACCAGTGGGGGAATCTGACCGCCGGGGTCGACCTCATCCGACGCGTGGAAAGCGCCACGGTGCACGCGCTGGCCACGCCGCTCATCACGAGGCCGGATGGCGAGAAGTTCGGCAAGAGCGAAGGCTCGACGCTCTGGCTGGATCCCGAGCTGACGTCGCCGTTCGCCTTCTACCAGTGGTTCCTCAACACGGACGACTCCGTGGTGGGAACCTATCTTCGCGTCTTCAGTCTCCGCAGCCACGCGCAGATCGACGAGCTCGAGGCGGCTTCCGCCGCTCGGCCCGAACAGCGAGCGGCCCAGCAGGCCCTGGCGACGGAAGTTGCCGAGCTCGTGCACGGGGCCGATGCCACGCGTCGCGCCATCGAGGCGTCCGAGGCCCTATTCGGTGCCGGCGACATCCGATCCCTGGATGAGCACACGCTGCGTGCGGCGTTCGCCGGTCTTCCTCGCGCCGAGGTCCCGGCCGAAGGCCCGATGCCGAGCGTCCTTGACCTGCTCGTTGCCTCCGGGCTGTCCGAGAGCCGCGGCGCGGCGCGGCGCGTCCTCGGAGAGGGCGGCGGCTACGTCAACAACGAGCGCGTTACGGACGTTGCCGGGGTGCCGAATCGCTCCGACCTGCTCGCCGGCCGCTGGCTGCTCTTGCGGCGCGGCAAGCGCGCGGTGGCCGTGGCGGAGGTGGCCCGTTGATGCGCATGGCGTTCCTCACCGCCGCCCTGGCGTCCGGGTTCAGCGCGGCCGTACTCACGACCGTGGTCGTGTGGGTCGTGTCGGTGGTGACCGGCTCGGCCGGTCCGTGGACGGCCGCGCCGTGGCTGATCGTGGCCACGACCACAATCATCACCGCCACGACGTACCTGGCCGAGGTGCTGGCTTACGGGCGCACCATGCTGCGCCAGCGCTCGCTGGGAGAGCCCTGGGCATTCCGGGACTGAGTCAGCCTCCGAGCAGGCGCCGGAGATCTTGACGCGCCCACTCGTGGGCCGCCGACGGATAGTCGGCGCCCGCGATTGCGACCACCTCGCGCGCCAATGCCTCGAATACCGAGAGGCTCTCGACGACCGAGCGGATGAGATCCTCCTGGTCGTACCGCGCTCGCGTGACCGCGAGGGCCTCGACGGTTCCGGTGTGCGCGTGCGCGAGCGCATCGGCTGCGCTCAGTGTCCGCGCTCCGCGCCGTGCCCGTTGCGGGCCGCGTCGGCCACCACGCGGTCGGCGATCGTGTGCGGCACCTCCGCGTAGTGGTCGATCTTCGAGCTGAACCGACCCCGCCCCTGGGTGATCGAACGCAGCTCGGTGGCGTAGTGGAACATCTCGGCCTGGGGCACCTGCGCCTTGAGGTGCTGCATGCCCTCGATCGAATCCATCCCGAGCACGTGACCGCGCTTCGAGGTGATCTGGCCCATCACGTCGCCCATGTACTCGTCGGGGACGACGACGTCGACTTCCAGGATCGGCTCGAGCAGCGCGGGCGATGCCGCATCGAATGCCTTCTTCAGGGCCTGTGATGCGGCTACCTTGAACGCCATCTCCGAGCTGTCGACCGTGTGGTACGAGCCGTCGACGAGTGTCGCCTGGAGATCGACGACCGGGTAGCCAGCGAGGACGCCCTCCGCCATCGCCTCGCGCAGCCCCCTCTCGACGGCGGGGATGTACTGCTTAGGCACGACGCCTCCGACGATCCGGTCGCCGAACTGGAAGCCTGTGCCCATCTCGGCCGGCGCGAACTCGATGACCACGTGGCCGTACTGCCCGTGGCCGCCGGTCTGGCGCTTGTACCTGTTGTCGATGCGCGCCGCCTGCCGGATCGTCTCGCGGTAGGGGACTCGCGGCGTGGCGGTCTTCACCGATGCACCGAACTTGCGCTTGAGCCGATCGACGATGACGTCCACGTGCGCGTCGCCCATCGCGGTCAGGATCGTCTCCCCCGTGCCGTCCTCGCGCCGGATGGCGACGCAGGGGTCTTCCTCGGTGAGCCGATGCAGGGCCTGGCCGAGTTTGTCGAGATCGGCCTTCGACTCGGGCTCGATCGCCACCTGCAGCGATGGCTCGGGAAAGAGCAACGGAGCCAGCTCACGCGCGTGCGCCTTGTCCTCGACCAGCGTGTCGCCCGCTGCTGTGGAGGTCAGTTTGGCCACTGCGGCAATGTCGCCGGGGCCGACCCTGCCCAGGTTCTCGGTCTCCTTGCCCTGGACGGCCAGCAGGTTACCGACCCGTTCTTCCTCCTTTTGGCTAGCGTTGAAGACATGCCCCTGGCCGCTCAGCGAACCCGAGATCACGCGGAAGTAGGTGAGGCGCCCGACGAAGGGGTCGGCCGTCGCCTTGAAGACCTGTGCAACGAATGGCCCGTTTGGATCCGGCGTGAGCTGCTTGCCATCCGTCGTCGTGCGGGTACCGACTTCCGCCGGTGACGGGACGTGCTTGGCGATCATGCTGGTCAGCTCGCGCACGCCGATGTTCTTGGTTGCGGAGCCCACGAAGACCGGGACCACTGAGCCCTCCCGCGTGCCCTTGTGGAGCGCCGCCTCGATCTCAGCATCGGTGAATGGCTGGCCCTCGAGGTACTTCTCCATGAGCTCGTCGCTCGCTTCGGCGGCCGCCTCGACCAGCGCGTCCCGCCGCGAGTGCTCGATGCCCTCGAGCTCCGGGGGAATCGGTACCTCCTTTGGCTTGCCACCCTCGTAGATGGTGGCGTGCTCCTCGATGACGTCCACGTAGCCCCGGAACGACTCGGCGGCGCCGATCGGGAGGTAGACCGGAGCGATCTTCGGCCCGAACCGGGCCTTCAGCGCCTCGAGGGTCGCGTCGTAATTGGCGTTCTCGCGATCCATCTTGTTGATGAAGACTATGCGGGGCAGATTGCGGGCATCTGCAAGGCGCCAGACCTCTTCCGTCCCGACCTCGACCCCGGCCGAGGCGTCGATCACCACGATCACCGCGTCAACTGCAGCCAGTGCCTCCACGACATCGGCCTGGAAGTCGGCGTAGCCGGGCGTATCGACGATCGTGATGCGCACGCCGTCGTGCTCGAGGGAGGCGACGGCCAGGTTCACGCTCTGCCCTCGCTTGTGCTCGTCCGGATCCCAGTCGAGCACCGTGGTCCCGGATTCGACGTTCCCCAGGCGAGGGATCGCGCCGGCGTCGAACAGCATCGCCTCGGCGAGACTCGTCTTGCCGGCGCCACCGTGGGATACGAGGGCGACATTCCGGATCTTCTCGGGGGTGGTCGGCTTCATCGGTGCTCCTTGCGCATGGGATGCCGGAGTCGCCGAGGCCGATGGAGTCCGCCTCGGGCGGTCGGAGGCCGGAAATGGAACGCAAGTATACGGGCCCGCGATGCCCACGATGTCAGCGCCCGATGCCGGTGACGCTGCGGATTGGCAGGCTTCATGCGCCAGAATGAAGCCCATGGACCACCTGCCGGCCGCTCACGTCGACTACGTGACCGATCCGACCGACTCGCCGAACCCGATCGGATTCGTCGTCGATACGCTTGCCGATCCGGGGAACCTCCTCGTGCTCGTGGTTGGTGCCCTGATCGTGGGCGCGATTCTGCTGTCCTGGGCCCGATGGCGCCCCGGGGAGGCGGCGCGGGCTCGCTTCATCGAACGAGCCGACGGCTACCGCGAATACCTGCCCTGGATCGTGCGGCTGTCGGCCGGTCTGGTTCTCATCGGCTCCGGGCTCTCCCGCGCCAGGTTCCTGCCCACGGACGAGGCCGGGACGCTCTTCGCGCTGCTCCTGACCGGCACCGGATTCCTGCTGCTGGTGGGGCTTGCGGTACGCCCCGCCGCCCTCGTGGCACTCGGGGCGTACCTGGTGACACTCGTCGGACGTCCCGAGCTCGTCATGATGCTCGACGTCGCGGGCGCGTTGGCCGTGGCCGCGGTCCTGGGACCGGGCCGTCCGAGCTTGGACGACCTGTTGCGCGCCGCCTTTCCGGGGGGACCGGGCGGGAGGGCGGCCACTGCGAACCTGGCCCGCGGCGGCTACGACGATCTCGTGCCGCTCCTCGTGCGGCTCGGTGTCGGTGGCGCGTTCCTCGCATCGGGAATCGCCGACAAGGTCCTCATCTACGACCAGGCGTTGGCGGCGGTCGACCGATACGGTCTCACCTCCGTGGTTCCCGCCTCACCCGAGCTGTGGGTGCTGGGAGCAGCGCTGGTCGAGACGTCGCTGGGAATCGCCATCGTCGCCGGAGCATTCACGCGACTCTGCGCCGTGATCGGGTTCGCCGTCCTGACCCTGGCCATGTTCGCTCTGCCCGATGATCCGGTTATCGCCCACGTCGCGCTCTTCGGGCTTTCATCGGCGCTCGTCATTCTCGGCGGCGGGCGCTTGAGCATGGATCATGCGGTCCTCGGCCGCGTCGGGGCGGGGATCAGATCGACGTAGCCGGGACATCGGCGTCGGCTCTCGGAGGTCCGTTTGGTAGAATCTGGCCTGCCGAAGAGCAATCGAACCGCGCGATCGGCGCGGCAGGAGGTCCGATGTCCGGCCACAGCAAGTGGTCCACCATCAAGCGGCAGAAGGGTGCGAACGACGCCAAGCGCGGCGCGCTCTTCACGAAGCTGGCCCGCGAGATCATCACGGCCGCCCGGCAGGGTGGTGGAGACCTCGAGGTGAACTACCGGCTGCGGATGGCGGTGGACAAGGCAAAGTCGAACTCGATGCCGGCCGACAACATCAAGCGGGCCATCGAGAAGGCGACCGGGAGTGGTGCCGATGGCGAGCAGTTCGAGGAGATCACCTACGAAGGCATCGGCCCGGCCGGCGTGGCCGTCATCATCGCGGCGATGACGGACAACCGGAATCGAACCGCGTCCGAGGTGCGCAGCGTATTCAACAAGCACGGTGGAACCCTGTCGAGCGTGGCCTGGCAGTTCGAGCAGAAGGGGATCATCAGCCTGCCCCTCAACGGCCGCGATTCCGATGAGCTGACGCTGACCGCAATCGATGCGGGAGCTGCCGATGTCGGCGCGCCCGACGGGGGATCGATCATCGTCACCACCGAGCCCGTCGAGCTCGAGGCCGTACGTCGCTCGCTCGCCGATGCCGGATTCGAGGCCGAGTCGGCGGAGCTGTCGATGGAGCCCACGACGACCGTCGACGTCAGCGACGCAAAGACGGCCCGCCAGGTGCTCCAGTTCGTCGAGCGGCTCGAAGACCTCGAAGACGTCCAGAACGTCTACGCCAACTTCGACATCCCGAGCGACCTGATGGAGGAGCTCCAGGCGCAGGTCGCCTAGCCCGCGGCTCGATCACTGGCGGGCCGCCTCGATGCCGCGGTCGGACTGGTCGCGGCACTGAGGTACCCGCTCAGCAATGCGCCCACGTCGGGCACCGTCTCCTCTCGGAGGCGGTAGCGCTTGTTTCCCACGCCGAACGACACCAGGCCGGCCGAGCGCAGAATGATCATGTGATGGTGCATGCTGGTCTTGGCCACCCCGAACAGTTCGGCCAGCTCCAGGAGCGTTTTCTCGCCCTCCGCGAGAGCACGCAGGACCCGGAGGCGCTTCTGGTCGCCAAGGGCCTTGGAAAGCCTCACGAGACGCAGGGGTGGGGTATCGACCTCGGCGGAGACGCTCTCATCGGCAACGGGATAGAGGATCAGCAGCACTTCTCCGACCTCGAGGTGCGCAACAAGTGGCCGGCCGATGAAGCTCGGGGTCATCACGACCCGATCGCAGCCCGGACGGGGTGCGAACTCCACGCCGTTCGTCGCAACGGTGACGAATTCGTCGGGCGGGAGCTGGCGCAGGAGCTCACGCTTGGCCTCGGCGTCACGCTCCAGGATCGGCATGATCACGAGGGCCTCGGGCATGAAGACCCGGTCTGCCCAGGTGGAGATGGCGTCGATGAGCTCGCGTTTGAACTGCTCTGCGTCTGCGTCGAGGATGGTCCGCAGATACTCCGTCCATCGCTCCCACTCGGGGTGTGACGTCCGGAGGAACTCGAGTTTCGCCTCCTCGTCCCCGCCGACCGCTGCGCGGATGACCGCTGGAGGCGTCATGTGGCGAGTCTCGCGGGCGTAATACTGGACCAAATGCAGACGAATCTCGTCGGCATCGGTTTGACGCAGGTGGCCGAGGAAGGCCGGGATGTCACGGGGCGCGGGCGTTTCGTATGCGATGCCCATGAGATGGAGGAACGTGTCGGCGTCCGAACCCGCGATCGCGCGAATGCGGTCCATCAGCTCGGCTCCGGCGCGCTTCCGCATCTCGCCGATCCATTCCGGCCCCACGTCGTACGTGTCGGCATCGAGGTCGTCGGTCACCGCCACGAGCGACTCGAGCAGCTCGTAGGCGGGGGAGACCTCGATGCTGATGCCGGGTTCGGCACCGGGTCGACGCTTGGGTGCCATCGATCGGTCCTCGTTGGGTGGGACGGTCAGGCGCCGCGCGGGAGGGCTGAGTGCCACGCACGGTGGTCGCCATGCTCGCCGCTGATCTGGTTGCCGGCCACGATGAGTGCACGGCCGACCCGGACCCGCCACCTCGCGGGCGTGGTGGCAACTTCATGGGAGGATCTGGAATTGATCCTGCGCTGGCGATCCTGGACCAGGGAGTCGAGGACGCCAGGGTTCGGTGGAAGCATCATGTTCGAGTACCGTCCCTTCGTCCGAAAACGGCTACACCGTCCGAGAAGTCTCGGACAGAAGTAATTGTACGAAGCTCGCCTCGAGTTTGTCAAGCTGCGACGAAATGTTTCGTACGCTGACACCCGCTGTCGCCGATCGCTACCATGCCAGAGGTGATCACCCTCGGCATCGACCCAGGTACGGCGGTCTGCGGCTTCGGCGTTGTGGAGCTGCGCAACGGAACGGTGCGGCTCGTGGATGCCGGGTGCGTCCGCACGCCGTCGGATGCCCCGGACGCCGAGCGGCTGCGCCAGCTGCATTCGGCGTTACGCTCGCTCGTCGAGGAACACCACCCCGCCAGGGTGGGCGTCGAGCGCCTGTTCTTCCAGCGCAACGTGCAGACCGCCATGGCAGTCGGCCAGGCGCGGGGCGTGGCACTGCTGGCGGTCGCGGAGAGCGGCGTGCCCATCGACGAACCCACTCCGAACGAGGTGAAGCAGACGATCTGTGGGAACGGCTCGGCCGACAAGGCGCAGGTCGCGGCCATGGTCGAGCGGCTCCTGGGCGTCTCGCTGGCCGGGGTGCCTGATGACGCGACTGACGCCCTCGCCATTGCCATTGGCTGCGCGTATCGGGCGGCAGCCGAACCGAAGGCGGTGATCGGATGATCGGGTCCGTGCGCGGCAGGGTCACGCTCATGGGCCAGGATCACGCCTTGGTCGAGGTGAACGGGATCGGCTATCGGATCGTGGCCGGGCCGCCGCTGCTGGCGAAGCTTCGGGTGGGCAGCGACGCGTTCGTCTTCACCCACCACCTCGTTCGCGAGGACCACCAGGCACTGTTCGGTTTCGGCACGACCGAGGAACTCGCATTCTTCGAACTGCTGATGACGGTCTCGCAGGTCGGGCCGCGCCTGGCATTGGCGATCACCACCGCGCACCCGGTGACGCGGCTCCAGTTGGCAATCGTCGGCGATGACGTCGACGTGTTCACGAGCGTGTCGGGGGTCGGTCGCAAGACGGCCCAGCGGATCATCCTCGAGCTCAAGGAGAAGGTGCACGCGGCGGGGATCGCGGCCGGTGGCGGCACCACGGACTCCGATGTCGTCGCGGCGCTCGAGTCGCTGGGATATTCCGCGGGCGAAGCCCGTCGGGCCGCCGGAGCCGTCGCGGGTTCGGAAGGTCAGCTTGATGCGCGAATCAAGGCCGCCCTTCAGGAGCTGGCTCGCTCCCGATGAGCCACGAACGGATTGCGCCGCGGTGGAGCGACCCGGCCGTCGCGGAGCAGATCCTGCGGACCTTCCGGACCTGGGCCGTGGTCGGGTGCTCGTCACGCCCGTGGCGAGCCTCGCACGGCGTCTCGCGCTATCTGATTCGGCAGGGCTACGAGGTCGTGCCGGTCCATCCGAACGAGAAGGAGGTCCACGGGCTGCCCGCCCACCGCGACCTTCGCTCGATCCCCGAGGACCTGCGATCGCGGATCGAGGTCGTGGACCTGTTTCGACGCAGCGAGCTCGTGCCGGCCCACGTTGACGAGGCGATCGAGATCGGCGCCAAGGCGATCTGGATGCAGCTCGAGGTCTGGAACGAGGCCGCGGCCAAGCGTGCAGCCGATGCCGGCCTGCTGGTGGTCATGGATCGCTGTCCGGCGATCGACCACCCGTCGATGATCGGGACCCCGTTCGTCGCCTGATCAGCGCCGCCTGATACGGAACGCAGCTGGGGACGTATCTCCACCACACAAGACGGCAGCGCACTGCCCGCGCCGCCATATCCCACACTGGAGGTATCGATGGCACGACGTTTCACGAGTCTCTCGCTTGCGCTGATCATAGGCATGATCGGCGTCCTGGCGGCGGCCAGCGCCGTATCGGCGAATCACTTCGGGACGTTCACGACCACGCTGAGTGGCAGCGAGGAAGCTCCTGGAGCCGGCGATGCAAACGGCAAGGGCTTCGCGACGCTCGACGTCTACAACAACGGCCTGGTCTGCTACACGCTCAAGACCCAGGCCATCGAGACGCCGACCGTTGCGCACATCCACGAGGCTCCGGCCGGCGTGGCCGGCGACGTGGTCGTCGACCTGCGGATCGATCTCGCCACGCAGAAGGGCAACCGCCTCACGTACTGCGCCAATGCGGGCGAGGACGTCGTGGCTGACATCCGTGCCAATGCGGCGGACTACTACGTGAACGTGCACAACGACGCGTTCGCGGGTGGTGCCGTCCGCGGTCAGCTCGGCGACTGACGCCCCTCCTGACCGACCGAGCCCCCGGTATTCCTGCCGGGGGCTTCGTCGTGTCAGGGGTCAGTCGCGGTGCAGCACGAGCCCGATGTGACCGTAGGGCGGTCGCGGATCGCTGTACGTCTTGACGGCGGCATCATCGGGTGACTCGGCAACGAGATCCCAGAGGCGATTCTGCGCGTCGAAGCTGACCGAGCTCAACTGGGGCCAGCGGTCGAGCATCCGCACTCCGATCTCGTCCACGAGGTGCTGGATCGAGAGCGACACGAACTCGTGGAACACCGCGTTGGCGAGATCGGCCACCTGCTCGGTGGCCACGTACCGTTCGGGGTGGACCAACACGGCGTCGGACGCATCGGCGTAGCTCCAGCCGATGTCACACCAGATGTAGAGCGGGCGGTCCGGGCGCTCGGGCAGCGTCGTGTGCTCGTCGCGGGCGAAGTCGGCGAAGGCCGAGCCGGTGGTCTTGATGAGCTGGAGGTCTCGACGCCCTGACTCGTGGTCGGTGATCGCCACCAATCCATCGGTGCCACGTTCGAGGTCAAGCCGGGCGGCGCCATAATCGCCTCGGTCCCGGCTGAACAGTCGATCCGAGGCGCCGAATCCGCCGTCGTCTCCCGGCACCAGTGCTGCGGGGAATGGCAGATCGCGCCCGATCATGGTGAGGCGCTCCATGTGGGGGTACGTGTCGAGGAACGCCGTGCCGACCTCGAGCAGCCACTCCTCGAGCGTCCGCGCGCGCGCCCGAAGCGAGACCGCGTGAATGAAGTTCTTCATCGTGTCCGTGGCCACGACGAGGCGGTTGTCCCCCCGGGTGTAGGCGTCCAGGAAGAGCTCGCCCCGGACCACGACCTCGATCCCGGCAGCCACGAGGCGGTTGTCGCGGCCGGTGAATGGCGATTCGGGGATTGCCGTGACCCCGGAGAGCGGCTCCGCAAGGGTGCGGTAGACCTTGACATCGGCCTTTCCGTACGTGATCTCGTGCTTCACGGCGCGGCTTCGTCCTCATGCGGCCCGAACAGGACGGCCGCCGCGCGCCGGATCTCCGCGTCGACCTCGTGGCGCGCGTCGGGCGTCGACTCCCATCGGCTGACGAGCGTATCGAACTCGGGGTGGGCGGACACGGTCACGATGCGCCTCGCCCCATCGATCGGCTGGCTCACGTCCCCCAGGATCGATGCCGCCGCATGGAGCGCCAGCAGCTGGCCGGCCTGGGCACCGTCCCAGCCGCCGAGCCCGATCTCCGCCATCAGTCGAGCAACCGATGCGTCCAAAGAATCGCCATCGCCAACTGCTTCGATCGAGAGTGAGACCAGGGCGGGTGAGTTCACGCCTTCCTCGATGAGCCGATGCGCCGCGCGCCCGAGTCCGTCGCGGTCAATCTCGCCGACCATCCAGCGCGAGACCTCGAGCGCGATGGCCTCGCGAAGTTCCTCGCGCAGCGGCGCCGGGCCGCGGAGGGATTGCCAGCGGTCCTCGGCGATGAACACGACGTCGTCGAGGCCCCGGCGCACCTCCTCGTCCCGGTCCGCGTGCACCGCGCGCTCGATGAGCGGGATGATGTCACTCTTCGGACGGCCGGCCACGAACACGACGAATCGGAATCCGAAGAGCGCCTCGTATGCCGCATTCAGGGCCGCGAGCTCCTCGGCAACCCAGGCGGCGGGATCAGGCTCGCCCGCGTCGAGGCCCTGCTCAGACCGGGACATCGCGGACATCGCGGCGGCATCGGCGCCGATTTGCGGGTGAGCATTCAGCAGCTCGAGCTGCTCATCCTCCGGCATCGACCGCGCCGTGGCCCGGGCAGTGGCAAACATGTCGTCCTCGTCATCGAATGGACGTGCCTCGGCAAGCCGCTCGATGAACCGGGGCGCGTGCTCGAACAGCGGTGCGATCGTGGCGCTGAAGCTACCGACGTCAGCCCGGTTGAGTTCCTCGAGCGGGTCCACGTCAGCTGCCGCGGTATGTGCTCATCCCGAACGGGCTGAGCAGGAGGGGGACGTGGTAGGACCGATCCGCGTCGATCACGCGCAGCGCGAGGGCCGCGCTCTGGAAGAACGCGTCCGGATCATCAAGATAGCCACCGACGTCGAAGGCCAGCTGATAGTCGCCGGCAACCAGGGCGGCTCCCTCGAGCAGGTCGGATACCCGGCCGTCGGCATCGGTCTGCAGGTCGGCGACCATCTCGGGCGAACCGTCGTCCGCCATGCGAAACAGGGCGACGCCGACGCCGCTGGCGGGCTCCCCGGTGGCGAGGTCGAGGACGTGGGTGCTGATCGTTGAGCGCGCGCCGGCCATGAAACCCTCCGCTATGCGCGGCCATGATGCCCGATGCGTGGAGGGCGTGTCCTGCCACGGAGTATCCTCCGGCGCATGGCGAATTTGAAGATCACCGTCGGAGAACTCGAGTTCATCGCACGCTGGGAGCCCGCGGCTCCCCGCACACGCGAGGCGCTGCAGCCCTGGCTGCCGATTCGCTCGAAGCTCATCCATTGCAAATGGAGCGGCGAGTCGACCTGGATCCCGTTCGGGGACGAGCGGCCCGACGTTGGCTACGAGAACCACAACTCGCACCCTGCTCCCGGTGATGTGCTGATCTATGTCGGCGACATCAGCGAGTGCGAGATCCTGTTTCCGTACGGCGCATGCAGCTTCAGCTCGCGCGTCGGACCGTTGGCCGGCAACCACTTTGCGACCCTGATCAGCGGCCATGAGCACCTCGCCGAGATGGGGCGTCGGGTGCTGTGGGAGGGTGCCCAGGAGATCGAGATCAGCGAGGCCTGACCCGACCGTGAAGCGGGTGATCGTCGGCGGGCGGGTGGTGACGCCGTCCGGCGCCGTCGTGACTGACATCGGCATCCGCGACGGGAAGATCGCCGCGGTCGGCCCCGACCTGCCCCGCGAAGGCTCCGAGGTGCTCGACGCAACGGGGCTGCTGGTCCTGCCGGGCGCCATCGACGTGCACACTCACGTCCGGCTGTCGGACGAGATGCATCCGGCTCGCTTCGGGCAGGACCTCGCGGCCGCGGCGGCCGGTGGAACGACGACCGTCCTGACCTTCAACAACCCCGGCACGGGCATCACGGCCGAGGGATCGAGCTCGCCGCTCGCCGGCCTCGAGGAGTTCCAGGCCCGGACGGTCGGTCAGGCGCCGATCGACTTCGGCCTGTGCTCGGTCATCAGCGGGACGCAGGCGCGCGCCCTCGACGAGCTGCCGGAGCTGATTGCGCGGGGCGTGCCGACTTTCAAGGCCTTCATGGTCTATGACTTCGCGCTGCCCGATGACGCCATCGAGCGCGCGATGGGGATCGCGGCACGACACGGCGGCATGCTGCAGCTCCACTGCGAGGAGCCCTCGATCATCGACCCGCTGGTGGCGGATGCGATGGCCGCTGGGCGTGTCGGCGCGAGGTACCACGCCGCGTGCCGACCTCCCGCGGCGGAGGCGCTGGCGACGAAACGGGCGATCGCGATGGCACGCCGCGCAGAGGCACCGCTCTACATCGTCCACCTCTCATGCGCCGAGGCGCTTGATGCGGTTGCCGAGGCCAAGGCCTCCGGCCAACCGGTCTACGCGGAGACGTGTCCGCACTACCTCGCCATCACCGACGCGGTGTATGCCGACGAGAGCGACGCCGATGTCATGCGACGGGTGATTTCCCCGCCGCTGCGTTCCGCGGCCGATGTTGATGCGCTGTGGGCCGGTCTGCGGGACGGCACCCTCGACGTCGTGGGGAGCGACCATGTCCCGGATCGGCTCGATACGGAGAAGCGGCTGCCTGCCCCGCCCTTCCCGGAGATCAGCAACGGCGGGCCTGGGATCGAGACGCTCACCAGCATCGTGTACTCCGAGGGCGTGGCACGCGGCAGGTTGAGCGTCGAGAGGATGGTGGAGGTCCTCGCGGCGTCGCCGGCATCGCTCTTCGGGTTGCCCACGAAGGGTCGCCTCGAGGTGGGCATGGACGCGGACCTCGTGGTCTGGGATCCCGACACGACGCGGGTGATTCGCCAGGACGACATGCACCACACCAGTGACTTCACCCCCTACGAGGGCCTCGAGGTGGCCGGCGCGCCGGTGCGCGTACTCAGCCGGGGCGCGGACGTCGGGCCGCCGGTGGGCCGCTTCATCGAACGGCGAATCGCAGCGGATTAGGTCGGCCGGCACGCACGGGAATGGGGTCCTCAGCGGACCGATCCGCCCGCGGGTGTACCCTTGACCCTTGATCCGATCTCGCAGCCGCCTCACCCGTCGCAGCACGGCGGACCTTCGTGCCATCGACCGTGCCACCAGGCGCATCGAGGAGTTGAGCACGATTCTTGACCGCCAGCTCCGCGGTGAGACGCGCCCCGAGGAGCAGCTCAAGCACCTCCGCCAGGCGACCGGTCAGATCACCCGGTCAGCAAATGACGGGATCCAGGCCTACCGGCGCGTGTCATCGGCCATCCGTGCCGAGGCGGACCAGAAGGACGCCGATGACATCGAGGTCGCGTCCGCGACGCGGACTTTGGCGGAGGCGCGGGGCCGGATGATGGAGGCGCTCGAGGTTGCAAGCCGGCGGTATCCGTGGGCCGAGCCCTGGGGCGTGCCCGAAGCCTGAACTGGCGCCCCACATGCAGAACGACCCGGTGGCCAAGGCCACCGGGTCGTTCTCGTTGATGCGATGCTTGCTAGCGGCGGAAGCAGTCGCTGCAGTACACGGGCTTGGTGCCCGTCGGCCGGAACGGAACGCGGGCTTCCTTGCCACAGCTGTCGCAAGTGGCGCTGAACATCTCGCGCGGGCGGTCGCTGTATCCGCCGCCGCCGCCGCCACCGTATCCGCCACCGCCGCCGCCACCGCCGTAGCTGCCGGTGCTCTCGCCACGCGCAGCCTTCTTGGCGGCGCGGCAGGCCGGACAGCGGCGCGGCTCGCTGAACTGACGGTCAGCGTAGAACTGCTGGTCGCTCGCGGTGAACGAGAACTCCATGCCGCAGTCGACGCATGTCAGCGTCTTGTCTTCGTAGGTCAACAAAAGTGAAACACTCCTTACTGCGCGGCCTCAGCGAGCCATCTCGCCGTTAAGACCGTGAGAGGAGCGTTCGTGGTGCCGCGATTTGGTGCCCGCAATGGGCCTTGCTGCTCGAAGCCTAGCACGGAATCCG
>JBDSJJ010000052.1:0-20087 GCA_039917415.1 Candidatus Limnocylindria bacterium | reverse complement strand
ATAGCGTCGACCGCGAGACCAGCGCCTGACGCACGTCAGACGATGAAGGGCCGGCCCACTGGGCCGGCCCTTTTGACTGTCCTCCGCACTTCGGCGGATGCCCTCACTCGCCGGCGCGCGGCTTGCGGGCCGAACGGAACCGACCCCAGATGCCCTGTGGCTCCCCGTCGGCTCCCTCGGACGGCTCCGAGGGCGATGCGGGAGCAGTCTCGTCCTTTTTGGTGCGGGTCGAGGTCGAGCGGCGTCGGGCCGGCTTCGGCTCGGCCTCGGCCTCGGCTCCGGCGGGAGCAGCCGACTGCAGCTCGGCGAGGGTCGCCGCGTCCACTTCCTGGAAGGTGAACTCACGATCCGCAGAGCCACTGTCGAGCTGTGTGATGTCGTCGAACTCCTCCCAGCCAGGCTCGCCCGCCGCGGCCCCGGGGGTCCCGGTCTCGTCGTCTCGACGCGAACGGCCGCGCCCGCGGCCCCCGCGACGGCGACGGCGCTTGCGCTCCGGATCGGCGTCGCTCGGGGCGTCGGCAGCAGTCGCCGCGGGCGCCGCGGTCACGGGTGTCGCAGCAGTCGGCTCCTCCTTGGTGGGCGCACTCGCGCTGCGCCCCCGGGTGGGTCGGCCGCGCCGGGCCGTGTCCGACGACACACCACCCTTGATGGCCGCCAGGGCCGCCGCGGCCACCGACGGTGATGCCTCGCGGAACCCGAACTCGGGCGACACTTCCTTGGCCGGCATCTCGGGCGCGCTCATGCTGTCGCGGAGGGCGCGTCCCTCCTTTCGGCTGATCGAGGCGATCTTCATGATGTCCATGAACTCGTCGGCCACGGCGACCAGGTCCGATGAGGTGTTCGGCTTGAAGCTGATGACCTCGCAGCGGACGCCCTTGTCCTGCAGCGCCTTGATGGCGGGAGCGAAATCACCGTCACCGGACACGATGACGGCGATGTCCATGCGATCGGCAAGCCGGAAGAGGTCGACCACGAGCTCGATGTCGAGGTTGGCCTTCATCCGGCCGTCGCCGAACTTGCGAATGTCCTTGATGACGGGCTTGTAGCCGTTCTTGCCCAGGAAGTCGATGAACTTGCGCTGGTTCTCATTTTCCGGGTCGAGCCCGGTGTATGCGTATGCGCGAATGAGATCGCGCCCCTTGGTGGCGTGCTTGAGGAGGGCGACGTAGTCGACGTCGACATCCTGGCCTCGAGCCGCGTAGTACATGTTGGCGACGTCAACGAACATCGCCACGTTCTTGCTCACGGTTGAGCTCTTCTCCTGTGGTGTGTGATATGGCCGGCGCGGGTGAGTGGGCGATTCAGTCGATGCTTCGACCGAGCGTTCGACCGCGGCTCGCGAACCCCATTCGCTTCCAGAGCGACGGTTCTGCGGACGCCAGCGGTTCGGTGACCTCCACGCGCGTGCAGCCTTTGTTTCGTGCCGATGTGGCGAGGTGCTCGACGATCTCGTCGGCGACCCTCCGCCGTTCGGCGGCGTCCAGCGTAGGTGACTGCTCGACTCCCAGCTCGTCGACAATGCCGACGAAAGGACCCGATCTCACCGATGGCCTGATGGCGAGGACCCCCACGCCCACCACCCGTCGTTCGCGTTCTGCGACGACGATCGTCGCGGAGGGAACAAAGAGCAGGTTGCGCAGGTAGTCGACGTCCTTGCGCTGCTCGAGTCCGACACCGGCGTGCGCAAGCATGCGGACGGCGCTGTCGAGATCAGTGAGACGGGCGCTGCGGACGTGTACCTCCACGAAGGCCTCATCGGGGAGCGGTTCGCAGTCACGTGTGCTGCGGGACGACCCCGGGGAGGATACCACGGAAAGTGTCTTGCGCCGAGGAAGCGTCCACGGCTATGATGCCGCGCACCTTTGTTACGCCGGGCCGCGCATGCGCGCATCCACCCGAGCACACCAGTGGAGGAAGTTAACCGGATGCAGAAGTACATGCGATGGAGCGGCATGCTCGTCGTGCTGATGCTCATCCTCGCCGCCTGTCAGTCGAGCGACGGCGGTACGAGCTCCGAGCCGAGCGCCGGCGAGAGCGAGCCGGCCGTGAGCCAGGGCGGCGGCGGCACCGCTGATTGCGACGCAGATGAGTTCGGTTGCATCGAGCTCGCCGAGGGCGATCCCATGGTCATCGGCACCGCGCTCGTGATCACCGGAGCCAACGAGTCTCTCGGCCTCGACAGCCAGTACGGCGCGCAGGTCGCCAACGGGCTCCGACCGGAGATCGCGGGCCATACCGTCGAGTTCAACTTCCAGGACGACGGCTGCTCGACCGAGGGTGGCACCGCGGCTGCGCGTGCCCTCGTTTCGGAAGAGAACATCGCCGGCGTCATCGGCACCAGCTGCTCGAGCGCCGGAATCCCCGCCGCCGAGATCCTGAGCGCCGAAGGCATCATGCTCGTCTCCGCGTCGAACACGGCCCCGTCGCTGACGGCGCCCGACACGCACGAGGCGTTCTACGCACGCACCGCGCACAACGACTCGATCCAGGGCGCGGCGATGGCGCAGTTCGTGTGCGAGGTCCTTGGCCTCACCACGGCCGCCACGATCGATGACGGGTCGGCCTATGCCGACCAGCTGGCTGCGGTCTTCGCGGCCGAGTTCCCGTCGCAGTGCGACGGCACCATCACCAAGGAGGAGGCAGTGACGGTCGGACAGACCGACTTCACCGGCGTCCTCGAGAACATCGCGGCGGACTCGCCCGAGTTCCTGTACTTCCCGATCTTCGTGGCCGAGGGTGCTCTGATCACCCAGCAGGCACGCGAGACGTCGGGACTGGATGACACCGCTCTCGGTGGAGCCGATGGCATCCTGACCCCGGACTGGCTGTCCGCAGCGGGCAACTCGGCCGAGGGCGCGTACCTGTCCGGGCCGGATCTCGCCTTCAGCGGCGACTTCTACGCCGACGAGTTCCTCCCGGCGTACACCGACGTGTCCGGCGAGAGCGAGCCGGTCAGCGTCTTCCACGCGCACGCGTTCGACGCGTACAACATGCTCGCGGATGCCATCGAGGCGGCCGCGTTCACGGATGGCGGTACGACGTACATCCCGCGCTCCGCGCTCCGGGACGCCTTCTTCGCCACCAGTGGCTACGAGGGCATCACCGGCACGCTGACGTGTGATGAGAACGGCGACTGCGCCGACGCGAAGATCAGTGTCAGCGAAGTCCAGGACGGCGCGTTCGTCCGAATCTGGCCGGAGGAGTAGCTCGCCACGCACTGAGCTGCACCTGATGTAACTGGTGCGGGTGAGTCGGTCTTGCCGGCTCACCCGCGCCGCATTCGACTCACCTACCGCCCAAACGGGGACCCGAGATGCGCGGCCGACGAATCCGGTTCAACCTCGTCAACCTGTTCCTATGGCTGCTCGGGGGAGGGCTGCTGGCGTTCGCCGGCTTCGGTTCGTTCCTGACGCTCGCCGAAGGACGGATCCAGCCGTCGCAGTGGCAGAGCCTCGTCATCGCCGGCATCGCGCTGGGCAGCGTCTACGCCCTCATCGCGCTCGGCTACACCCTCGTCTACGGCATCCTCTTCATGATCAACTTCGCCCACGGCGAGGTGTTCATGTGGGGAGCGTTCACCGCGTTCTTCGCCGCCACCGCGCTGAACGACGCGGGGATGATGGTCTCGAACCCTGTCCTCGCCTTTTTCCTGGTCCTCGCCACGTCCATGCTAGTCAGCATGCTGGTGGCGCTCATGCTCGAGCGTGTCGCCTATCGGCCTCTGCGAGGCGCACCTCGGCTCGTGCCGCTGATCACCGCCATCGGCGCGTCCCTCTTCCTGCAGTACACGGCCCGCGGCTTTTATGGCTCGGGCGTGCGCGCCTATCCCGACTACACCCTCTTCGACGGCACGATCTCCATCGGCTTCCTGAGCCTGAGCGTCAAGCAGGCCGTCGTGATTCTCTCCGCGGTCGGGCTGATGCTCGCGCTCTATGTCTTCATCAATCGCACCCGGACCGGCCGCGCCATGCGCGCGGTCAGCGAGGACAAGGACGTCGCCGCGATGATGGGCATCAACGTCGACCGCATCATCGTCACCACCTTCGCCATCGGCGGCCTGCTGGCCGGCGCCGCCGGCATTCTCTACACGCTCATCTTCAACCAGGTCCTGTTCTTCATGGGCTTCCTGCCCGGGATCAAAGCCTTCACCGCGGCTGTCCTCGGCGGAATCGGCAATGTGATCGGGGCGGCGCTGGGCGGACTGATCCTGGGCGTAGTCGAGCAGCTCGGCCCCAACCTGTTCCTGAGCGGCTACGGCGTCCCCTCGCCGAACCAGCTGAAGGACGTCATCGCCTTCAGCGTGCTCGTCCTGGTCCTCATCTTCCGACCATCGGGCCTGCTTGGCCGTAAGGAGAACACCTGATGAGCACGCCCCTGCCCCGCGCGCTCATGATCGGCCTGTTCGGCGGAATCGCGGGCCTTCACGTCAGCCTGGTCGGCATCGTCAACACCTTCCAGACGCGTGACCTCATCGCCGACATCGTGACCATCGGATCCGTCCTGCCGATGCTCATCGCGATCATGGTCGGCTGGCTGGCGGGGTCGACACCGAAGCACCTGCCGCCGGCATCCCGCTCGTCCACTCTCCTCCACGGGGCGGCCGCCGGCACCGTGGTCGGCCTGATCCTTGCGGGGCTGGCGCTGCTCGTCAACTCCGTCAACCTGACATGGATTCTCGTGAACGCTCGCCCGCAGCTCGCCGAGATCCTGTACTTCGAGCAGGGACCAGGACTCGGCTCGGTCATCATCATCGGCGGCGGACTCCTCCTTGGCGCTGCCGGCGCGGGGCTCCACCTCCTGCCGGCGACCATTGCCCGTTCGGTGGCCATCAGCGGCATCGTCACGATCATCGCGGCGCTGATGGAGCCGTTCATCGGAGCGGTGCTGCGCAACGTCGAGCTGCGTGCGATCGAGGGATTCCTCTACCAGAGCGGTGGCCTGACGGTCCAGGGCTTCATCCTCGTCTTCGTGCTCGTCGCCGCGGGCATCTACGGCTGGGCGAAGCGCGGAGATCGTGCGAAGGCTCGGGTCGCGGCCATGCCGCCCGACCGCCGCCGGGCCGGCAAGCTCATTGCGTTTGCCGTGCTCTTCGGGATCCTCCTGCTCCTGCCCCAGATCGTCGGTCAGCGGCTGTCGGAGGTCGTGGGCACCGTCGGCATCTACGTGCTCCTGGGCCTGGGCCTCAACATCGTGGTCGGCTTTGCTGGCCTGCTCGACCTCGGATACGTCGCCTTCTATGCCGTCGGCGCCTACACGACGGCGCTCCTCACCTCGCCCGCCAGCCCGGTGTTCAACCCCGAGCTGCCGTTCTGGGCCGCGCTTCCTTTCGTCATCCTCGCCGCGGCCTTCATCGGGCTCATGGTCGGTGCGCCGGTTCTTCGACTCCGGGGCGACTACCTGGCGATCGTGACCCTGGGATTCGGCGAGATCGCTCGCGAGATCTTCAAGTCCGCCTGGGCCCAGCCGGTCACCGGTGGCGCCCAGGGCATCCTCTCGGTTCCCGAGCCGCTGCCCTTCACCCGCGACCCGCAGTCGATCTACTACCCGATCCTGTTCTTCTGCATCATCGCCGCCATCGCAGCCACCAGGCTCGCGGCATCCCGCGTGGGTCGCGCCTGGAACGCGATGCGCGAGGATGAGTCTGTTGCCGAGGCGACCGGCATCAATACGGTGAAGTACAAGCTGCTGGCGTTCGGGCTCGGGGCCGCCTTTGGCTGCGTGTCGGGTGCGTTCTTCGGGACGAAGATCGGCGTCGTGTTCCCGGATAGCTTCAACATCCTCGTCAGCATCAACGCGCTGGCGCTCATCATCCTGGGCGGCATGGGCAATATCGCCGGCGTGGTTGTCGGAGCGCTCGTCCTGGTCGGCCTTCCCGAGCTGCTGCGCGAGTTCGCCGAATATCGCCTGCTCATCTACGGCGTCGTGCTGGTGGTGATGATGCTCCTGCGTCCTGAGGGCCTCCTCCCGAGCCGATCGCGCCGCGCCGAGCTCCACGAGGTATCCGACGGAGACGACGACGACATGTACGCCGACGAAGCCGGGATCGATACCGGCAGGCCCGTGGTGAGCTCATGACCGAGACGATGGAACGCGCGGGATCCGCGCAGGTCGTGGACGCGCTTCTCCAGGCCGACAAGGTGACGATGAAGTTCGGCGGCCTGGTCGCCAACCGCGATGTCGACTTTGTGATTCCCCGTGGATCGATCGTGTCGCTCATCGGCCCCAACGGCGCCGGCAAGACGACGTTCTTCAACCAGCTGACCGGCATGCTCGAACCCACGTCCGGCGAGATCACCTTCAACGGCAAGTCGATCGTCGGCCGCACGCCGTACGAGATCGTGGAGATGGGGATCGGCCGGACCTTCCAGAACATTCGGCTCTTCGGAGCGATGACGGTGCTCGCCAATGTCATGGTCGGGCGGCACGTGCGAATGAAGTCGAGCTGGTGGGGCTCGCTCCTCCGGCTGCCGGCCGTTCGCGCCGAGGAGGAGGACACAAAGCGGCGCGCCCAGGAGCTCCTCGAGCGGGTCGGCCTGCCGCGACGCTACGAGGAGGACTGGGCCAAGAACCTGCCGTACGGCGACCAACGCCGCCTCGAGCTGGCGCGCGCGCTGGCAAGCGAGCCGAAGCTGCTCCTGCTCGACGAGCCGACGGCGGGCATGAACCCGGGCGAGACCGCGCAGATGACGGCTCTCATCAAGCAGCTGCGCGACGAGCTGGACCTGACGGTGCTGCTCATCGAGCACGACATGAAGGTGGTCATGGGAATCAGCGAGCGCATCACGGTCCTCGACCACGGGGAGCTGCTGGCCGAGGGGCGTCCGGACGAGATCCGCGCCAACCCCGCGGTCATCGAGGCCTACCTGGGCAAGCAGGCGACAGAATGACGCAGGCCGATCCCGTGACCGCCGACGTGCCGGCGACCACGACCCCGCTGCTCGAGCTGCGGGACATCCACGTCTACTACGGCAACATCGAGGCCCTCAAGGGCGTGTCGATGACCGTCGAGAAGGGCGAGATCGTCACGCTCATCGGCTCGAACGGCGCCGGCAAGAGCACAACGCTGCGCGCGATCAGCGGCACGCATCGGCCGCGCACCGGCTCGATCCTGCTCGAGGGCCGAGAGATCCACGCCATGCCGGCGCACGAGATCGTGACGCTGGGCATCGCCCACTCCCCCGAGGGCCGCAAGGTCTTCAGCCGGATGACGGTCTACGAGAACCTCCAGATGGGCGCGTTCAGCCGGCGCGGCGAGAAGATCGATGACGATGTGGCCCGCGTGTACGACCTGTTCCCCCGCCTCAAGGAGCGCCGCACCCAGAAGGCCGGCACGATGTCCGGCGGCGAGCAGCAGATGCTGGCCATGGGTCGTGCCCTGATGGCCCATCCGCAGATCGTGCTCCTCGACGAACCGTCGATGGGCCTCTCGCCCATCCTCACCGAGCAGATCTTCAAGATCATTCACGAGATCAACGAGCAGGGCACCACCGTGCTGCTGGTCGAGCAGAACGCGCTCATGGCGCTGAACGCGGCGCACCGCGGGTACGTGATCCAGACCGGCAAGATCCTCCTCGCCGACACCGCCAAGAACCTCGCCGCCAACGAGCAGGTCCGCCAGGCCTACCTCGGCGAGATCTAGCGCGGCCCGGTGTCCGACCAGCCCACGCCGCCACGCGGCCCGGGGGACTATCGGCCCGACCTGCGGCCGATGCTCATCCTCGCGGTCCTGCTGGTCATGGTGGTGGTCGCCTGGCTTCTCCTCTCGCCCTTGATCCTGCCGGCCTGACACGGGTGTCCGGGTGTCGCTGAGGCGAAGTCTGCCAACGTATCGTCAATTGCTCATGGGGCGCGCGTTAGCGAGACTGCGCGGCACGGGAGGTCGCGCTCCACGCTCGCCAGATCCACTCACGCCGCTCCAGGTCCCGCTAATGCATCCGGGTGGGGTCGTATGGCAGGCAGCAGGCTCACACGCTGACAACCGCTACCCCCGGACGCACATGACCGAAGGAGGTCAGTAGCGGCGCGAGGTGCCGAATCCGGTTCCGGCCCCGTACAGCACCAGTCCGACGCCGACGGCGGCCAGGGCCAGGCCGGGCGACTGCTGCGGGTGCGGGACGTAACCGACCGACCACAGCTCCCAGCCGCGGTAGAGGAGCGCGAGCGCACCGATCGAGCCGAGCAACAGGTAGACTGCCGGCGCGTCGAGCAGGAATCCCCATCGTCCGCGCATGTAGCCGATGTCGAGCAGGACGAGCGTGGCGATGGCCACCCCGAAGATCACAAGTCCCGGCCCCTCCAGCCCGATCCCCTCCTGGGCCGGCACGAGCACGCCCGACACCGAGTCGCCGCCGGCTCGCCACCACGGCAGGAAGCCGGAGCCGATCATGGCCAGGCTGCCGAGCAGGATGGGAAGCCGGAAGCGACGGCCGCCTCCGTCCATCGATCAGCCCTCCGGTGACGCCCCGCCGTAGACCGACGGACGCAGCACGCCGATGTACGGGAGGTTCCGGTAGCGCTCCTCGTAGTCGAGCCCGTAGCCGATGACGAAGCGATCGGGAATCGTGAAGCCGCGATAGTCGATGGGAATCTCGGCCAGGCGACGCGCCGGCTTGTCGAGCAGGCAGATGATCGTGATCGACGCGGGCTTGCGTTCGGCGAGATAGCGCAGCAGGTAGTTCAGCGTGAGACCGGTGTCGATGATGTCCTCGACCACGATCACGTCGCGGCCCTCGATCGGCTTCGACAGATCCTTGAGGATCCGCACTTGCCCCGAGGTCTCGGTGCCGGCATAGCTCGACACCTCCATGAGGTCGATGCTCGACGGCAGGTCCATGGCGCGCATCAGGTCCGCCAGGAAGACGAGCGAGCCCTTGAGGACGCTGATCAGCACCGGGTCGCGGCCGGCGTAGTCCGCGGAGAGCTGAACACCGAGCTCGACCACCCGCGCCCGGATGGTCTCGGCATCGATGAGGACCTCCTCGACATCGTCATGGAGGCTCATCGCGCGGCGACCGATCCGGCACCGGTCAGCGCGTGGGCCCCGTTGGCGGCGGCGACGTCGGTGAGGAAGTCGAGGCGTCCGTACTTCAGCATCAGCGCGCGGAAGTCACGTGCGTAGAACAGCTTCACTCGGACCTCGGGGTACAGCTGCTTCATCCAGCGCAGCTTGCGGTTCTTCTTGCGGACCAGCGACTGCTTGAGCGTCGTCAGCTCCACGTACAGGTCGATATCCGCCAGGTAGAAGTCGGGAGCGAAAGACTCGATGACCTCGCCGTCGGCGTTCCAGCAGATGGGGAAGACGTCGGGTTCGTAGCGCCATGCGACACCGTAGTAGTCGAGGATCCTCGCCAGCTCCGCCTCACTGTCGTGCGCGAAACGGGGTGGCGAGTCCGAGATCATGTGAGCCGCCACTTGACCTCGATCGTAGCCTGCTGCGCGGTGCGGGACGCCATCGACCCGAGTATATCCGCGCGGGTTATCCACAGTTCGCCGATGCCCGCATGGATGGTGGATAACTCCGCTTGTGATCCACAGGCCCGCGCTGCTAGGGTCGAGGTCCTGCTTCTGCGGGTGACCGAGTACGGTAACCAGCCGATGGTCGGGGCCGATGCGAGAGCCGGCTGCGACGCCGACCATCTGCTCGGGAAGACCGAAAGGGCACTCGTCAGGAGCATTTCCCTTGTCCGATGCACGCGTGGCGCGCGACGAGCTCGAGCGGCTGCTGGCCACGAACGCTCCCACGCTGGCGGCCACCCTCGAGCCCGAGTTCTTCGACGCGGTCGAGCGGTTCGTGGACCTTCTGCTCGACGCCAACGCGCGCCTCAATCTCACGCGCATCGTCAAGCCGGCTGACGTCGCGCGACTCCACCTGCTCGATGCGCTGTCAGCGTTGCCGATCCTCGACGCGCTACAGCCGGCCCGCGCCGTCGACATCGGCTCGGGCGGGGGCGTGCCGGGCCTGGTGCTGGCCCTCGCGCGCCCCGGAGTGGCCTGGACGCTGGTCGACTCAGTGGGCAGGAAGGCCGATGCGCTGCGTGGCTTTGTCGAGGCTCTCGCCATTGGGCACGTCACCATCGTGGCCGAGCGCGCCGAGATCCTCGGCCGCGACGCACGACATCGGGAGATCCATGACATCGCAACGGCACGCGCCTGCGCGGCGCTACCGGTCCTGGCCGAGTATGCGTTGCCGCTGGTCCGGCCCGGAGGGACGGTCATTTGTTGGAAGGGCGCCATCTCCGAGGTCGAGCTGGACGCCGGGCGCACCGCGGCGCACACCCTCGGCGGCCGGACCACGGTCCGGGAGACGGGGATCGTTGCGCTCGAACACCACCGGCTGGTGCTGCTCGAGAAGGTAGCCGAGACGCCAAGCCGGTTCCCACGACGACCCGGTGAGCCCGCGCGCCGTCCCCTCGGCTGAGCGTCGGTATACTCCGCACTCGCATGCGCATCGCCGTCCTCTCGGACATCCACGCCAACCTGCCCGCCCTGCAGTCCGTCCGCGCCGACTTCGGCGCCGTCGACCAGGTCTGGGTGCTCGGTGACATCGTCGGCTACGGGCCGCAGCCCAATGAAGTCATCGCCGAGCTCCAGGCAATGGGCGCGCGCAGCGTGCTTGGAAACCACGATGGGGCGGCGATCGCCACGGTCGACCCTGCCTACTTCAACCCGGACGCTCGGGCCGCGATCGAGTGGACGGCAGAGAGCCTGGACGAGAACGCGCGGTCGTACCTCGCAACCCTTCCCGAGGTCCGGCGCGACGGAGAGCTCACCGCGGTGCATGGATCACCGCGCGACCCGATCTGGGAGTACATCACCAGCCCCGGGATCGCGGCGGCGAACTTCGAGCACTTCGAGACGCGCCTATGCCTGTTCGGCCACACCCACCTGCCGGTCGCCTATCGGCTCACCGATGACGGCGTCAATGTCAGCCCCGGGTTGCCCGGCGACGAGGTGGCCATCGGCGACGCGCGAGCGCTGCTCAACCCCGGCAGCGTCGGCCAGCCCCGCGATGGCCTTCCCGAGGCGGCCTACGGGATCCTGGAACTGGATGATGGCGCCGTGGAGAACGCCGTGATGAGCTTCCACCGCGTGCGGTACGACATCGACCAAACGCAGCGCCTGATGCGAGACCTCGGCCTCCCGCCACGGCTCGTGGAGCGTCTAAGCTACGGACGCTGAGTCGCGGTGCAGCCCCGACCTCACGCACCGCCTTCCGCGGGCCGTAGGATAGCCGCGCCATGGCCTTCTTCCGACGCGGCGAGAAACCCGTCTCCTCCTCCTCCTTCGAGTACGGCCGGATCCTCGTGCCGCTGCTCGGCGTCGAATCGGTCGATGACCCGGCGATCAAGGTCGCGGCGCTCCTGTTCTCCGGAAGAAGCGATACCGAAGTGTCGCTGCTCCACGTGATCGAGGTCCCGTTCGAGCAGACCCTCGACCGCGAGAACGAGGAGGCGGTGGCGGTGGCCGATGAGATCCTCTCGCGCGCCGAGGCCGTGCTCGTCGAACGGCGGATCTCGGTACGCACCAGCACGGTGCAGGCGCGCGCGGCCGGCCCAGCGATCGTGGACGACGCCAACGAGCTCGGGGCCGACCTTATCGTCATGGGACTTCGCTACAAGAAGCGATTCGGGGGACAATGGGACGCGGGCAGAACCGTCCCGTACGTGATGCGCAACTCGACCGCGCCGGTGTGGTGCCTGCGGGCCGAGACGAAGGAGCTGGCACACACACCATGAGGGTCATCATCATCGGCTGCGGAAGGGTCGGAGCGCGCGTCGCCGCGGAGCTCGACGTCCGCGGCGAGAACGTCACCGTCATCGACGTCAGCCCGAGCGCCTTCAGGCGGCTTCCCACCACGTTCGGCGGCGACACGGTGCGCGGCAACGGGACGGACGAGGACGTGGTCCGCTCCGCCGGAGCCGAGCAGGCCGATGTCGTGATGGCGTTGACGGAAGGTGACAATCGCAATGCCCTGGCGGCGCAGCTCGCGAAGCACACCTTCGGCGTGCCGCGGGTGATCGCGAAGATCAACGACCCGCTGCGCGGAGAGGCGTATCGAGCCCTCGGCGTCGAGACCATCTGCCGCACCATCATCCTCGGCGATGCCCTGGTCACCGCCGCGCAGGAAGGCGCGGAAGCCACGAACGGATTCGTGGAGGCGGCGACGGCTGAGCCGCGACGCATCGCGCCCGGACCCGGCGCAACGCCGATGGAGGAGGTGGCACCGCAGACGACGCCGGACGATCCCGATGCCCACGACGCCACCATCGTCCAGCCCAGCGACGGTCGCGGAGGCATCTGATGTACGTCGTGGTCGTCGGCGGCGGGAACGTCGGGTACTACCTCACCAAGGAGCTCCTGGCGGCCGGCCACGAGGTGGTCGTCATCGAGGAGGACCAGAGTCGCGCACGGCAGATCGCGGACGAGCTCGGCAGCATCGTCGTCGCGAACGACGGCTGCGAGGGTCGCTACCAGGGGGAGGCCGGAATGGCGCGGGCCGACGTCATGGCGGCGGTCACGGGCGATGACGCGGTGAACCTGGCAGCCTGCCAGATCGCGAAGATGCGCTTCAACGTGCCCCGTTCGATCGCTCGCATCAACGACCCAAAGAACGAGAAGCTGTTCCGAGGTCTCGCGATCGACGAGACCGTGAGCCCGACCCGTTCGATCCTGGGCGTGATCGAGCACGAGATTCCGATCCACGACCTGCTGCACCTGGCCGAGCTCGAGGGTGGTGGCGTGCAGATCGTCGAAGCGCAGCTGGACGCCGACTCGCCGGCCATCGGCAAAGAGCTGCGCGAGCTCAACCTCCCGGAGGGAAGCACCATCGCCGTCCTCATCCGGGATGAGCGCGCGCAGCCCCCTCGATCGGACACGCGCCTGCGCACCGGCGACAAGGTCCTGGCGGTGACCTCGCCGGAGGGCGAGGCGGAGCTTCGGCGCCTGCTCATCGGCGAGTGAGCGGGCCCGAGCCGGGATCCGTCCTTCGGGTCGCGCTGGTCGCCTGGGGCCTCGGGCACCTGGCCATCGGGCGGCGGACACTCGGGCTTGGCCTGCTGGCCGTCGAGGTCGGAGCAGGCGCCCTCGTGTGGTGGCTGACCATCGGCCTGGCCGACACCAGCGCCTATCTTGTTCCGTTCCTGGCGGGAGCTGCCTTCATCGTGGCCTGGGCATGGCAGGCGGTGCACGCGTACCAGGCGGCCCACGTGCTGCGCGTTGCCCGGCCTCCCACGCCGGAGCGATCGCCGGCCGCCGCGATCGCCTGGCTGGGCGTCCCGCTGCTGGCCTGGGGCAGCGGCTTCTGGCTCATCGGCGCGCACGCGGCAACCCCGGCGGCGGTCCTTGACACCTTCGTGACCGAGTGGAGCGCTGGGGAGCTCGACACTTCGTGGCCCACCCAGGTACGAACCCAGGCCGGCATCGCGGAGCGCTCCCTGGGCACCGCAGCGGATCGATTCCGCGACCTGCGGGTGACGGTCAGGGAGGAGCGCGACGGCCGGGCCACCGCCGTCGCGGAGTCGTTCCACTACGAGAGGCGAGCGACGAGCTTCCTGTGGGTCTTCCCGGGGAGCGAGCTCACGCCGGTCCGGGATGTCGAGGTGCTGGCTCTCGAGTTGCGTGCCGAGCCCGTCAGCCTTCCCGTCATCGGCGGATTCGGCGCCGTGCGGTGGGCCATCGTGCGTGCGGAGGCCGCTCCCGGAACCTGATGCCTGTCACATACCTTGACAACACCATTGTCAGGGTTTATGGTCCCGCCACAGGCGCACCGATGGCGGTGCGTCGACTCGAAAACAAGCGTTTTCGTGAGGTGATGGACAACTATGGCGAGCACTCCCAGGTTCGATCCGATCGGTGACATGGTGTCGCTGCGCTCGGAGATTGACCGCCTGTTCGGCGATGTCAGCCGCAGCATCCAGCTCCCGATCGGCATCGAGGCATCCGACGACGCGACTCGGGCGTACTAGAGGCGTGGAGCGAGCGCGGCGCGAGGCGCCATCGACAACCGTCACCCCGCGTCGCGACGCCCTGAACCGTCCCCGATACATCATCAGCATCGCCGCCGAGCTGGCGAGCTGCCATCCAAGGACGCTCCGGATCTACGAGGAAGAGGGCCTCCTCCTGCCGCAGCGTCGCAACAACCTCCGCCTCTACAGCGAGGCGGATATCCAGCGCGTTCGTATCATTCGTTTCCTGACGCGTCGACAGCGAGTGAACCTCGCCGGCGTGCGGGTCATCCTTCAGCTCGAGTCACTCGGCAAGATCCGGGTTTACGATCTGTTCGATGAGGACGATGTAGAGCGATTCGCCGAAGACCACGACGAGCCGGAGCTCGTCGACGCGTCGGCTGAAGGAGCACCCAAGCGTGGCAACTGACGAGACACAGAACACCCCCGAGGCATCGGCCAACGACGAGAACGGCACGGCCGACGTGGAGCGGGTCCAGGTCCTGCCCCTCGTTGCCCTGCGCGATACGGTCATCTTTCCCGAGATGATCGTTCCGCTGCAGGTCGGTCGCGACCGCAGCGTCAAGGCGCTTGATCGCGCCGTGCGCACCTCGCAGCCCGTGGCACTGGTCACCCAGCGCTCGAGCGAGCAGGAGGACATCACCAGCGCGGACGAGCTCTACCCGGTGGGCACCCTGGCCAAGATCGCCCAGGTGATCCGGCTTCAGGACGGCACCATCCGGGCCATCGTCCAGGGACAGCGCCGAATTAGGCTGCTCGACCTGGTCCAGAGCGAGCCGCATCTCGAGGCCCGCGTCGAAGTCATCGACGACGTCGAGGAAAAGACGCTCGAGATCGAGGCGCTCATGGCCTCGATCCATGCCCAGATCGAGCAGTACGTGAGCAGCGGTGCCTCGGTGCCGCCGGAGGTCGCCGTCGCGGCGCGCAACATCAGCGACGGGGGTCTGCTGGCCGACATGACGGCCTACAGCCCGGACATGACCACCGAGCAGCGGCAGGAGCTGCTCGAGACGGTGAACATCGCCGACCGGCTCCGACTGGCCAGCCAGTTCCTTTCGAAGCAGATCGAGGTCCTGGAGCTCAAGGGTCGGATCCAGAGCGAGGTCAAGTCCGAGATGGACAAGACCCAGCGCGAGTACATCCTGCGCGAGCAGATGAAGGCCATCCAGAAGGAGCTGGGCGAGGACGACCCGGCTGTCGCCGAGGCCGGCGAGCTGCGCGAGCGCGTCGAGCAGTCCGCCATGCCCGACGAGGTGAAGGAGCGCGCACTCAAAGAGGTGGACCGCCTGGCCCGCATCCCCAGCGCCTCGCCCGAGCAGGGCGTCATCCGGACCTACGTCGACTGGCTGGTGAGCCTGCCGTGGGGCATCGAGACCGATGACAACCTCGACCTCGAGGACGCGGAGAAGATTCTCCACGAGGATCACTGGGGCCTCGAGAAGCCGAAGGAGCGCATCGTCGAGTACATGGCCGTGCGCAAGCTGGCCGACAAGATCCGCTCACCCATCCTGCTCTTCGTCGGACCGCCCGGCGTCGGCAAGACGAGCCTCGGCAAGAGCATCGCCCGCGCCATGGGACGCAAGTTCGTCCGCATGAGCCTGGGCGGGATCCACGACGAGGCCGAGATCCGAGGACATCGGCGCACCTACATCGGGGCGTTGCCGGGTCGGGTGATGCAGAACATCAAGACGGCCGGATCGGCGAACCCGGTGTTCATGCTCGACGAGATCGACAAGGTCGGCATGGATTTCCGCGGCGATCCGTCATCGGCGCTGCTGGAGGTCCTGGATCCCGAGCAGAACAATACCTTCGCCGACAACTATCTCGAGGTGCCGTTCGACCTCTCGAAGGTCCTCTTCATCGCGACGGCAAACATGCTCGACACCATACCGGCAGCCCTGCGCGACCGGATGGAGGTCATCCAGCTCCCCGGCTACACGCAGCTGGAGCGGGTCCGGATCGCTGAGCGGTTCCTGGTTCCGAAGCAGCTCGAGAACCACGGGCTGACGGAGGAGAACCTGAAGTTCGAGGAGGGCGCCCTCGTGCGCCTGATCCAAGCCTTCACCCGCGAGGCCGGCGTGCGCAACATGGAGCGAGAGCTCGCGAACGTCGCGCGCAAGGTGGCCCGCCGAGTGGTGAGCGACCCGAAGACCAAGATCGTCGTGAAGCCGGAGGATCTCGAGGAGTACCTCGGACCGGGCCGATTCGAGTACGGCGAGCTGGAGTCGGAGGATCAGATCGGCATGGTGACCGGCCTCGTCGTCAGCGACGCAGGCGGGGACATCGTGCAGGTCGAGGCGACCCGCATGGACGGCAAGGACGACTTCCTGCTGACCGGCCAGCTGGGCGACGTGATGAAGGAGTCGGCACGTGCCGGGATGAGCTACATCCGAGCGCGCACCAAGGAGCTCGGGATCGACCCCGGCGCCTTCGAGAAGTCGACCGTCCACATCCACGTTCCGGCTGGCGCCACGCCGAAGGACGGCCCGAGCGCCGGCGTGACCATGGCCACGGCGATGGCGAGCCTGCTGACCCACAAGCCCGTCCGACGCGACCTGGCCATGACGGGCGAGATCACGCTTCGCGGTCGGGTTCTGCCCATCGGCGGACTGAAGTCCAAGTTGCTTGCCGCGCATCTCGCCGGAGTGAAGACCGTTCTCATCCCGAAGCGCAACGAGAAGGACCTCGTGGACGTGCCCGACGAGGTACGCCAGCAGCTCCGGATCGTGCCGGTGGAGAACATGGACCAGGTACTGGCCGAGGCGCTCATCGAGGCGCCGCGGTCGGCGGCCCGCATCAAGGCGGAGCGTGACGAGCGACAGCAGCGGGTTGCGCGCCGGCCGCGACGCCCTCGCAAGCGGGCGGGTGACGCGCCGATCCCGGCCAGCGGGGACACGACGTCCGACCAGCCGCCGGCGGGCCAGCCCGCCTAGGGTGAGCCAGGTGCTGGGGCTCCGCGGCCCACAATGCTCGATCGATCGAGCCGGATCCACCGCAATGGTGGGTCCGGTTCCGAACTCTCGATGGACCGAGCGGTCGGGACCACGAACGCCGCATCCTGGGGTCGCTCACGCGCGCGGGCGCTCGATTCATCGCGGATCTGACGCCCGGGCGGACACTCGCGCGACAAACGCTCGATCAATCGAGCACTGGGGGGCCTGAAGACGGTGGATTACAAGGACTACTACGCCATCCTCGGCGTCCCGAAGGCTGCCACCCCGGCCGAAATCAAGAAGGCCTATCGCAAGCTGGCGCGTGAGCTGCACCCGGACACGAACAAGGATCCGGCCGCCGAGAAGCGCTTCAAGGAAGCCAACGAGGCGCACGCCGTGCTGGCCGATGCCGAGAAGCGCAAGCAGTACGACGAGCTTGGCGCGAACTGGCAGGCCTACCAGAACGCCGGCGTCGGTTCGGGTGGCGCGTCGGATTGGGCCGGCTTCGGCGGCGCGCCGGGCGGCACACGCTGGACGTATCGCACGGGGGCGGCCGAGGAGGTCGGCGGCTTCAGCGACTTCTTCCGGCAGTTCTTCAGCGGCACGGCCGCAGCGTCGTCGTCTCCGTTCGGCTCGAGCGGAGGCTTCGAGTACGTCGATCTGTCCAACCTGGGCGGACGCGGCGCGCAGCGACGTGCGATCCCGTCGGCCCAGGCCACCGCAGAAGTGAGCCTCGCCGAGGTCGTGACCGGTGCGGAGCGCATGGTGAACGTCAACGGTCGCCGCCTCCACGTCAAGATTCCGGCGGGCGTCCGCGACGGATCGAAGGTGAAGCTCAGCGGCGCCGTGGACGGCGGCGACCTCGTCATCCACGTGAAGGTCAAGGCGGACCCGCGCTTCGAGCGCGACGGCGACGACCTGCGGGTGGCGGTCCCGCTCACCCTGGCCGAGGCGCTCCTCGGCGCCGAGGTGCCCGTCCCGACGCCAACCGGCAGCGTGAAGCTTCGCATTCGGCCCAACACCCAGAACGGCCAGGAGATTCGCCTGAAGGGCCGCGGGCTTCCGAAGCGCGGCGCGTCGCAGAAGGGAGACCTGGTGGTGGTCGTCGGCGTCGTGCTGCCGAAGCTGGACGACGAGTCGCGTGCCGCCCTCGAGCCCGCGCTTGCCGCCCTTGACCAGGCCGATCCGAGACGCTGATGCGCACGGACCGATTCACCCAGCGCGCCACCGAGGCCATCGTCAGCGCACAGCAGCTGGCCGAGACTGAGGGCCATCCCCAGCTCGAGGTGGCGCACCTGCTCCTGGTCCTGGTCGAGCAGCCCGATGGTGTGGTGCCGGCGGTGCTGAACCGCATGGGTGTTGCGCCCCAGTCGGTGGCGGAGCGGCTTCGCGCGGAGCTCGCCACGCTGCCGAAGGTTGCCGGAACGGCACAGCAGCTCCAGCTCGGGAACGAGGCTCGCCGGGTCCTGACCGATGCTCACGCGGTGGCCGAGCGCATGCGCGACGAATACGTATCGACCGAGCACCTCCTGCTGGCCGCGCTCGAGGCCGGGGACAGCGCCGCCGTCCGCGTGCTGCGCGATGCGGGCGTCGAGAACGACGCCGTGCTCGAGGCACTCACCCAGATCAGAGGAAACCAGCGCGTGACGAACGAGAACCCCGAAGCGACCTACGAAGCCCTCGAGAAGTACGGCCGCGACCTGACCGAGGCCGCCCGCAAGGGCGTGCTGGACCCCGTGATCGGCCGCGACGAGGAGATCCGCCGCGTGATCCAAGTCCTGAGCCGCCGCACGAAGAACAACCCGGTGCTCATCGGCGAGCCCGGCGTCGGCAAGACGGCCATCGCCGAGGGGCTGGCCCAGCGCATCGTGCGCGGCGACGTGCCGGACGGTCTCCGCGATCGGCGCGTCGTGGCGCTGGACCTGGGTTCGCTCATCGCCGGCGCAAAGTACCGCGGCGAGTTCGAGGAGCGCCTCAAGGCGGTGATGAAGGAGGTCACTGACTCGGACGGCACGATCATCCTGTTCATCGACGAGCTGCACACCGTGGTCGGCGCGGGTGCCTCCGAGGGCGCCATGGATGCCTCGAACCTCCTGAAGCCGATGCTGGCCCGAGGCGAGCTCCACGCCATCGGCGCCACGACGCTGGATGAGTACCGCAAGCACATCGAGAAGGACGCCGCGCTCGAGCGCCGCTTCCAGCCGATCATCGTCGACCAGCCCGGCGTGGAGGACACGATCAGCATCCTGCGGGGCCTGCGGGAGCGCTATGAGGTCCACCACGGCGTCCGCATCACCGACTCGGCGCTCGTGGCCGCCGCGATGCTCAGCAACCGCTACATCACTGAGCGGTTTCTGCCCGACAAGGCGATCGACCTCGTGGACGAGGCGGGGTCGCGCCTCCGGATGGAGATGGACTCGATGCCCGCGGAGCTCGACGAGATCGAGCGGCGCCGGATGCAGCTCGAGATCGAGCGCGAGGCACTGCGCAAGGAGAAGGACGACGCTTCGAAGACCCGGCTCGAGGCGCTCGAGCGCGAGCTGGCCGACCTTCGCGAGCGCGGCGACGGTATGAAGTCGCAGTGGGAGCGCGAGAAGGAGGTCGTGGCAGGCATCCGGGCCACGCGCGAGGAGCAGGAGCGGCTGGGTCCCGAGATCGAGGCCGCCGAGCGCGCCGCGGACTACGCGCGTGCCGCGGAGCTCAAGTACGGCCGCGCCACCGAGCTCGAGAAGCAGCTCGCGGAGCAGGAGGATCAGCTGCGGGAGCTCAAGGCATCGGGTTCCGTGCTGCTCAAGGAAGAGGTCGACGCCGACGACATCGCCCAGGTCGTGGCGCGCTGGACCGGCATCCCCGTCAACCGCCTGCTGGAAGGTGAGACCGAGAAACTGCTCCACATGGAGGATCGGCTGCACGCCCGTCTCATCGGCCAGGAGGAGGCCGTCACCGCCGTTTCCGACGCCATCCGCCGTGCCCGCGCCGGGCTCAAGGACCCGAAGCGGCCCATCGGCTCGTTCATCTTCCTCGGCCCTACCGGAGTCGGGAAGACGGAGCTGGCTCGCGCGCTGGCCGAGTTCCTGTTCGACGACGAGCAGGCACTCGTCCGCATCGACATGAGCGAGTACATGGAGAAGTTCTCCACCTCGCGCCTGGTCGGCGCCCCGCCTGGCTACGTCGGCTACGACGAGGGCGG
>JBDSJJ010000051.1:0-5181 GCA_039917415.1 Candidatus Limnocylindria bacterium | reverse complement strand
CGCGCTCGATCACGCAGCTGCGCAGCGACCCGAGCTCGAGGAGCGTGGGCTCGCCGTGCTGGTCGTCCAGCAGGGGCAGCCGCTCCACCGACTCGCCGGCATGCGTCCATCGGCCATGCCCCGTGACGGTCCCGGACTCCACCGTCAGCGTGCCGACCAGCGACGGACCCTCGGCCAGGACGATGTCGGCGTCCGGCGTGCTGCCCACCCGGTTCACACCGTCCCGCAGCCAGTCGAGGCCGGCGAGGGTGAGCCAGCCAATGTCACGCCGCAGGGCCGCGTAGCGCTGCTCACGCCACGCCTCCACGACGCGGCGGTGCGCTTCGCCGTCGGTCATCGCGCCGGCAGGAAGATCAGCGTTGGCGCCGTTCCCGGACCGATGCGGACGTACGTAGACGGGCTGCCTGTGACGGGATTCGTGGTCGACGCGCGACCGGCGCTGGTCGTGCCATCCAGCACCATGGCGATCGGGCCCTCCCCGAAGCGCGCCAGGCACGCCGCGACGTAGCCCTCGGTGCTGGGCTCAGCAAGGATCAGCGTGCTGCGGCCGAGGGCCATGCGCCGGCAGTGCGCGCCGAGCAGGTCATCGGTGCCGGCCTCGGTCCACTGGTCGCCGAGCGCGGGCGCCAGGTCCGCGGCGGCTCGCTCGGCGTCGACCGTCGCGAGCACCAGGCCGCGCGGCGCCTCGGTCCAGTCGTCGATCGCTCGCGGGAATAGCCCGTGACGCGCGTCCGAAGCATCCGGCACGTCGAGCACCTGAGTCGGGGCTTCGCGAATGCCCCACCACACGATCCGCGCGTCGTCGCCGGGCTCGGCATACAGCCACTGCGGGAAGAGCTGTGCCCCGCCTTCGCGCAGGATTCGGTTGAGCGGCCCCTGCTCCGGAACCTGGATGCGGACGTGGCTGATCTCGGGCATGAGATTGAGTCTCCATCTCGAGGTCTTGACCCCCGAGCCTGAACGTGGATGATCCTCTCGCAAGCATCGTAATGGAGTCCCGAGCCATGCTTAACGACTTCCCGCTGTCCGCGAGGTTGCCCGCCACCGACGTCGCTCGTGCGCGAGCCTGGTACGAGGAGAAGCTTGGACTGGTGCCCACTCGCGACGATGAGATGGGCGGCTTCTGGTACCTGACCGGCGGCGCCTGGTTCTATCTCTACGCTACGCCCTCAGCCGGCACAGCTCAGAACACCGCCGCGGGATGGCAGGTGGACGACATCCAGGCTGTGATGGACGAGATCCGATCCCGTGGCGTCGCCTTCGAGGAGTACGACTTCGGGGAAATGGGCAGCACGGTCGGCGGCCTGATGACCACCCCATTTGGCAAGGCGGCGTGGTTCAAGGACAGCGAAGGCAACACCATCGAGCTCAGCGAGGTTCCGGCGCCCTAGCCAGGGCTGATTGCCGATACCGGTGGTCGCAGGTCGGCGAAGCCGGCGGCCCGCTCGTAGGCATCGGCGACACGAAGGATGGTCGCCTCGTCGAATGCGCGCCCGATCACCTGCAACCCGACCGGCAGCCCATCGGACAGGCCGCACGGAACGCTGATTCCGGGCAGGCCGGCGATATTCACCGGCAGCGTACAGGCATCATTTAGGTACATCGCCAGCGGGTCGTCCACCTTGGCGCCGAGCTTGAACGCGACGTTCGGCGATGTCGGTGCCAGGAGTGCGTCCACGCTCGACAGGACCTCGTCGAATTCGGCCTTGATGAGGGTCCGCACCTGCTGCGCCTTGACGTAGTAGGCGTCGTAATAGCCGGCGGACAGTGCATAGGTGCCGAGCATGATTCGACGCTTGACCTCGGCCCCGAACCCGGCGCCCCGGGTCCGCGTGTAGTTCTCCCACAGCTCCTCGGCCCCGGCCGATGTCCCGTAGCGCACGCCGTCGAAGCGCGCCAGGTTCGCCGATGCCTCGGCCGGGGCGATGATGTAGTACGTGGCCAGGCCGCGATCGGTTGAGGGCAGGCTGACATCCACGATCTCGGCGCCGAGATCGCGGAGAACGTCGAAGGCGGCGCGCACGCCCGCCTCCACGCCAGGTTCCATGCCCGGCACGAAGTATTCGCGCGGCACGCCGAGCCGCAGCCCGCTGACGTCGCCGCTCAGTCCCGAAAGGTAGTCGGGCACCGGCGTGTCGACGCTCGTCGAGTCAAGCGGATCGTGCCCAGCAATGGCCCCGAGCACGATTGCCGTGTCGCGTACGGAGCGCGTGAACGGGCCGCACTGGTCGAGGCTCGAAGCGAAGGCAATCATCCCCCATCGGCTGACGCGGCCGTATGTGGGCTTGAGACCGACTGTGCCGGTCAGCGAGGCCGGCTGGCGGATACTGCCGCCCGTATCGGTGCCGAGCGCGAAGAACGCCTGTCCGCCTGCCACAGCGGCCGACGATCCGCCCGACGAGCCCCCGGGAACGGTCGTCTCGTCCCACGGATTGCGGACCGGCCCGTATGCACTGTTCTCGTTCGAGGATCCCATCGCGAACTCGTCGCAGTTCGTCTTGCCGAGGAGGATCGCGCCGGCCGCCTCCAAGCGCTCCTGCGCCGCCGATGGAAACGGCGAGCGATACCCCTCGAGGATGCGGGACCCGGCGGTAGTGGGCATGCCGCCCGGCAGGTCCCCGCCGTCCTCGTCGAGCGCCCTGGTCACGAAGATGTCCTTGAGGGCGTACGGGATGCCGAGCAGCGGTCGTTCCGTGCCTTCGCCCCGCGCCAGGGCGGCATCGGCCTCGTCGGATGCGCGGCGGGCGGCATCCGGTTCGACGGCGAGGAACGTGTTGAGGCGCCCAGCGTCGCGCTCGATGCGGGCCAGGCAGGCGTCGGTGAGTTCCCGCGAGGTGATCTCGCCGGCCCGAAGCATGCCTGCCACCTCGGAGAGGGTGCGATCGGCGATCGCCTCCGCGCTCACCGGCCCTCCTCGAGGACGGTCGGGACGCGCAGGTAGGGGTCGTCACGCAGGGGAGCGTTGGCCAGCGTCACGGCGCGCGGCATCGGGGCCGTGGCCACGTCCTCGCGCATCACGTTCTCGAGCTCGATCACGCTGGCCGTCGGCCCGACATGGCTGGTGTCGACGTCACGCAGCGTCTCCACCGCCGCGAGAATGTTCGAGAGCTGCGCCTGCATACGATCCACCTCGTCCTCCTCCAGGTGGAGGCGCGCGAGGTGGGCAACGTGCTCGACGTCCGCACGGTCGATGGATGCCATGCACCGATGGTAGCGCCATCTGGCACGATTGCACCGATGACGATCCAGCGGCACGCGATCCCCGGCGGGATGATCGAATCGCTCACGGTTCCCGGCGGGCCTGGCGCTCCGCTGCTCGTACTCGGAGGAGTCGAGACCGGGTTCCGGCCCCTGGCCGGCACCGAGCAGCTGCTGGGTCGCCGCTGGGCGTCGCGCGCCGAACGACGTTCGGTGACCATCATCGGCCGTCCGATCCCCGACGACCCGGCCGACGCGAACCGCATAACGCATCCACGGGTGATTGCCGACGGCGTGGCGACCGCCCTTCGCGCCCTCGGCACCGGCCCGGTGAGCATCGAGGCGGAGTCGGGTGGCGGCCGTGTCAGCCTGTGGCTGACCGTCGATCGCCCCGAGCTGGTCGACCGCCTGGTGCTAGCCGCCGTCTCGTCCGAGACGCCACCGGACTCGCCGATGGCCACCCGCATGGCGCGCTGGATCGAGCTGGCCGAGGCAGGCGATTGGGGCACGTTCTTCGGCATGATGGCGCAGCAGATGAAGGCGGCCGCCGAGAGTGAGTCCGACGCGTTCGCCGCGGCGGCCAACCTTCAGCCGCGCCCGGCGACGCCGGAGCGCTTCGTCGGCGAGCTGCGGGCAACGCTCGATCCGAGCTCGTTCGTCACCGACCGGCTGGCCGACATCGGCGTCCCGGTCCTCGTCATCGCCGGCGAGCTCGACCAGGTCGTTCCGGAGCGCGCGACACGGCAAGTGGCGGAGGCGATCCCCGGCGCGCGCTACGAGAGCGACCCGGGCTGCGGCCATACGGTGCGCAGCTCGTTCAGCGGCTACGACGCACTGGTCGAGGTTTTTCTCGCCGAGGGCGACGCATGACCTGGAGCGCCCCACCCATCGGCACGCGGGCAACGACGACTCGGACGTTCACCGCGGCAGACGTCGAGACGTTCGCGCAGCTGAGCGGCGACCGGAATCCGCTGCACTTCGATGCCTCGTTCGCCGAACGCACGCGTGTTGGGCGGCTCGTGGTGCAGGGCGGCCTGACGACCGGGCTGTTCAACGCGCTCGTGGCCATGGAGCTTCCTGGGCCCGGCAGCGTCTTCCTTCACCAGGAGTGGGACTACCCGGCGCCTGTAGCGATCGGCGACACGGTAACCGCCGAGGTCGAGGTGATCGAGGCGCGCGACGACAAGCCGATCACCCGCCTGCGATGCGTCGCCCGGCTTGCCGATAGGACCGAGGTGCTGCGTGGGGAGTGCCTCGTGTACACGATGCGCCCCGAGGCCCCGTGACCGCCTCCCGCGCCGATCGGCCGGACGGCCGTTGGCGGCAGCTCGCCATCCTTGCGGCCACCGTGCTGCTGGCCCTGGTCCCGTGGTTCAGCGCCACAGCGGTGGCTCCGCTGATCGCCGCCGACTGGGGCATCGACTCGGTGGCGACCGTCATGCTCACGGTGGCTGTCCAGCTCGGATTCGTCGTCGGCGCGCTGGTCATCGCGTTCAGCGGTGCGGCGGATGTGCTTCCGGCCCGACGGCTCGTGGCCGGCGGCGCGCTCCTTGCGGCCGCGGCCAACGCCGCTTTCGCCCTGTTCGCCACGGATCTCGCCACGTCGATCCCATTGCGCGCGCTGAGCGGGGCGGGGATCGCGGCCGTGTATCCAGTGGCCATGAAGGTGCTGTCCGGGTGGTTCACGACGCGTCGCGGGCTGGCGGTCGGTGTCCTCATTGGCGCCATCACCTTCGGATCGGCCATGCCACACCTGCTGCGCGCCCTCGGTGCGGTGGCCGGCCACGACTGGCGCACCGTCGTGCTCGCGGCGACGGTTCCCTGCCTCGCGGCAACGCTGCTCGCCTGGTACGGCGTCCGCGAGGGCCCGCTGGACATCCCGGCCGCGCGGTTCAGCCTGCGCATGGCGCGCGCCGCGCTCGGCGAGCGCAGCGTGCAGCTCGCGAACGTCGGCTATCTCGGGCACATGTGGGAGCTGTACGC
>JBDSJJ010000050.1:0-3429 GCA_039917415.1 Candidatus Limnocylindria bacterium | reverse complement strand
CCGACGAGTTCGGCCAGCGCTTCGCCGATGCGGTCCGCGCGCTCCACGTCGGTGATCCGGCGTCGCGCGACACGAACGTCGGCCCGCTGGCTCGCCGCGATCTGCGCGACACCCTGGAACGCCAGGTGACCGAGTCGCGGGGCATGTGTGCCGAACCGCTCGTCGGTGGGGAGCCGATCGCCGGACGTGGCTACTTCTACGCCCCGACCGTGCTCGACGGCGTGACCGACGTCATGCCCGCCTTCCGCGAGGAGACCTTCGGTCCGGTCGCGGCGCTGATCCGGGCGCGCGACGTGGATCACGCCATCCAGCTTGCCAACGACACCGAGTACGGCCTCGGTGCCGCCGTCTGGACCCGAGATCTCGATGCCGCAAAGGCGATCGCCCGGCGCATCGAGGCGGGCTCCGTCTTCGTCAACGGCCTGGTCGCCTCGGATCCTCGGATGCCGATGGGAGGCGTGAAGCGCAGCGGCTACGGCCGCGAGCTCGGCCGCCACGGCATCTGGGAGTTCACGAACATCCAGACCGTCCGCATCGGCCCGGCGGAGGCTGCGAACTCGTAGGCGGGGGGATCCCGGCCCGGGTCCTGCTAGGCTCGACCGATATGACGAATGCATTGAAGATCGGCGCCAACTGTTGGGGCCAGTACACCGATTGGGCCTCGCTGCGCCAGGCGGGCATCCGCGCCGACACGCTCGGGTTCGACTCGCTCTGGACCTGGGACCACCTCTACCCGATCGTCGGCTCGCATGAAGGCCCGATCTTCGAGGGTTGGCTCACGCTCGCCGCGTGGGCCGAGCGGACCGAGCACGCGACCGTCGGCTTGATGGTGGGCGCCAACACGTTCCGGAATCCCGCGCTCGTGGCAAAGATGGCCACGACCCTCGATCACATCAGCAACGGCCGGGCGGTGCTCGGCATCGGCGGCGCGTGGTTCGAGACTGAGCATCGGGCGTTTGGGTTGAAGTTCGGAGCCTCGCCCGGCGAGCGCCTGAAGTGGCTGAACGAGGCGGTCGGCATCATGCGCGGCATGCTCCACGGAGAGGGTCCTTCAGGGACTGACTTCTACAACGCCCACGAGGTGCTCAACGATCCGCGTCCGGTCCAGGAGCGGCTGCCGATCCTCATCGGCGGCGGCGGCGAGAAGAAGACGTTGCGTATCGTGGCCCGATACGCCGACGCGTGCAACGTGGGCGGCAGCTTCGAGAACGTGAAACGCAAGGACGAGATCCTGCGCCGCCATTGCGACGAGGTCGGGCGCGACGAGTCGGAGATCGAGCGCACCGTGGGGATGGGCACCTGCATCATCCGCGATGATCCGGCCGAGGCGCAGCGCGTCTTCGCGGCGATGTTCGAGCGGAACGGCAAAGCCGAGCCCTGGGCGAGCCAGATGGTCGGCACCCCCGAGCAGGTCGCGGAGAAGATGCGGCCCTTCCTCGGCATCGGCTTCCGTCACTTCATCGTCGGATTCCCGTCACCGTATGACGCCGAGTCGATGGAACGGCTGATGACCGAGGTCAAGCCGGCCCTCATCGGCTGATCACGCAAGCGCGCCACGGCTCCGAACTGTCAACCGCGCTCAGGTGAGGCGGTTGGCAAGACTCACGGGCGCTCGCTGCCAACCGCTCGACTGGAACGCATTAGCGGGATCAAGAGGATCGGAAAGGGCCACGCTGAGCGTGCGAGGGAGTCCGCGGCGGCCTGTGGTGTCGCTAATGCCCTCACGCTGAGCGATTGACAATCCGGCGCGATCCTCGCGCGGCGGTCGCCCGACCGACGACCCACGCTACGCTAGGCCGATGAAGGTCACCCTGCTCGCCGGCGGTACCGGAGGAGCGAAGCTGGCCCACGGCTTTGCGCTGCTCGGGAGTCGCGTGGAGCTGTCGATCATCGCCAATGTCGGGGATGACGTCGAGGTCCACGGCCTGCACGTCAGCCCGGATGTCGACGCCATCGTCTACACACTCGCCGGCCTGGCGGCCGCCGAGCGGGGGTGGGGGATCACCGGCGACACCGACACCGCGCGGGCCATGTTCGAACGTCTCGGCGCGGAGACATGGTTCGCCCTGGGTGACGCCGATCTGGCGATGTGCATCGAGCGCACGCGGCGACTGCGTGACGGTGCTCGCCTGACCGACGTGACCCGGCAGCTGGCGACCGCCCTGGGTGTCGAGGTGCCGGTCCTCCCCGCCACGGACGATCCGTACCGCACGCGCCTGCTGACCGACGACGGGCCGCTCGCCTTCCAGGAGTACTTCGTCCATCGCCGCCAGCAGCCCGAGGTGCGCGGCGTGGAATTCGACGGCTCGGCGAGCACGCGACCCTCGCCCGATGTGCTCGAGGCCATTGCGGCTGCCGACCTCCTCGTCCTCGGCCCATCCAATCCGCTGGTGAGCATCGGTCCGATCCTGGCGCTCAGCGGCGTGCGAGCCGCCATCGCCGCGGCCCCGGCGCCGGTGGTCGCGGTCAGCCCGATCGTCGGGGGACGGGCCTTGAAGGGCCCCGCCGATCGGATGCTGGCGTCGACCGGCCACGACGCGACAGCGACCGGCGTCGCGCGCCTGTACGCAGACATCGCCGATCGATTCGTCATCGACGATGTCGACGCCGCGCTCGCCCAAGAGATCTCCGCGCTCGGAATGACGACCGCGGTCCTCCCGACGGTCATGGGCGGTGACGATGAACGCGCTGCGCTGGCCGCGAGCATCCTCACGCTGCTGCGGGACGCCTGATTCGGCGTCGGACGCCGATCGCGATATGCTCAGCGGGTGATAGCGACGCGGATCATCGTCCCGCACCGGGGCCTCGAGGCGGCCAAGACGCGACTCGCTCCGAGCCTGACGCCCGAAGAGCGGATCATGCTCGCCAGCCAGCTGTTGCAGCGCGTCCTCAAGGTCACCCGCGAAGCGTGCGATGACGTCGTGGTGATCTCCCCGTCGCGTGAGCTGGCCGAGATCGTCGAGCCGTCCGGCGCGCGCCTTGTCGTACAGCGCGGCATGGGCCTCAACGAGGGTCTCGAGCAGGCCCGATTCGAGGCCCTGATGGACGACGTCGGAACCCTGATCGTGCTCCACGGCGACCTTCCGAACCTCCAGGCCCACGACGTGCGGGTCCTGGCCGATGCGCTTCCCGACGGCGACCAGCCGGCCGTCGCCATTGCGCCGGACCGCGCCGGGACGGGAACGAACGGGCTCGTTCTGCGACCGCCCGGCGTCATCCGCTTCCGCTTTGGCGCCGGAAGTTTCGCCGACCACCTCGTCGAGATCGAACGAGCCGGTGTGCCCCTCGTCGCCGTCAACCGCTCCGGCCTCTCGTTCGACCTCGATACGCCCGCCGACCTGACGCGCTGGCTCGAGCTCGGCGACGCCGCGTGAGCTCGCGGATCGAGCTGATCGGGCTCGAAGGCATCGGCGAGGTGAAGCCGGGCGA
>JBDSJJ010000049.1:0-4361 GCA_039917415.1 Candidatus Limnocylindria bacterium | reverse complement strand
TGGCGCCCAGCACCTCGGTCACGTGGAGCAGCCAGCTCTTGCCGAAGATCGTGGTGACCGGCGTCTCGGCCGCGATGAGGGCTCGCAGGTTCGGATCGTCCTCGGCGCGGTTCGATCGATGGCGGGTTGAGCCGAAGGCCGACAGCTTCGTGTTGCGGAAGGTCATCCCACGGGCCGCGGCGAAGAATTCCTCGTCCTTGGGATTAGACCCCGGCCAGCCACCCTCGACGTACGGGAAGCCGGCGTCGTCCAGCCGCCGCGCGATCTTCAGCTTGTCGGCCAGGGAGAGGACCAGCCCCTCGCGCTGCGTGCCGTCGCGCAGAGTCGTGTCGTACAGGAGGATCGGCTCGGTCATGCGGTGACCTCCACGCCGGCGCCGATACGCGTCAGCAGGAAGCTCGCGATGGCCTCGGTGCCGTCTGAACCGCCAAGGTCCCCGGTGCGCGGGCCATCCTCGATGGCGGCAGTCACCGCGGTCTCCAGGTCGTCGGCGGCATCGGCCTCGCCAAGGCTCAAGCGCAGCATCATCGCGGCGCTGGCGACCGTCGCCAGCGGGTTCGCCACTCCCTGGCCGGCGATGCCCGGCGCGCTGCCGTGGACCGGCTCGTACATGCCGAAACGCCCCTCGGCCGTGGTTCGCGTGCCGAGGCTGGCCGATGCCATGAGGCCGAGGGAGCCAGCGATCGCTGCGGCCTCGTCGGAGAGGATGTCGCCGAACAGATTCTCGGTCACGATCACGTCGTAGTGCGTCGGCTGGGTCAGGATGAGATAGGCGGTCGAATCGACGAGGGCGTGCTCCACCGTCACGGTTGGATGCTGGGTGGCGATCTCGTTGACGACCTCCCGCCACAGCCGGCTGGAGGCCAGGACATTGGCCTTGTCCACGCTGGTGAGGTGCCCGCGACGGCCCTCGGCAAGCTCGAACGCCAGATCCACGATGCGCTCGATCTCGGCGCGCGTGTAGCGCAGCGTGTCGACCACGGACTCGACTCCGTCGTGTTCCTCGCGACCCTGCGGACGGCCGAAGTAGAGGCCGCCAGTCAGCTCGCGCAGGATGAGGATGTCCGCGCCCTTCCGCACCTCGGGGCGCAGTGGCGAGGCCGCGGCGAGCGCCGCATGGGCCGTCACGGGGCGGAGATTGGCGAACAGCTCGAGCTCAGAGCGCAGGGCCAGCAGCGCATCCTCGGGTCTTGCGGTCGCGGACGGGTCGTCCCAACGGGGACCACCGACCGCGCCGAGGAGGATCGCGTCGGAGGATCGGCACGCCTCGAGGGTCACCGGCGGCAGGGCCTGGCCGATGGCGTCGATTGCGGCACCGCCCACGCTCTGCTCGTTCCAGCTCACGTCGAACCCGAACGCGGCACCGGACGTGTCGACACAGCGGCGCGCGACGTCGCAGACCTCCGGCCCGATCCCGTCGCCGGGTAGGTAGGCGACCGAATGCGTCCTCACGGATGGCTCCCGGCCGGCGTGGGGACGGGGTCGCCACCGGCGCGGCGCTGCCGGGCGGCGGCCACCGCATCGGCTGCCGCCGGGTGCTCCGCGATCAGCTTGTTGACCGCCGAGATGTAGGCGCGCAGCGAGGCCTCGACCACGTTGGTCGAGAGGCCGTGGCCGGTGAAGGTCTGGGGCACGTCGTCGTCGCCGGCCGGTGCCGAGATCTTGACCGTCGCCTCACCCTGGGCGTCCTCCCCGGAGCCGACGGACCGCAGCTGATAGTCGACGAGCTGCGGACGACCGTGAATGATCTGCTCCAGGGCGTTGTCGACGGCGGAGAGCAGGGCGTCGACCGGACCGTTGCCGCCGGCGAAGGCACGAAACGTCTTGCCCTCGTAGAAGAGTGAGACGTTGCCGGAGCTCGACTCGCCCTGCCGGCTGGCGGCCGCCCAGTGCTCGAGCCCCACGAGCTGGGGCACCGGATCAGCGTGCTGCTCGGCCAGCGCCAGCAGGTCCGCATCGGTCACCTGCTTCTTCTGGTCACCCAGCGTGATCGCCTCGGCGTACAGCGTGTCGAGCGTTGCGGGCTCGACGTGGATCCCCAGGCGCCGAAGCCGCTCATCGAACCCCGCTCGGCCGGACAGCTTGCCGAGGGTCAGGGTCGAGCCGGACAGGCCCACCGACTCCGGCGTCATGATCTCGTAGGTCAGTGGGTTCTTGAGGAATCCGTCCTGGTGGATACCGGACTCGTGCGCGAACGCATTCGCCCCGACGACGCTCTTGTTGGGCTGGACCACGATGCCGGTGAGGTAGCTCACCAGGCGGCTCGTGGCGGTCAGCTGCTCGGTGGCGACGCCGGTGGTCCCCGAGCGGAACTGCCCGGGTCGGGTGCGGAGCGCCATCACGACCTCCTCGAGGGAGGCATTGCCCGCGCGCTCCCCGAGGCCGTTGACCGTGACCTCGACCTGGCGGGCACCGGCCTGGATGGCGGCCAGCGTGTTGGCCGTCGCGAGCCCGAGGTCGTTGTGGCAGTGCGTGCTGACGATGGCCCGCTTGCCGACCAGCTTCACCACCTGCTTGATGACGGCCGCGTATTCCTTGGGCTCGGTGTAGCCGACGGTATCGGGCACGTTGATGACCGATGCGCCTGCCTCGACGGCGGCCTCGTAGGCCTCAAGCAGGAACGGCAGCTCGGAGCGCGATGCGTCCTCGGCGCTGAACTCGACGTCGTGGTCGTCGCCGACCATGCGCCGCGCCTGAGCCACGCAGGTCCGGATGCGATCGAGCACATCCTCGCGGGTCGTGCGCAGCTTGTGGGTGATGTGGATGTCGCTGGTGGCAATGAAGACGTGAAGCTGCCGCTTTCGCGCCGGCTCCAGGGCCGCCGCGGCGACGGGCACGTCGGCCGGGACGCAGCGCGCCAGGGCCGCGATGGCCGGCGCGTCATCGGCCGCGCCGACCTCCTGCGAGATGCGGCGAACCGCCTCCGCCTCACCCGGCGAGGCGGCCGGGAAGCCCGCCTCGATGACGTCGACCCGGGTGCGCGCCAGCTGGCGCGCGACGGTCACCTTCTCCTCGACGGTCAGCGAGGCCCCCGGGGTCTGCTCGCCGTCGCGAAGGGTGGTGTCGAAGATGCGAATTCGGGGCATCAGCTCCTGCCCTCGCCGCTCGGCGCATCGGCGGTCCGGCGGCCGCCCTCGGCCCAGCCGTCGGGTGCCTGCTTCGGGCCGATGAAGGCCATGTGACTCCGCAGCTCGGCGCCGACCTCCTCCAGGCGGGAGCCGGCGTTCTCGGCGCGCATCCGCTTGAACTCGGGCGCGCCCTTGCGGCCTTCCTCGATCCAGCGCTTTGCGAAGCTGCCGTCCTGGATCTCGGTCAGGATGCGCTTCATCTCCGCCCGAGTCGCCTCGTTGACGATGCGCGGGCCCGAGACGTAGTCGCCGTACTCGGCGGTGTCGCTGATCGAGTAGCGCATGTACTGCATGCCGCCCTGGTACATGAGATCGACGATGAGCTTGAGCTCGTGCATCGTCTCGAAGTACGCGAGCTCGGGCTGGTAGCCGGCGTCGACCAGCGTGTCGAATCCCGCCTGGACGAGCGACGTGACGCCGCCACACAGCACCGCCTGCTCGCCGAACAGATCGGTCTCGGTCTCCTCGGCGAAGGTCGTCTCGAGAATGCCTGCGCGTCCGGCGCCGATGCCACGCGCGTAAGCCAGCGTCCGCGTCCGCGCGGTGCCCGTGGACTCGCGATGCACGGCGAACAGCGCAGGGACGCCGCCACCGCCCTCGTACAGCCGTCGGACGAGGTGGCCCGGTCCCTTCGGCGCCACCATCCCGACGTCGATTCCGCCGGGCGGATCGACCTCGCCGAAGTGAATGTTGAAGCCGTGGGCGAACATCAGGAGCGCGCCGTCCTGCAGGTTCGGCTCGATCTCGCCGTGATACACACCGGGTGCGGCCGTGTCCGGCACGAGCACCATCACCACGTTCGCGCGCTTCGTCGCGGATGCGGCGTCGGTGACCTCGAGCCCGGCCTCCCGTGCCCGTTCGGCCGACGTCGAGTCGGCTCGCAGTCCGACGACGACATCGACGCCGGATTCGGCGAGATTGCGCGCGTGCGCCTCGCCCTGGCTGCCATAGCCTATGACGGCCACGGTCTGGCCGTCGAGCGCCGCTGGGTCGATATCGGCGTCGTAGATGAGCTTGGTCATTCCGGCGTTGCTCCGTTCTCGGTGGTCGTGGGGGAATCCGCTGCCATCGCCACGGCACCGGCGCGCACGAGGCGGCGCAGTCCTTGGCCGCGCAGCGCCTCCAACGCACGGTTGATCGCGTCGGGTTCAGCCGTCAGGCGAGCGCGCCAGACGGAGGCGTCGCGGGTCAGCACCTCGCCACCGGCGGACGCCAGGAGCTCCTCCAGCTCCC
>JBDSJJ010000048.1:0-4825 GCA_039917415.1 Candidatus Limnocylindria bacterium | reverse complement strand
CTCACCTCCACCACCATCGACGACGGCCGCATGGACTGGCTGGTGAGACATGACGTGCCGTTCGTGTCGTTTGGACGGCCCTGGAGTCGCGATGCCGACCCGGCCGATGCACCACACGACTGGGTGGACGTCGACGGCGCCGCCGGGACCGCTGCGGTCACTCGGCGCCTCGTGGCGCACGGCCACGTCCGCATCGGCTATCTATCGTGGCCTGCCCAGCCGGATGTCAGCGGGGACCGCTTCGCCGGCTGGCAACGCGCCATGCAGGACGAGTTCGATGATCCCGATCTTGCCGTGCTCTCGGCAGCGTGCTCGGACAACGTGACCGACGCCCGACGTGCCGCCGAGGAGCTCCTCGACCGCGGCGCCACGGCACTCGTCTGCGCCTCTGACTCGCTCGCCCTGGGCGCGCGCGCCGCCGTCGAAGCGAGGGACTCGGCCGCACCGCACGTCCCGATCGTCGGATTCGACGACACCCCTGTCGCCCGAGCGCTCGGGCTCAGCTCCGTGTCGCAGCCGGTCGTGCGCGCCGCGCGCACATCGGTCGCGCTCCTTGTCAACCGGCTTGCCGAGCGGCGTCCGCCCGAGCACATCCTGCTTCGACCGTCACCGGTGTTTCGCGACCCCGAGATCGCCACCCTTCCCTTCCCCGAGAGCGCACGAACCACCTAGGAGGAGATCACCACTCATGTTGTCCCGATATCTGCGAGCGCCTGCGCTGATCGCCAGCACCGCGCTCCTGCTCGCGGCCTGTGGCAGCGGCTTCGAATCCGAGTCCGCCGCCCCGACATCGACTGCCACGGGGTCTGAGGGCCCGACGGACGCGGGTGCGTCGGCCGAGCCCGGTGCCGACCTGACGATCCTCATCGGGTCCTCCGGCGACGCCGAGACGAACGCAGTGAACGACCTGGTCGCCGAGTGGTCGGCCGAATCCGGGGTGAATGCCGAGGTCGTCGTTGCGTCCGATCTGAACCAGCAGCTCTCACAGGGCTTCAGCTCGAACAACCCGCCCGACCTGTTCTACCTGTCCACCGACCAGATGGCCGCGTATGCCGCCACGGACTCGCTCGAGCCATACGCGGAATCGCTTTCGAATGCCGACGACTTCTATCCGAACCTGCGCGAGGCGTTCACGTACGACGGACAGTTCATGTGCGCGCCGAAGGACTTCTCGACCCTGGCGCTCATCATCAACTCCGACATGTGGGCCGATGCCGGCCTGACCGATGACGACATTCCGACGACGTGGGACGAGCTCACGTCGGTCGCCGAGCAGTTGACCACCGACGATCACGTGGGGCTCGCGTACGGGCCAGAGGTGCAGCGTATCGGTGTGTTCATGGCGGAGGCGGGCGGGGCGTTCATCGACGAGGATGGCTCCACGGCTGTCGTCGCCTCGCCGGAGAACGCCGAGGCCCTTCAGTACGTCAAGGACCAGATGGCGGCCGGCTCGTTCTCCTACTCGTCCGACCTCGGCGCGGGATGGGGCGGTGAGGCGTTCGGTAATGGCCTGGCGGCGATGGTGATCGAGGGGAACTGGATCGCCGGCGCGATGACGAACGATTTCGCCGACGTCAGCTACATGGTGGCCGAGCTGCCGGAGGGGCCCGGTGGTCCCGGCACGATCCAGTACACGAATTGCTGGGGCATCGCCGCCCTGTCTGACAATATCCCGGCCGCGACCTCACTGGTCGAGCACCTGACGAGCCCGGAGTCGCAGCTGGCTGCGGCCGAGGCGTTCGGCGTGATGCCATCGGTGGCATCAGCGGCGGAGGACTGGAAGGCTGCGTACCCGGAGTTTGCGGCCTTCATCGATGGTGCCGAATACGCCATCAACCTCCCGTCGCAGCCTGGCACCGGTGACGTGATCGGCGACTTCAACGCTCAGCTCGAGACGCTGTCGGCGACGGAGCCCGAGACGATCCTCGCCAGCGTCCAAACCAGTCTGCAGGCTGCGCTGGACGATCAGTAGGCTCTCCTCCACGGTCCGGGGTGGCGTGCTTCACGCCACCCCGGCACCGGTCCGACTCGGACCCGACGGCACCCGGTTGGTGCTGACCTCGTTCACCCTTTGAGGGCGAGATGCTTGCAACGCGGTCCCGCGGCTCGATCCACGGAAACCGTGCCCTGGCGGGGTGGCTGTTCGTCGCCCCCGCCATCGTCATCGTCGGCCTGTTCGTGCTCGTGCCGGTCCTCATGGCCGTCTGGGTGAGCGTCTCGGACTGGTCGGGGATCGGTCCGCCATTCGCGGAGGGAGTCAACTTCGTCGGCGCCGACAACTACGCCGAGCTGCTCGGTGGCACCGGCCTCGCAACCCGAGACCTCGGAACCGCGCTCCGCAACAACCTGTTCTACGTCCTCCTTGTCGTCCCGCTCCAGACGGCCGTCGCGCTCGGGCTGGCGATCCTCGTCAACCGGAAGGTCATGCGTGCCCGCGGATTCTTCCGCACCGCGTTCTACTTCCCGTCGGTCACCTCGTCCGTGGCCATCGTCGTGCTGTGGCTCTTCCTGTTCAGCGCCGCCGGACCGGTCAACAAGGTGCTCAGCTGGGTCTGGATCGACGGACCGAACTGGTTCCAGGACCCGCGTGGCATCTTCCACATTGCCTTCGGCGCCTTCGGTGTCACCGCCCAGGACAATCCGCTCAGCGGCGCGACCGTCCTGGGGATCACCGGCTGGGACTGGGTCGCCGGCCCGTCGGTCGCCATGACGGCGTTCATCATCATGGCGATCTTCACCACCTCGGGCACGTTCATGCTCCTGTTCATCGCCGCCCTCCAGCAGATCAACGCCGAGGTCGAGGAGGCGGCCATGACCGACGGCGCGAATGCCTGGCAGCGTTTCCGGTACGTCACCCTGCCGATGCTCAAGCCGATTGTCTTCACCGTTGTCACTCTCGGGCTGATCGGGACGTGGCAGGTCTTCGACCAGATCTACGTGGGCACGCAGGGTGGCCCCGCGAAGACGACGCTGACGCCCGCCTTCCTCTCCTTCAACTCGGCCTTCAACAACCAGGATTGGCCGCGCGGCGCGGCCATCGCCTTCATCCTGTTCGCGATCATCGTGGTCCTCACCGTCCTCCAGCGATTGTGGATCGGGCGAACGGAGGTTGGGGGGTGAGGGCTCGACGCGACGGCGTCCTGACGTGGGTGCCGTTCGTCGTGCTCATCGTGCTTGCGCTGATCTACATCGCGCCGTTCATCGTGCAGGTCGTCAACTCCTTCCGACCTGACGCAGATGTCGTACGCGAGCCGCTGTCACTCGGGATCGGGTCGTGGACCGCCGCAGCTTACGAGCGGCTGTTCACCCGGAGCGACTTCCCGCTGTGGACCATGAACTCGTTCATCGTCACCCTCTCCGTCACCGTGGGCCGTGTCTTCTTCGTCAGCCTTGCGGGCTACTCGCTGGCGCGCATCCCGTTCCGCGGGCGCGGCGTCGTATACGTCCTGCTCATCGGGGTAATGGCGGTTCCGGGCGTTGTGCTGCTGATCCCGAAGTTCCTGGTTATCAACCAGCTGGGCATGTACGACTCGTATTCGGGAATGATCATCCCCCTGCTGGCCGATGCCGCCGGCGTCTTCATCATGAAGAACTTCTTCGAGTCGATCCCGGTCGCCGTCGAGGAGCAGGCGCGCATCGACGGAGCAGGCGTGTTCCGGATCTTTTGGTCAATCGTGCTGCCGATGTCGCTGCCGGCGGTGATGACCATCGTCATCCTGTCGTTCCAGGGGTCGTGGAACGAGCTGAGTCACTTCATCGTGTCGACCCAGAGCACCGACCTGACGACGCTCACCAAGGGCGTCGCTCAGCTCGCCTCCGGGCAGCTCAGTCAGGGCTCGCAATTCCCGATCAAGCTCGCCGCCTCGCTGCTCATGACGATTCCGGTCGCCGTGGTGTTCTTCATCTTCCAGAAGCGGATCATGAACGTCGGCGCCGGCGCGGTGAAGGAATAGCCTCGGGCCACCGTCCGAAGTCATGATCAGATGGTCGCTATGCGTCGCGGGGCCATCCGCGGCCCGTAGCGAGGCGCCGTGACGCGTCCCACCTCGAGCAGTCGTTGCACGCGCCCACGCTGGCCCCAGTACGGCTCGAGGAGCTCGAGCATCCGAGCGTCATCGGCGCGCGGCTCACCGGCAAGCGCCCACGCCACCATGTTCGGGATGTGGTAATCGCCCACGCTGACGGCGTCGGGGTCGCCGTACACGGAGCGCCCGACTTCCGCGACGGTCCAGGGGCCGATCCCGGGGAGCGCGGTGAGACGCGCGGCCGCCTGCGAGCTGTCGTTGGACGCCTCGAGCCAGCTGGCGCGGCCGGCGGCGCGCCGGACGACACCGGCCCGCCGCCGTTCGATGCCGATCGGATGGAAGGCGTGGTAGGGGAGACCAGCCAGTCGAGCGGCCGAGGGAGGCAGCAGCAGGTCGCCCGGGCCGGGGGCAGGCTCGCCGTGGGTCCGAATGAGCGCTGCGTAGGCGCGGGTCGCCTCGGTCCCGGTGACTTTCTGCTCGAAGACCGATGGGACGAGCGCGTGGATCAGGCGCCCGCTTGCCGGCAGGCGCAGGCCGGCGTGGCGGCGCTGCAGATCGCGAACGACCGGGTGGCGCGACACGAGTTCCCCGGGATCATCCTGCTCCCCGACGAGGGCAGGAGCGCGATCCAGAAGCCACTCGGCCCCGTCGCCCCACGCTTCGACGGCGAGCGTGGTATCCCGAACCTCGAGACGGATCGTGCCGGGGCCGATCGGAGTTCGGGTTGCCCACCATGCGGTGTGGTGCGTCAACTGGATCGTTCGGTCGCCGCGGCCGTGCTGCAGCGGGCCGAGCGTCTC
>JBDSJJ010000047.1:0-5606 GCA_039917415.1 Candidatus Limnocylindria bacterium | reverse complement strand
ATCGGGGCCTACATCGCAATCAGCGCGCCTGACGAGTCGCGCGGCAGTGCGTTCGGGTGGTTGACGCTCTTCACCCATACCGGCGTCGCGGCGGGACCGGCGCTTGGTGGCATCGTCTGGGACCTCGGCGGTCCGGTGCCGACCTACCTCGTGTCGTCAGTCGCCGGCTTGGCCGCAATCGTGGGTGCCGTTTTCGTCGCGCCGAGCACACGCACCACGATCCGGCTGTCGCGTCTCCCGGGCATGGTCGCCGAGGTCGCCCGCCAGCGCGCGATCGTCGGCACATGGCTGGCTGCCCTGGCCATCGGCCTGCCGTGGGGTGCCGTGGCCGGCCTCTTCCCGTTGTTCGGCACCGGGATCGGCCTGGCGGCCGGCACCGTGGGCCTGCTCCTCGCCGCGCAGTCGCTGGCCAACGGCGCGTCTCGGGTGCCCCTCGGTCGGCTCATCGATCGGCGCCGCATCCCGCCCTACGCGGCCGCCATCGGGGCCGGTGGCTACGCGGCCGCCATCGGCCTGCTTGGCTTCCAGACCGGCGTGCCCGGCATCCTGCTCGTCCTCCTCGCCGGCGTCGTGATGCTCGCGTTCACGCTCATGCTGGTGCAGGTCACGATCAGCGCCGTGGCCCGGCCCGAGCTGCGCGCCACGGGGCTCGGGGGCTACGGAACGGCCCTGTCGGCCGGGCTTGGCATCGGGCCGTTCGTGGCGGGCGGCGTCGCGGACGCCGGCGGCTTCGGGTGGGGATTCGGCGTGCTCAGCGGGATCGGCGTGCTGGTCGCGCTGATTGCCCTGGTCGTGCTCCTCGGGGTGCGCACGCCCGAGGAGAGCGGAGACCCGCAGCCGGAGGTCTAGGGGTGGCCGTGGGTCGAGCATGCCTATCTCGCTCGTGGCGCCGAGGCCTGAAGAGCTCGCGGCGTTACGCCAGGGGGTCGGGTCCCCCAGAAAGGCGCACGACCTCGTCCCACAGCCGGCGGCGGTCGGACGGCGGGAGTCGGGTCGAGGGGATCCGGTCGAATGGTCGCGGTCGGCGGTCGAGGAACAGCCCGCCGCCCTCGGCGCCGGCGTCCGGATCGGCGGCGAGCCAGACCAGGGTGTCGATGCCCTCCTCGGGATTGCGGAGGATCGGGCCCATCAGGGAGTGGAACGCCGGCAGCATCTCCGCCAGGCCGGGTGTATCGGCCCAGCCCGGATGCATGGCGTTGACCCGAACGCTGTCGGCGGGCAGGCGGCGCGCCCACTCCCGGACGAGCGCCACCTGCGCTCGCTTGGCACGTGCGTAGGCCTTCGTCCCGCTGTAGTCGGCGGATGCGAACTGAAGGTCGTCGAGGTCGAGCGCCTGGGCGTACATCCCGCCCGACGTGACCGAGATCACGCGCGAGTCGGGCGTCGCGCGGAGCAGCGGCAGGAGGCCGCCGATGAGCGCGAACGGCCCCACCACCAGGACAGCCAGGCTGGACTCGATGCCATCCGGCCCGACCGAGCGCTCCGGGAAGATGGCCCCGGCATTGTCGACCACGACGTCAAGCCGCGATTCTGATGCGAGGATCTCGGCCACGGCCGATCGGACGGAGTCGAGCACTCCGAGATCGGCCACGACCACCGGGAAACGGTTCTCGTCGTGGCGCGCGGTCAGCTCGTCGCTGACCTCCCGCAGACGTGACTCGGTCCGTCCGACGAGGACGACGCGTGCACCGAGCGCGGCGAGCTCATCCGCGACCGCGCGACCGAGGCCGGAGGTCGGCCCGGTGACAAGCGTTGTCCTTCCCCGCAGCGCGGTCCGATCTGGCTGCTTCCATGCATGTATGCGGCTGCGGACCGCGTATCCAATGCGAGTGAAGCTGCCGATCACGGTGACCTCGAGGGCCGTGTCGAGAAGGTTGCTGAGCACGGAATCATGATGAAGCACATCCAGCAGAGTGACCAATGACCACGATTCGCGAGCAGATCCACACCAGCCTTCCCATCGAGGAGGCCTTTGCCTACATCGCGGATTTCCAGAGCTCACAGGAGTGGGATCCCGGCGTGGAGTCTGCCGAGCGCACCGACTCGGGCGATGTGGGGGTGGGCACCAGCTATCGGCTCGCCGTGAAGATGGGTGGTCGAGTCGCCCCGATGGAGTACACGATCTCGAGGTTCGAGCCCCCGAATCGCGTGGTCCTGGACGGGACCGGCTCCAGCGTGACTGCGATCGATGACATCCGGTTCGCGGAGCAGGACGGCGGCACGACCGTTGACTACATCGCCGACATCCGCCTCGGCGGGCTGCTTCGGTTCGTCCAGCCGTTCATGGGCGGCACCTTCACCGGCATCGGTGAGCGCGCCGCCGACGGCATGAAGCGAACGCTCGACGCGCGCGCAGCCGCCCGATCGTCTTAGGCGTGAAGGTTGCCATCGTCGGGGGAGGCGTCAGCGGGCTCTCAACGGCCCACGGGCTGCAGCCCCGCCACGAGATCCGGCTCTTCGAGGCGGAGCCACGGGTTGGCGGGCACGTCAAGACCGTGTCGGTCGAGACGGCGGATGGACCGCTCGCCATCGACACCGGTTTCATCGTCTACAACGAACGGACGTACCCGCGCTTCGTGAACATGCTCGCCGAGCTCGACGTGCCGACCCAGCCAAGCGACATGTCGGTGAGCTCGGTCTGCCGTGCCTGCAACGTCGAATACAGCTCCCGCGGCGTCCGCGGCTTCTTCGCCCGCCCCTCGTCGCTCGGGCGACCCACCCACCTCCGCATGCTGACGGACATCCTCCGCTTCTATCGGAACGCGCGCGATCTGCTGGCCGAGCCATTGGCCGACCGGGTGACGCTCGGCGAGTTCCTCGAGGTGGGCCGCTATGGTGCTGCGTTCGGCGACCACTTCCTGTTGCCGGTCACCTCGGCCGTGTGGTCCACCGGCTCTGGCCACGTGCGCGACTTCCCGATCGCCTACCTGCTCCGGTTCCTGGACAACCACGGGCTGATCGGGCTCGGAAACACGCTCCCGTGGCGCACGGTTCGCGGTGGGTCGCAGGCGTACGTCGAACGAATTCTCGAGCGGCTCGCTCCCGATGCGGTCCGCTCCGCTGACCCGGTGATCGATGTCGCGCGCGACGACGCCGGTGTCACCGTCCGAACGCGAGACGGATGGACCGAGCGCTTCGACGCCGTCGTCATTGCGGCGCACGCGGACGACGCGCTCCGCATGCTCGACGACGCCGATGATCGCGAGCGGGCCGCGCTCGCCGGATTCGCCTACAGCGCCAACCGCGTCGTCCTCCACACCGACCGCGGGCTCCTCCCCGATCGGGCGGCCGCTCGATCGTCGTGGAACGTGATCCAGTCGAACTGCGCCGATCCGGCAGACGAGCTCAGCATGAGCTACGACATGAACCGGCTCCAGTCGCTCCCGGGCCGCGTGCCGTACGTGGTCTCGGTCAACCCGGGGACCGACCTTCGCGCGGACGACATCCTGGTGGAGCGGACGATGCACCATCCGACGTACACATTCCAGACCCTGGACGCCCAAGCCGCAGTGCGCGACCTCCAGGGGCATCGGCGCACCTATTTCGCCGGCGCTCATCTCGGCTATGGATTTCACGAGGATGGCTGCCGTTCCGGACTCGAGGCCGCCGAGCTGATCGACGCCACGTTCCTGGAGCGCGCGGCATGAGGTCGCATCTCGCTCACGGAATCGTGCGACATCGGCGCAGCCGGCCGTTCATCTATGAGATGGACCATGACGTCTTCTACTTCGCGCTCGACCTCGACGAGCTGGACGAGGTCGCCGTCAAGGTGCGGCTCGTCGGTCGCAACCGGGCGCGACCACACACCTTCCGGGATGCCGATCATCTCGATCCGCCCGCGGCCGACGTTCGGTCAGCCATCCACGCCCGGCTGCGGGAGATCGGGCACGATCCGGCCGGCTGGCGGATCACCCTGCTCACGAACCTGCGATTCCTGGGGTACGTCTTCAACCCGGCGAGCTTCTACCTGTGTCGCGATGCCGCCGGCGCACTGCAGGCCGTCGTCGTCGAGGTCCACAACACCCACGGCGAGCGGCACATCTATGACCTCCAGCCGCGGTCACCGGACGGACCATTCGCCGCGGGCATGGAGAAGGAGTTCTATGTGTCGCCGTTCATCGCGGTGGGCGGCCGCTACGAGGTCCGCGTCCGCGACGAGCCGACTCGCCTGCGCGTCACGATCAACCACTACGACGCCACCTCTGACGCGCCCCTGCTCCATACCAGCCTCGACCTCGCGCGCCGGCCACTGACGGACCGGTCGCTGCTGCGCATGACGCTGCGCCACCTTGCCATGACTCAGCGCACGATCGGGCTCATCCACTGGCACGCCCTGCGCCTGTGGCGTCGTGGGGCTCGCCACTACCCGCACCAGCCGGCGCACCGATGAGCAGCCGAACGATGAGTCGACGCGGCTCCGCTGCCCCTTCATTCTTGTCGCGGACCGCACGGCGCATCATCCTGGCCGCGGCGTCGCGGGTCCGAGTCGGCCTCCTGCTGGTGACACTGCCTGACGGTTCGCAGCGCACCTTTGGCGAGCCTGGCTCGGCCACGGTCGCGGAGGTCTCGGTTCACGACGAACGAGCGTTTTGGGCCATGCTGACCGGCGGGGAGGTGGGGGCCGGCGAGGCCTACATGGAGGGCTGGTGGTCGAGCCCCGATCTCGCCGCGGCGCTGCGGCTGGCCGCGCTCAACCGTGGCGACCTGGCCTTGACCTCGGGCTGGGTCCGCACCCCTCTCGTGATCTGGAACACCGTGGCGCACCGGCTGCGGCGCAACACCCGTGAAGGGAGCCGGCGCAACATCGCGGCGCACTACGACCTGGGCAACGAGTTCTACCAGCTCTTCCTCGATGAGACGATGACCTACTCGAGCGCCGTTTTCGAGTCCGCCGACGACACGTTGGCCGAGGCGCAGCGCACGAAGTACCGCCGCATCGCCGACGGCGCCGGCCTGACCAAGGGGATGCACGTCCTCGAGATCGGATCCGGGTGGGGTGGGTTCGCCATGTACGCCGCGGGCGAGATCGGCTGTCGGGTCACCTCGATCACGGTTTCCCGTGAGCAGCGGGACCTGGCTGTTGCACGGGTCCGCGAGGCGGGCCTCGAGCACCTGGTCGAGGTCGAGCTGCGCGACTACCGCGACGTTGGGGGCACCTACGACGCGATCGTCTCGATCGAGATGCTCGAAGCGGTCGGGGCGGAGTACTTCAGCACCTTCTTCGAAACATGCGATCGCGTGCTGGCCCCGGGTGGCCGCCTGAGCCTCCAGGTCATCACCGTGCCCGACGGCGGCTACGAGCGGCAGCGACGCGGCGCCAACTGGATCCAGAAGTACATCTTCCCCGGTGGCCTCCTGCCCTCGCTGGCCGTCATCGAGCGCGCCGCTGCCCGAACGCGCCTGATCATCACCGGCGTCGACGACATCGCGGGCCACTACGTCCGAACCCTGGCCCTGTGGCGCGAGCGGTTCCTGGACCGGGAGGATGCGGTGCGGGCTGTGGGATTCGACTCGCGGTTCATCCGCATGTGGGAGTACTACCTGGCGTTGAGCGAGGCCGGGTTTGCCACCGGGATCACCCAGGACCTGCAGGTCGTGATCGAGAA
>JBDSJJ010000046.1:0-4867 GCA_039917415.1 Candidatus Limnocylindria bacterium | reverse complement strand
TCTCGACGAGGCGATCCAGGCTGCGGATGCCGAGTTGGACGAGACGACGCGTGGCGAGGCGTGGGCCGATGTTGCCGGGCTCATCCACGACAACGTCTGCTTCGTGACTCTGGTCCACGGTGATACGGCGCTGGCCTTCACCGATGCGGTCCAGGGCTATGAGGCCAACCCGACCGGCTCGGAAAGCTTCCAGACCGTCTGGCTTAGCGGCGAGTAGTCGACCGCTGAGTCTCACGTAGACTGGGAGGGCCTCGGCCGAGCGCCGGGGCCCTCTCGCCGTCCACACCCCAGGAGAGACGTGGGCAAGTTCATCCTTCGCAGGCTTCTGCTCCTCATCCCGATCCTGCTCGGGCTGACGATCGTCATCTTTCTGTTCATTCGGCTCCTGCCCGGCGATCCGGCCGGAGCCATCCTCGGTGAGCGCGCGACGCCGGAGTCCCTCGAGCGGGTGCGCGCCGCCCTTGGGCTGGATCGGCCGCTCCCCGAGCAGTACTTCGAATACCTCAGCGGGCTGGTCCGCCTCGATCTCGGCAGCAGCTTCATCACGAACCGTGACGTCGTAGACGACTTTCTCCAGCGCTTCCCAGCGACGATCGAGCTCAGTGTGGCGGCCATGATCTTCGCCCTCGGCCTGGGCATCCCACTCGGGCTGGTCGCCGCCAAACGGCGTGGCACGCTTGTCGACAATCTCGGGACGGTCGTCTCGCTCATCGGCATCAGCATCCCGATCTTCTTCCTGGGGTTGATGCTCAAGTTCGCCTTCGCCATTCAGTGGCCGATCCTGCCGGACTCCGGCCGGATCGACCTGATCCAGTACTTCATCCCGCGGGTCACCAACTTCATGACGGTCGACGCCATCCTTGCCGGAGAGATGGGTGGATTCGTGGATGCGCTTCGGCATCTCGTGCTGCCAGGGATTGCGCTCGGCACGATCCCACTCGCGATCATCATGCGGATCACGCGCGCGAGCGTGATCGACGTGCTCAACGAGGACTATGTTCGAACCGCGAACGCCAAGGGACTTCCAGGCGACGTGGTCGACAACCGCCATGTCCTGCGGAATGCGCTGCTGCCGGTGGTGACCGTCATCGGGCTCCAGACCGGGCTGCTCCTTGGGGGCGCGATCCTGACCGAGACGATCTTCGGCTGGGCTGGCGTCGGCAAGTGGATCTATGACGCCGTGGTCAACAACGACTACCAGGTGATCCAGAGCGGCGTGCTGCTGCTGGCCCTCATCTTCGTCTTCGTCAACCTGATCGTCGACATCAGCTATGCATTCCTGAACCCGAGGATCCGCTACTCGTGACCACTGCACCGGCCACCGCCCGCGCTAGCCACGAGGATCGCGCCGTCGGCCTCTGGGCCGATGCATTCCATCGCATGCGTCGCAGCCCGGCAGCGATCGTCGGGGGCACGATCGTCGGGTTCTTCGTGCTGGTGGCGATCTTTGCTCCGTTTCTCGCGCCGTTCGACCCGACGCGTGGCAGTCTGGGCGAGAGTTACCTGCCGCCATCGGCCGAGCACTGGTTCGGCACGAACATCCAGGGTCAGGACGTGCTCTCGCGAATCATCTTCGGCGCCCGCCTGACGCTGGGCATCGCCGTGATGTCAGTCGTCATGGGGGTTTCGATCGGCGCGTTCTTCGGCGCGCTGGCCGGCTACTTCCGTGGCTGGGTCGACTCGGTCATCATGCGCGCGGTCGACATCATGCTGTCGATCCCGGGGCTACTGCTTGCCATCGGCGTCGTGACGTTTCTTGGCCGTGGCATCGTCCAGATCGCGGTGGCCATCGCGCTCATCAACATCCCGATCTTCGCGCGCCTCCTGCGCGCGAGCCTCCTTGGCCTCCGCGAGACGGATTACGTGACCGCAGCGCGATCGGTCGGCGTCCGAGGCCCTTCCCTGCTGCTGCGACACATGCTGCCCAATGCGGTCGGTCCGCTCATCGTGCAGGCGACGCTCGCGCTGGCCACTGCCGTTGTCGATGCGGCGGCCCTCGGGTTCCTCGGGCTCGGCCCGCCCGATCCGCGCACTCCGGAGTGGGGGACGATGCTCTCGGACACGTATCGGTACCTCAACAACGCCGTCTACCTCGCGTTCTTCCCGGGAGTGGCAATCGTGATTTCAGTGCTCGGCTTCAACCTCCTCGGCGACGGCCTGCGCGAGGCCCTCGACCCGAAGCTGCGACGATGACGCGCCTGCAGCTTCCGGAAGGCCCACCACTTCTGTCGGTCGAGGACCTGCGCGTCACGTTCGGCTCGGGCGACCGGACGGTCCACGCGGTCAACGGAATCAGCTATGACCTGGCCCAGGGCGAGACCCTCGGCGTGGTCGGCGAGTCCGGCTGCGGCAAGAGCGTGAGCTCGCTGGCGCTCATGCGGCTCCTGCCGAAGCCAGCAGCGCGCATCACATCGGGACGCATCACCTTCGAGGGCGAAGAGATCCTCGAGCTCTCCGACGAGGAGATCCGCGCGATGCGCGGGGACCGCATGGCGATGATCTTCCAGGACCCCATGACGTCGCTCAATCCGGTGTTGACGATCGAGCGCCAGCTCACCGAGGTGCTGGAGACGCATCGCAAGATGAAGCGCCGAGGGGCGATCGACCGTGCCGTCGAGCTTCTCGAGCTCGTCGGGATCCCTGCCGCGAAGCGGCGCCTGGGCGACTACCCGCATCAGTTCTCGGGCGGAATGCGCCAGCGCGTCATGATTGCCATGGCCATCGCATGCGACCCGCAGCTCCTAATCGCGGACGAGCCGACGACCGCGCTCGACGTGACCATCCAGGCGCAGATCCTCGACCTCATGCGCCGAGCTGTGGACGATTCCGGAGCGGCGCTCATCTTGATCACGCACGACCTCGGCGTCGTCGCCGGCATGGCGCAGCGCATCAACGTCATGTACGCCGGGCACATTGTGGAGCGGGCCGAGACGAATGAGCTCTACGGGCGCCCGCGCCACCCGTACACGGTGGGGCTGCTCCAATCGATCCCACGTCTTGACGAGGGGCGCGGTGAGCTCGTCCCAATCCAGGGGCAGCCACCCGACCTATCCCGTCCGATCGTCGGCTGCCCCTTCGCCGATCGCTGCTTCAATGTCGCCGATCGCTGCCGCGAGGAAATGCCGCCGCTCGATGCCGCGCCTTCCGCTCCCGACGACCACCTTGTCGCCTGTTGGTACCCGGCCGACGGCGAGCGCCTCGTCCCGTCCGGATTCGAGATGGAGGCGGCGTCGTGACGATCGCGCCCGCTCCGACGACCACTCCCCGGACGCCCGCCGACGACGACGTCCTGCTACGCACCGAAGCGCTCGAAGTCCACTTCCCGATCACCGAGGGCCTCATCCTCGAGCGCCGCGTCGGGGCGGTGCGCGCCGTGGACGGCGTGTCCCTCGAGGTACGGCGCGGCGAGACGCTCGGCTTGGTTGGGGAGTCGGGCTGCGGAAAGTCGACCTTCGCCCGCAGCGTGATGCGGCTCGTCGAGCCAACCGGCGGACGGATCCACTTCGACGGCACCGATATCACCGCCCTCGCCGGCGATCCGATGCGACGCATGCGGCGTCGGATGCAGATGATCTTCCAGGACCCCTACGCGTCACTCAACCCGCGCATGACGATCGGCTCCATGCTCGCCGAGCCACTGCGCGTCCACGGTTTGGCCAGCCGCAGCGAGGCGATGCGCCGTGCACGCGATCTCGTCGAAATTGTGGGGCTACCCCGCAACGCCATCAACCGCTACCCGCACGAGTTCTCGGGCGGTCAGCGCCAGCGTGCCGGCATCGCGCGGGCCTTGGCCGTACAGCCGGAGTTCATCGCCGCCGATGAGGCGGTCTCCGCGCTCGACGTCTCGATCCAGGCCCAGATCGTGAACCTGCTCGCGCAGCTCCAGCGCGAATTCGCACTGACCTACCTCTTCATCGCTCACGACCTGTCGGTTGTCCGCCACATCAGCGACCGGATCGCCGTGATGTACCTCGGAGAGGTCGTCGAGCTCTCGCCGGCCCACGAGCTCTACGACCGGCCGCTCCACCCGTACACGGTCGCGCTTGTCAGTGCGGTGCCGATCCCCGATCCGAAGATCGAGCGCACCCGGAAGCGGATGATCCTGCAGGGCGACGTGCCGTCGCCCGCGAGCCCGCCGTCGGGCTGCCGCTTCCACACCCGTTGCTGGCTCCGGCGTGAGCTAGGCAACCCGGAGCGCTGCAGCGAGGAATCGCCTGAGCTTCGCGCGCTCGCCGGTGGCCACCGAGTGGCTTGCCATTTTGCGGAGGAGCTGCTCGATGCGGATCGGCGCGACGAGCTGGTCTCCGCAGCTGCCGTGCACTCGAACGCTCGCCAGATATTGCCGGAGGAGTCCGTGGAGCCGCCGGCGACGCGACCCAATCCGGATGCGGGCAACTTTTTCGGCGAGGACCCCCGCGGGGCGCATGAAGAGCGGCACTCCTGACGGAGCTCGGCCATACTTCGTGAGTGGAGTACCGGATCGCTCTCGCCCAGTTCGCACCACGACTCGGTGATCTCGACGCCAACTTCGCGCTCGTAGCCGACCGGATCCGCGCCGGGGCGACCGAGGGCGCGGGACTCGTCGTTTTCCCTGAGCTGGCGCTGACTGGGTACCTGCTCCAGGACCTTGTGCCCGAAGTCGCCATGCGGGCCGACGACTCGCGGCTGCGCGACATGGGCAGGGCCCATCCATCGATGCTCATCGCCATCGGCTTCGTCGAGGAGACCGACGATCATCGCTATGCGAACTCGGTCGCGCTGCTGCGAGGAGGCGAGCTCATCGGCCTCCATCGCAAGGTCTACCTGCCGACATACGGCCTCTTTGACGAGGGTCGCTTCACGCGACCCGGTGACCGGGTGCGCACGG
>JBDSJJ010000045.1:0-2737 GCA_039917415.1 Candidatus Limnocylindria bacterium | reverse complement strand
CGAGTGGGTCGAGATGATGACCCGCGCGGCGAAGGTCGACGCGTTGAAGCCGTGCTCCGCGCCGACCACGAAGTACGCGTCGAGCGCCCGGGCCGCAGCGGCATCCGGCCGCTCGCCCCGCAGCTGGTAGAGAAAGCCCTCGGCCAGGCCCAGGCTGGCATCGGGCTCGATCGGCTCGAGGCCGTCGCGGAGTCGCGCGAACGCGGCCAGGGCCGAGGGGGCGACGGCCGTCAAGGCGCGTGCCTGCTCGACGGTCGGCGGCCACAGCGTGCCCTCGACCGCGCCCCATGCCGAGATGGCGGTCCGCAGCGCGTCCATGGCGTTCGTTGACGTCGGGAGGAGGCGCAGGACGTCGAGGACCCGGGCGGGAAGTGGCGCGCACGAGAGCGACGCATCCGCGTCCCACGAGCCCGTCCACAGCAGCTCGGCCACCTGGGCGTACGAGCCGCGCTCGACGAGCTCCCCGATGGGATAGCCGCGGTAATGCAGGCGACCGTTGGCGCCGTCGACACGGGCCAGCGCCGTTTCCCCGGCAAGCACGCCCTTCAGCCCCGCGGCGTACGGTCGTTCGCTCTCACTCATGCGCGGCAAGTCTAGCCGGGCTGTCGGCGTAACGATGCCGACGGACCGGGCGTCCTTCGCTCCGATACCTTCCCCATAACCGCAGGAGTACCCCTCGATGCGTCCTTCAATCAGCATCGCCCTCATCGGAGTCGCGTTCGTGCTTTCCGCGTGTGCCGAGCCCGTTCCGGCATCGTCGGCAGGCGAGTCGGCCAACAGTTCCATCGCGCCGAGCGCCTCGGCAGGCAGCGCCGAGCCGATCCCGTCCGACGCGCTGGCCGAGTTCTCGTGCGAGCTTCCCGTCGTCGAGAACGGGACCGTGGCGCTGGCGAACATCACCGATGTGCGAATCGGCACCCATGTCGGATACGACCGCGTGGTGTTCGAATTCGCCGATGGCCTGCCGGAGATGAGCCTCGACCGCGCCTCCCCGCCGTTCACCCACGACGCCTCGGGCATGCCGATCGAGGTCGCGGGATCGAGCTTCCTGCGCCTGACACTGCGTGGCGGCACCAAGCAGACTGAGGACTTTACGAGCAGCTACGACGGGCCGACCGACTTCCGGCCCGGCCTGTCCGGGTTGATGCACCTCGTGGAGGGCGGCGACTTCGAGGCGCACAGCACTTGGTATTTCGGGCTGACGAGCGAGGCCTGCGTGCGGGTGGTCCGTCTCACCGACGACGGTCCGGCGCGCCTGGTGATTGACATCGAGTCGTGAGCGGCCGCGAAGGCCCGGCCTCGGACGGAACCCATCCGGGCGATGTCCGGTAGCATCGCGATGCACAGCCCACCACAGGAGAACCGATGGCCGATCGACCAGGCCCGCCGTCCGGCGCGCTCGACACCACGAAGAGCTACACGGCCCGATTCAAGACCGCGAAGGGCGACGTCGTGGTCGACCTGTACGCGGACCGCGTCCCGCTCACGGTGGAGAATTTCGTGAACCTCGCCCGTGCCGGCTTCTACGACGGCACGACGTTCCACCGCGTCATCGGCGGCTTCATGGCCCAGGGCGGCGATCCCACCGGGACCGGGACCGGCGGACCGGGCTACCAGTTCGGCGACGAGTTCGATCCCTCGCTCCGGCACGACAGCGCCGGCACGCTCTCGATGGCAAACGCCGGACCTGGGACGAACGGCAGCCAGTTCTTCATCACCCACGGGCCCACGCCGCATCTCGATGATCGCCACAGCGTCTTCGGGCGGGTGACCGAGGGCATGGACGTGGTTATGGCGCTGCGCGAGCGGGATCCGCAGCGTGACCGGGAGCCGGGCGAGCGGATCGAGACGATCGACATCAGCGAGGCCTGATCCCGCGATGACCGCGCGCGTCGCCGCGTTCTTGGCGTTCGGCGCCATCCTCGGGGCGTGCGTCGCGTCGGACCCCGGTCCGTCCGAGGCCGACGCCTGCAGTTCGACGCTGCCTGCTCGGACTTCGCCGGTCGATCACCCCGTGGCGGTCCTCCACGTCCGTGGCGACGATCTGCCGCCGGTGGTCGGCGCAATCGAATGGTCTGGCGGCTCGGAGCCCGTCGCCACGACCGCCGCGCTTCCCGTCCATCGCGAGCGGTTCACCGTGCTGCAGGTCACCGGCGTCAGCGACGTCTCGGTTCGGATGACGGACGGTGTCGGGCTCGCGGCATGGAAGGTGGAGGCGCAGCTGGCGGACGAGTTCCGCACCGAGGGCCCCGCCCCCGGTGTCACGTGGGTCGAGGGCGAAGGTACGACCGACGTGCTCTGCGTGCCGGTGACCGATGGCGAGTGGGTGGTGCGCGCGGACCTCACATTTGCGGACGAGCAGGGCGAGGGAACCTTCTACTGGCGGCTGAACATCTCGGGTGCCGACGGCAGCTGACGAGTCATGACTCGCCGGCGGGTGTCTCGAGGATGTCGTCAATGGCCTCGGTCCGATAGCGGTCGACCCAGCGCAGCACGTCATCGGCGTACTGCCCGGACGCGTTGTAGGCGATGAGCGCGCGCCGCAGCTCCGAGCGCGACGCGTAGTCCCCCGGTTCCCGGAGGCAGAGGTGCGCGACGGCGGTCAGCGCTGCGTCATACAGATTGTCGGGATCCGCGCTGCCGTCGCCATTGCCATCTCGACCCAGCTCACGCCACGTGGTCGGGATGAACTGCAGCGGGCCCATGGCCCGATCCCACTCGCTGTCCCCGTCCAGGG
>JBDSJJ010000044.1:0-27309 GCA_039917415.1 Candidatus Limnocylindria bacterium | reverse complement strand
TGCGCGCGGTCGTGCCCCGCGTCCGGGACACCAGCTCGTCATTGTCGAGGTAAGGCCAGCCGGTGGCATCGGCGAGCAGCCGTCCGATGGTGGACTTGCCGCTGCCCATCATGCCGATCAGCAGGAGACGACAGAGGGTCGCCGAAGGGTCGCGGGTCATGCAGCCCAGCATACGGGTGGGCGGTGGGCGGTGCTGCAGTGCACCCCCATTGCCGACTTGGTGCTGGACAGATCGGAGCCATCTCCTGCAGCCTAGGGTCCGATCCGTACGAACGTACTGCACCGATGTCCACCCGACGCCACCGCTTCCTGGCCATCCTCACCGCGGCCATCCTGCTTGGTGCCATGCCGATTCCGGCATCTGCCGCGCGACCGGCTCCTTCCGGCCCCTCGACCATCGAGTGGTCGGGCTTCACCTGGGACGTGAAGTCGTACAACCGCAAGATCGGCCCGGGACCGAACTTCTTCTCGGCCTCGAACGTGTCAGTCAACACCGCGACGGACGACCTCCGGCTGCGCATCTCGCGCTCGGGCAAAAAGTGGACGGTGGCCGAGGTCATCGCGCAGGCATCCCTCGGCTATGGGACCTACGCTTGGACGATCAAGTCGGCGCCGGACGTGGATCCGAACGTGGTGATCGGCATGTTCACCTGGAATGACGATCCGGCCTACGCCCACCGCGAGATCGACGTGGAGTTCGCGCGCTGGGGCAACGCGGCTGACCCGACCAACGCGCAGTACGTGGTCCAACCCTGGGATGCCCCCGACCACGATCATCGGTGGGCCCAGCCGACAGGGCTGGCGGGCACGGTTCACTCGTTCACCTGGGCGCCCGGTCGCGTCGACTTCCGCAGCACTCGGGCCGACGGAACGCAGCTGGCGTCGTACGCGTACGTCGGGGACGACGTTCCGATCCCGGGTGGCGAGAACCCGCGCATCAACCTCTGGCTGTTCCGTGGCTCCGCGCCGGCGAATGGGCAACCGGTCGAGATCATCTTCGACTCATTCACGCACACGGTGCCCTGATCCAGCCGCTAGAGTGCCGCGACCGGCGTCCGGCTGATGGAATGCCGGGCCCATGAGGAGGATCCGCGTTCGATGGCGCCTGAAACACGACCGGCCCACGTTCCGAGCTCGGAGCTCGAGCTCCTCGACATCGAGGTCACGCGCGCGGGCGGAGGCGTTCGCTATTTGGAGGGCGAGCGCTACGGCCTGACCACGTCCGCCTACCATTCGCAGGTTCCTGTGGGCGCCGGACCGCCGCCGCATCGGCACCCGTACGCGGAGTATTTCGTCCTCCACGACGGGCGAGGTCGCTACCAGGTCGGCGACGAGACGTTCGACGCCGTCGCCGGCGACGTGGTGATCGTTCCCGCCAACGCGTGGCACTCGTTCACGAGCTCGGGCGATGAGCCGCTGCACCAGACAGCGATTCACGAGGCACCACGCCACGCGATGGAGCGACGGGCCCCAGCGCCGGAGTCCTGAACGGTTGCCCCGGGGCTTAGGCTGACGTCGACCGGCATACCACGCCATCGGGTTGCTGATCGTGGCGGTGATCGTCTCAGCCTGGCAGTAGACCGGGCGGCCGGTCAGGTCCGGGCGCCCCCGGTGAAAGAGATCGTCTCGCCCGTCACGTAGGTGTTGGCCGCCGATCCGAGCCAGAGCACGAGGCTCGCCACGTCGTCCGGCGTGGCGAGCCGACGCAGTGGGATCGCCTTCGCCATCTTCTCGGCGCGCTCGGGGGGGATCGACGGCACGTCATCGCGCATGGTCAGGATCTGGGTCGGCGCCACCGCATTGACCAGGATCCCGTCAGGCCCGAGCTCCTTGGCGAGCGAGGCGGTGAGGCCGATGACTCCGGCCTTAGCCGCGGCGTAATGCGCGGCGCGTCCGACACCGGCGATCCCGGAACGCGAGGCGAAGCTCACGATGCGGCCCCAACCCGCCTCGCGCATTCCCGGCACGACCGCCCGCGTGACGCGAAAGACGGCTCCCAGCATCTCGTCGAGCATGCTGTCCCAGCTCTCGTCGTCGATCTCCGTTACCGGCTCCGTGCGGAACGCAGAGGTGGCATTGACGAGCACGGTCACCGCCCCAAGCTCCGCGCTCACCGTTGCCGCCATCGCCATCACCTCTGACGTCGATCGCAGGTCGGCACCGACCACCATGGCGCGTCCGCCGGCCCGCCGAATCTCATCGGCCGCGGCGTGCGCGCGACCCCGTCGCGTTACGTCGCGCACGTGCAGTGCGACTGAGCCGCCCTCCGTGGCAAATGCCGACGCCACCGTGGGTCCCACGCCGCCACCCGCGCCGGTCACGAGCACAACGCGTTCGGCGAGTCCGAGGTCCATGGCCGAAGGATAGCCGTCGCGCCTCAGGTGGCAGCCGGCAACTTGAGCGTGAAGCGCGAACCTTCGCCCACGACGCTGTGGACGGTGATGTCCCCGCCCATCGAGCGAGCCAAATCGCGGCTGATGGCAAGGCCCAAGCCCAGGCCCCTGCCGCGGCCGCTTGCGCCTCCATCCAGGCGCACGAAGGGCTCGAAGATCCGATCGAGCTGATCGTCGGCGATCCCCGGTCCGCGGTCCGCGACGGCGATCGCGACCCGATCTCCCTCGACGTCGGCGGTCAACAGCACCTCGGCGCCGGGTGGGCTGAACTTGATCGCATTCGTGCCCAGGTTGAGCAGGATCTGCTGGATGGCGCGCGGATCGCCGGACACGCTGCCAGCGACTTCCGTCGGATCCCGGCGCAGGGTGCATTCCTCCTCGACGGCACGCACCGTAAGCAGGGTTTCGGCGCGGGCGACGACCTCCTCGGTGGCCAGCGGAGTGATGTCGAGGCTTCGGCGCTGCCCGTGCTGGCCCGCGAAGTCCAGGACGTCCTCGATGAGCGACGCCTGGTAGATGGTCGAGTCCAGGATGCGCTGAACGTACGTTCGCTGACGGTCGCTCATCGACCCGCTCGGGTCGCGGAGAAGGAGCTCGGCGTACCCACGAGCAGCGGCGAGTGGCGTCCGCAGCTCGTGCGACACGATCGAGAGGAACCGGTCCTTGGCCGATGCCGCCTGCTCGGCGACATGGCGCGCGGCGATCAGCTCGTTCTCGAGCTGGTTCCTCTGGCGCATCGGCACCACGATCAGGTCGTGAACCACCCCGTCCGCCGTGTCCCGCGACACCCCGTTTACGAGGACGGGCAGGTCGGAGCCATCCTTCGCTCGAAGCGGCAGGTAGACCTCCTCCGCCATGCCCTGCAGCTGAAGGAGCGGGAAGAGATGGGTCGTGTAGAAGATCCTCCCAGCGGGCGAGAGAAGCTGGTCGACGTGCTCACGTTCGATCGCCTGGCGGGTCCGCCCGACCAGGTCGGCCAGGGTCGTGTTGACGGCCTGGACGATCCCGGTCTCGTCGACCGCGAGGTAGCCGCAGGCGGCACGATCCAGGATCGGGTCCAGGGTGGCACCCGCCATCATCGACTCAGGCAGCGACCGCTGCCAGGTGCTCGCGAATTACGGCGATCGTCTCGTCCGGATGGCTCATGTGCGGGCAGTGGCCGGTTGCCGCCAACTGCCGGAACTCGGCACGGGGCACGGAGCTCGCCACGAATGCGCCCACGCTCGCGGGGGCGAGTGCGTCGTCGGTGCACTGCAGGACGAGCACCGGAACCTCGAGCTTCGCGAGGTCGGCGCGGTTGTCCGAAAAGAATGTCACCTCGGCGAACTGGCGCGCGATCACCGGATCGGTCGAGCAGAAGCTGTCGTTCAGCTCCCGGGTGAGCTCGGGGCGCTCGTCGTTCTTCATGACCATCGGCGAGAGCGTGTTCGCCCAGCCGATGTAGTTCTTGTCCATGAGGTCAAGCAGGCCCTCAAGGTCGGCGCGCTCGAATCCTCCCCGATAGCCATCCGGATCGTTCAGGTAGCTGGGCGAGGGTCCGATGAGGACGAGCCGGGCAAAGCGATCGGGCTCCGCGATTGCCGCTAGGATGCCGATCATGCTGCTGACGGAGTGCGCCACCAGGATGACGTCGCGGAGATCGAGCTCCCGCACTATGTCGACGATGTCCTGGGCATAGCCGTCGAGGTTGCCGTACCGATCCGGGTCGTAGGCGGACAGGTCGGACTTGCCGCTCCCGACGTAATCGAACAGCACGATCCGATAGTCGTCCTCGAAGGCGGGTGTCATGAACCGCCACATGTTCTGGTCGCACCCGAAGCCGTGCGCAAAGAGCATGGGCTGCGTGCCCTTACCGAACACGCGGACCTGGTTGCGTCGAAGCACGTCAGTCGACAACGTTCCCTCCGTGAATCGCGATTGACGTCGCGGCCTGTCGAAAGCTGGGGCCACTACCCTACCTCACACGCATCTGGGGACCTATGCCACGCGGCGTCCCTCGATGTAGGTGGCGCGCACGGTTGCGTCGCCGATGGGGCCGGCATCGGGCTTCCGAATGTCCCGGTCGAGCACCACGACGTCGGCCAGCTTGCCGACCTCGATCGAGCCGGTGTCGTGATCGAGGTGGTTCACGAAGGCCGATCCGAGCGTGAATGCCTCGAGCGCGTCGTCCAGGGTCAGTCGCTCAGCCGGCAGGAACGACTGACCGCCGCGGACTTCGGGCGCGACGCGATGCACAGCGACCTCGATCTCGAGCAGAGGGTTCGCCGTGGTCACCGTCCAATCGCTGCCCCCGGCGAGCCTCGCACCGGCCCGCCGCAGGCTCCCAAACACAAACTGCCACGGAATCCGCTCCAATCCGAGCGCCGGGATGCGCAGGTCCCGCATCTGGTCGTCGTCCACCGCCCAGAACGGCTGGATGTTGGCGACGACGTCGAGCTCCGCGAAGCGCGGAACATCGGCGGGATCCACGACCTCCAGGTGAGCGATGTGGTGACGCCGATCCGAGGCGCCGTTCACGCGCCGCGCTTCCTTGACGGCATCGAGGGCGAGACGCACCGCCGCGTCGCCGATGGCGTGGAAGTGAGCCTGATAGCCGCGCCGATCGAGCTCGACCACGGCGCGATGCAGGAGGTCGGGATCGATGAACGGTGACCCCCGCTCGGAGCCGCCGAGGTAAGGGCTTCCCATGAAGGCCGTGCGGGATTCGACGATGCCGTCGAGCATCAGCTTGATGCTGTCGGCTCGGAGCCTGCCGAGTGCCCCCGAGACGCGCTGCTCGTCGAACGCGTCGATCTGCTCGAGCCCGGCGTCGCGGTTCCACCACAGGGCGGCGATGACTCGGGCCGTCAGCAATCCGTCGCGAGCCGCCTCGCGGTACGCGGCAAGGTGTGCCGGCTCGACGTGCGCATCCTGCCAACCGGTGATGCCGAGCGCGTGAAGCTGCCGCTGAGCCGCGCGCAGTCCGTCAAGCAGCTGGGCGTGGGTGGGCTTGGGCAGGAGCGGAGCGACCAGGGAGATCGCCCCGTCGACCAGGGTGCCGGCCGCGTTGCCCGAGGCATCTCGGGCGATCCGGCCATCGTGCGGCTCGGCGGTGGTGGCGGTGATCCCAGCCAGCTCGAGCGCGCGGGTGTTGACCCAGGCGACGTGGCCATCGTTGCTCTCCAGCAGCACCGGCCGATTCGGAACGATCCGGTCGAGCAGCTCACGCGACGGCTCGCCGCCGGCAAACGCAGCGAGCGACCAGCCGCCGCCCTCGATCCAGGGGCGTTCAGGGTGGCTGGCCGCGTAGCCGGCAATCGTGTCGAGGTAGCCGTCGACCTCGGTGATGTCGTGCAGGTCACACCGATCGGCGAGCAGCCCGCCTTCGATCGGATGGATGTGGGCGTCCTGGAATCCGGGCAGGAGCGTCTCGCCCGAGAGATCGACGACCTCCGTCTTCGGGCCGATCCATTCGTCCATGGCCCGGCTCGCCCCGACCGCGACGATCCTGCCGCGGCTGACGGCCATCGCATCCACCGGCTGATCGCGAGAGACGATCGGCTCGATCGCCGCGCCACGAAACACGAGGTCGGCGCTCGTCATGGGGTGGCCCCCGCGCCGTCCGCGGTCAGCAGACATGGACCTGGGAGCCGAACGCGTCGCGGTTCACGATCAGGATCTGAGGCATCTGCGGCCATGGTAGGCCGGCTGATCGACCGGTCGCCGGCTTCTGGTCGAGCAGAAGCATCGCCAGCACGCGGGACAAAGTCCGATCATGCGAGATAGCCTGCGAGGCAAATGCGCACGAAATGTGAATGCCGTGAGGCAACGGAATGGAGACCAATCAGTCCCGTCACAGCCCTACACTGGCGGCCGGCCGCCGAGCGCCGATCCCCGTGCGAGGAGTCATCATGAGCTCTGGAACGTTGCCCCAGCGGGTGCGGCTCTTCATCTTCGATCACTTCCGCGAGCGCGGGGTGCCGCCGGTCGTCGAACAGCTCATGACGGAGTTCACGCTCACCCGCGACGACGCGGTCGCCGTTCTGCGCGATCTCGAGTCGGCCCGCCACATCGCCCTCGTGAACGGCACCGCGCGAATCCTGATGGCCTTCCCCTACTCGGGCATCGCCACGCCGTTCCGGGTGCTGAGCGAGGGACGGAGCTACTTCGCGAACTGTGCCTGGGACGCCGTGGCCTTTCACGCCATGACGCACGAAGCCGACGTGACGGTGGAATCGGCGTGCCACCACTGCGCTGCCCCGATTCACATTCAGATGCGCGACGGCGTCGCAACAGCCGTCGAGCCCGCCGACACGATCGTCTACCTCGCATTGAAGCCGACGCAATGGTGGGAGAACATCGTCACGACCTGCTCGAACACGATGGTCTTTTTCGCATCGAAGGAACACCGTGACGCCTCGGACCTGTGCGCTTCGCCCGACGAGTCTGCATCGCTCACGCCGGACGACGTCCATGCGCTCAGCGGGCCGATCTATCGCACGAAGTTCGCGATCGACTACGCCCGCCCCGGAAAGGACGAACTGCTGGCGCACTTTGCCGCACTCGGCCTGACCGGTCCCTACTGGTCCCTGTGACCTCGCCCGAGCGGCGACGGTTCCGGTTCGGGCTCGTTCTCGACGCCAGAGCAACCTCGCGCGCTGCGGTCGCGGAACTCGGGCGGCGTGCCGAGGCATCCGGCATCGATGTCCTCCTGGCCAGCGACCACCTCGGTAGCCAGGCTGCGCTGCCGCGGCTCCAAGCAGCAGCGGATGCGACAAGCCTGCGCATCGGCACGTATGTGCTCAACAACGACCTCCGCCACCCAACGCTGCTCGCGCAGGAGCTCGCGACCGTGGACGCCATGACGGATGGACGGCTGGAGATCGGGATCGGAGCAGGGTGGAACCGTCCCGAGTACGAGGCGGCCGGCCTGGCGTTCGACCCTCCTGCAGCACGGCTGCGCCGCCTGCGCGCGGCGGTCGGCATGCTCAAGCAGGCGCTCCGCGATGGTGAGATCGACCATGGCGCCGACTCGGCCTACCTCGAGGTGCGTCAGCGCGACCTGCCGGCCTCTGTTCAGCGGCCCCATCCGCCGTTCTTGGTCGGCGGCGGCGGTCCGAAGCTGCTGGCCTTTGCCGCCTCGGAGGCACAGATCGTCGGCCTCGATCCCCGATCCCTCCCCGGCGGCGGCAGCGATCCCACCGATATCACCGAGGCGGCCATCGACCGAAAGATCGAGTGGGTCCGAGCGGCGGCCGGTGCACGCTGGGTTGAGCTCGAGATCAACATCGCGCTGTTCGAGCTGGACCCCGAGTTCCATCGGCGGCGAAAAGCGCCGCCCGCACGAGCCCCCGGCATCGGCGACGACGAGCTGGCGCGCAGCCCGCACTACCTCATCGGGGATCCGGGAGAGATGGCCGAAACTCTGCTGGCCCGTCGTGAGCGCTGGGGAATCAGCTATCTCGCGATCCAGCCCGCGCATCTCGAGTCGATGCGCCCGGTGATCGCCCGGCTCCGCGCCTGACCGTCGGCGCACCCCCGGGTGACGCCTTTGCAGGAGCTCAATGCTGCGCCGGGAGGGCCACGAGACCGATTTCGGCTGTCCCCGCCACGGCCACTGACGTAGGCTACCGGCGTTGATCCGGCTGTGGCTCCCGAGCCGTTCCCCAGGAGGTATCGGTCACATGGGCGATTCTCGAATTCACACGTTCACCATTCAGCGGCGGCTCGGTGCACCGCTCGTCGTCGCCATCAGCGCGCTCCTGCTGCTGAGCGCCTGCGGCGGCGCCGCGACTTCCAGCGGCGGCGGCGAGGGCGGTGACGAGACCATCACCGTGTTCGGCGCCTACGCCACCCAGATCGAAGAGCCGTGGGACGGGGTGATCCACAGCGCACTGCAGGCCGAGGCCGACGCCGGGAGGATCGGTTACAGCTTCACCGATGACATCGGCTACGCCGGCGACATGGAGCGCGTGCTGCGCGAGACCGCCGACCAGGACCAGCCGGACATCATTTTCGGCGACGCGTTTGGCAATGAAGAGGCGGCGCGAGCCGTCGCCGCGGACTATCCCGACATCGCCTTCGTCTTCGGGTCGGGTGGCGGTCCCGCCGAGCCGAACTTCAGCGTCTTCGACAACTGGATCCACGAGCCGGCCTACCTTGCGGGCATGCTGGCGGGAGGCGTCACCGAGTCGAACGTGATCGGCGTGGTTGGCGGCAATCCGGTCCCCGAGGTCAACCGCATCGTCAACGCCTTCATCGCGGGTGCCCAGAAGACCAACCCGGACGTCGACGTGAAGGTCTCGTTCATCAACAGCTGGTTCGATCCCGCGGCCGCGAAGGAGGCAGCCCTGGCCCAGATCGGCGCCGGCGCCGACGTCCTGTACGCGGAGCGCTTCGGCGTCATCGAGGCCGCACAGGAGAACGACCTTGTCGCCATCGGCAACATGAGCGACCAGAAGGAGCTGGCGCCCGGCAACGTGGTGACCAGCGTCACCTGGAACATGGAGCCCACGGTGGCGTACGTGATCGACCAGGTCGTCGCCGAGTCCTACACGTCCCAGGATCTCAAGGACTTCTCGATGGTGGGCAAGGGCGGGGCGGCCCTGGCGGAGGTCAACGCCGACGTGCCCGGCGGGGTTCCGGACGACCTGGCCGCCCAGGTGGCCGAGAAGGAAGCGGCCATCAAGGCCGGCACGTTCCGTGTCGACATCAACGAAGGGACGCCCCCGGGCTCGACCATCCCGGACGCATAGCCGGCGCCAGCGCATGACCGCTATGCCACCAGCGCTCGAGCTGCGCGGCATCACCAAGCGGTTCGGGGACCTCGTCGCGAACGACGGAGTGGACTTCGACGTCCGCGGCGGCGAGGTCCACGCCCTGCTGGGCGAAAACGGCGCCGGCAAGACGACCGTCATGCGAATTGCGTACGGGCTCACGCATGCCGATGCAGGCGAGATCCTGGTCGGAGGTCGGCCGATCGCGATGCGCTCGCCGCGAGACGCGATCGCCGCGAGAATCGGAATGGTCACGCAGCACTTCGCGCTCGTCGGCCCGATGACCGTTGCCGAGAACCTGGCCCTCGGCCGGGCAACCCGCCTGCGGCTGGACCTCGACGAGGCGCGACACCGCGCCGCAGATGCCGCCAGCCGGTTCGGCATGCGCGTGGACCCGAATGCCAGGATCGACGACCTCTCGGTCGGGCAGCGGCAGCGAGTCGAGATCCTCAAGGCACTGTCCCGCGACTGCCGGGTGCTTGTCCTCGACGAGCCGACCGCCGTCCTTGTGCCCAGCGAGGTCGAGGCATTGTTCGACACGCTCCGCTCGCTCGTGGCCGACGGGCTCTCGGTGGTCTTCATCAGCCACAAGCTCGCCGAGGTGCGAGCGATCTCCGACCGCGTGAGCGTGATGCGGCGCGGGCGATTGGTGGCCACCGTTGGCGGGGACACGGACGAGCGTGAGCTGGCCAGCATGATGGTCGGGCGGCCGAGCTTCGGCGTGGAGCGTGGCGCCGATGCCGCAGAGGTCGCGGCGGAGCCGGTCCTTCGCATCGCCGGCCTGGGCGCGACTGACTCGACGGGGCTTCCCGTGCTGACCAACCTCCACCTCGACATCCGCGGGGGCGAGATCGTGGGCGTGGCCGGCGTCTCGGGCAACGGACAGACCGAACTCGTCGACGTCCTGTGCGGCATGCGTCAGCCGTCCAGCGGCGCGCTCCACGTGGGCGATCACGAGCTCACGGGCGCGAGTCCGACGCGGATGATGGCCGCCGGTGTCGGTCGCATCCCCGAGGATCGACATGCGAGCCTGGTGGGCGACCTGTCGGTCGCTCACAACCTCGTGCTCGAGCACCTCGACGAGTTCCGGCGGGCCGGGCGAATCGACGAACGGCGCGTTCGCGAGCACGCCGCCGAGCTGATCGAGCGCTTCGACATTCGCGCGCGCGGCGAGGACCCGGTGGCCTCGCTCTCGGGCGGGAACATCCAGAAGGTACTGCTCGCCCGAGTCTTGTCCCGGGACCCGCGGGTGGTCGTCGTCTCACAGCCCACCCGCGGTCTCGATGTCGGCGCGACCGATTATGTCCGCCGACAGCTGCTCGAGCGACGGCAGGCGGGTGCGGCCATCCTTCTCGTCTCGGAGGACCTCGACGAGCTGCTGGCCCTGTCCGACCGCCTCGTCGTACTGTACGAGGGCAGGATCGTCGGTGCCATGTCGGTGGCGGATGCCGACGTCAATGAGCTGAGCATGCTCATGGCCGGCCGAGGGGACGCCGCCTGATGCGCATTTCGCCCTGGTCGACGCCGGTCCTCCTCGTCGCGGCGGTGCTGTTGACGTTCGCCATCACCGCCATCCCCATCCTGCTCGCGGGTGCCAACCCAGTCGCGGCGTACGCCGCGTACCTCGTGGTGCCTCTGACCTCGCAGTTCACCCTGCTCGAGGTGCTCGTCAGCGCAACCCCGATCATGCTCACGGGCGCAGCCGTGGCGATCGCGTTCCGGGCGGGTTACTGGAACATCGGCGCGGAGGGCCAATTGCTCCTCGGGGCGGTGGCGGCTGCCGGCATCGGCACCGTGGTCGGAAGCCTCCCTCCTCTGCTCGCCTTGGCCCTCATGGTCGGAGGCGGAGCACTCCTGGGGGCGGCCTGGGCATTGGTGCCGGCGCTTCTGCGGGTGCGGTTCGGGATCGACGAGGTGGTGACGACGCTCCTCCTCAACCCGGTGGCTCTGCTGTTGGTGAACGGTCTCCTTCACGGTCCGTGGCGCGATCCGGTGACCGGCTTCCCGGAGTCCGAACGGATCGCGGCCTCCGCCGAGTTCCCGATACTCATCGAGCGGTCGCGGGTGCACATCGGATTCCTCCTCGCCATCGCCGTCGTGGCCGTCGCCTGGTACGTGCTGGCGCGCACGCCGACCGGACTGCGCCTGCGCGCCGCCGGCCTGAGCCCGCAAGGTGCACGGTTCGCCGGCATCAACGTCTCGCGCACCCTCCTCGGGGCTGCCCTGGTGAGCGGCGCGATCGCCGGAATCGCGGGCGTAAGCGAAGTGGCAGGGATCCAGAACCGGCTGACGGGCGGGCTCTCCCCCGGCTACGGATACACCGGCATCGTGGTCGCCACGCTCGGGACGTTGACGATGCCGGGCGTTGCCGTCGCGGCCCTCTTCCTCGGCGACCTCACGGTCGGCGCCAGCTCCGCGGCCCGCTCGCTCGGGATTCCGTCGCAACTTGGCGCAGTGGTCCAGGGAGTGCTGCTCCTCACCACGATCGCCCTCCTGACGTTGCGGCGCCATCACGTCCGCCGACTCCCGGCCACGACGCCCGGCGACAACGGTGCCAGCCCGGGGGCAGAGGTGCAGCCCGGATGACGTTCCTCATCGATCTTCTCGCCGCCACGCTGCGCAACGCCACTCCGCTGGTCTACGGCACGGTCGGCGAGACGTACAGTGAACGGAGTGGCGTCCTCAACCTCGGGATCGAAGGAACGATGTACGCCGGGGCCTTCGCGGGCTTCGCGGCGGCCTGGGCCACCGGATCGCCGCTCATCGGCCTGCTGGCGGCCATCTCGGTCGGCATCGGCGCCGGAGCGCTCATGGCGCTTCTGACGGTGACGTTCGGCGCGAACCAGCACGTGTCGGGGATCGGCCTGACGATCGGGCTCATCGGCGCATCAGAGTTCGCGAACCGCCTCATCTTCCAGGGCGGCGAGCTCCAGCGCATCGAGCCGATGGGCACCGTCAACCCGCTCGGCGGCATCGGCGAGATCGGCAAGATCTTTGACCAGTACGCGCTGACCTGGGTCGCCTTCCTCATCATCGTTCCGGCCGCGTGGTGGCTGCTCCAGCGCTCCAATTTCGGCCTTGAGATCCGCGCCGTCGGCGAGAAACCCGAGGCGGCCGACGCGGCGGGCGTGAGCGTCGTCCGCACGCGATACCTGGCCCTCATGCTGGGCGGCGCGCTGATGGCCATCGGCGGCGCGTTCATCACCCTGGCGCTGCTCGGCAGCTTCACCCTCGACATCATTGCGGGGCGTGGCTGGGTGTGCGTCGCGCTCGTCATCTTCGGCCGCTGGCGCATCTTCCGCGGCCTGGCCGGCGCCCTGATCTTCTCGCTCGTGTTCTCGCTCCAGTTCCGCCTCAGGATCCTGCCGGGCTTCGGCGAGATCCCGTTCGAGCTGTTGCTCGCACTCCCCTACCTGGTCGTGATTGCCGCGCTGGCGCTCTCCGGCCGCAACGTCGCCTACCCGGGCGCGTATCTCAAGCCCTACCGTCGCAGCTGACCACGATAGGAGAACCGATGGAGACCCTTGACCGAGACCACGCCGGCCTGCAGCACGCCATCGAGCAGGCGAAGATCGGCCGATCCGAGGGTGGCGTGCCGATCGGTGGTGCCCTGGTCGCCGATGACGGGACCGTGCTCGCCCTCGGGCACAACCGACGCGTGCAGCAGAACAGCGCGATCCGCCACGGAGAGACCGATGCGCTCGAGAACGGTGGGCGCTTGCCGGCGTCGGTCTACCGGCGCTCGACGATGTACACGACCCTCTCGCCGTGCGACATGTGCACGGGCGCGATCCTTCTCTACGGCATCCCAAGGGTCGTGATGGGCGAGAACCGCACGTTCGTCGGCGGCGAGGACTACCTGCGCCAGCGCGGCGTGGAGGTCATCAACCTCGACTCGCAGGAGTGCGTCGATCTCATGAACGAGTTCATCGAGGCACACCCCCAGATCTGGAACGAGGACATCGGCGAGGAGTGAGCGACCGAAGGACGAGAGGAGTCAGCCGCCCGAATCCCCGCGGACGGCGGCCACCGCGACCGGCTCGCGGAGTCCCTTGAGCTGGACGTCGCGCTCGGGGCCGCGCGCGTACGCACCACGCGCCGCGTCGAGCACGTCGCGGCTGGCCAGGATCTCGTCGGTGGCGGCGAGGGCGCCGATGCGGGCCGCGAGATGGACCGCCCGGCCCTCGTAGCTCGCGCCCTGCTGCGCGACGTCACCGACGTGGAGGCCGATCCTCACGCTCGGCGCGAACCCATGCTCACGGCGGTGATCACGAAGGCGCCGCTGGATCGCGACGGCGCAGCCGATGGCCCGGTCGGCATCGCCGAACGCGACGAAGAAGCCGTCGCCGGCATGATGGATCTCTTCGCCGTCATGCTCGGCGATCAGCTCGCGGATCGCGCGATCGTGCCACTGCAGCAGGCGGGTCCATGCCTCGTCGCCGATGGCCTCGATGAGCTCGGTGGAGCGGACGATATCGGTGAACATCATTGTCCGGGTCACCGGATGGCTCGGCGTCTCCGAGGCAATGTTGAGCAGGATCGAGTCGGACCGCTCGGCATCGGGTACGGCTCCGAGCCTCCGGTAGGTGGCCAGGGCGGCCTTGATCTCGAGACCGGCCGCCTCGGCATCGCCGGCCGCGGCATGAGACCGGCCGAGCAGCTCCCGCGCGCGCGCGGTCTCGTAGGGAGCGTCGGTCTCCTGCCACAGGCGGCGCGCTCGTTCGAGATGGGTCGCCGCTGTGGCGGCATCCATGCGGGCCAGCGCCACCTGCCCGTTCGCCATCGCCGCCGTGGCGAGCAGGGCGTGCGTTCCGAAGCGCTCCGCGAGCAGCTGCAGCTCGGCGGCCCGTTCCGCGGCGTCGTCGATCGTGCTGCCGCTCGACGTGAGCTCGACGTAGGCACCCAGGATCCGCGCTCGGGTGAGCGGAATCGTCGCCGGGTCGTCCAGCGCGCGCTTCAGCATCGTGACGCCGGCCGCGGCTTTGCCCTGGGCCAGTCGCAGCAGGGCAAGTCCGGGCAGCGGAGCGCGGCCGAGCTCGTGGGCCTGGCGGAACGCCTCGTCGGACGCGGCAAGGTCACCCATGCGCAGCCGGATCTCGCCAACCTGGTAGAAGCCCTCGCCCGCGTAGTCCAGGCAGAAGTCCTGGAGCTCGACGCATGCCTGACGGGCTTCGCTCTCGGCCTCCGCCCACGACCCGCGCAGCCGGGTGACCTCGGCTCGACGAACTCGGCACATCCCGGGGAAGCCGGTGATCGCCTGGCGATCGCACCACTGTCGGGCAGCCTCGGCAAACTCGACCGCGCGTCGGTAGTCGGCGAGATCCTGGCATGCGACCGTCGCGTTGCAGTAGACGATGGCGGTGGGATACGGGTTGAGGTTGCCACCGACCGCGGCGACGATCGCCTCGTCGAGCAGGGCGAGCCCCTCGTCCACTTCTCCCATGGCCACCAGGACGCGTCCCTTGTCCTGGAGCCCGAGCGCCTCGATGTCAGCGCTCCCGGTCCGGACGCCGATGGCCAGCACCTCCTCCGCCTGGCGCAGCGCCTCGTCCAGGTCCCCCGCCCCGAGTGCGGCACCCAGGCGAGCGCGGGCCAGGTATCCGTGCGCCGGCGCCTCGGGGACGTCCGCCAGGAGGCGCTCCGCCCGGCGCACCCATCCACCCACCAGCGAGCTCTGGAGCTTGTGGCTGTGGTCGGCGGCCACCGAGAGCGCAGCCGATGCCGCCCGCAGCGGGTCGCCGGCCGCGACATGGGCGGAGTGCGCGCGCTCGCGGACCGCGATGGCCGTGTTCAGCTGGCCCGTCCACCACGCGGCCTCGCCATACCGATCAAGGTCCTCACGCTCGAGGTCGCCGGCGGCGTCGATCCGCTCGAAGATCTCGACGGCCTCGGCCCAGCGCCGACCGTCGAACGCCCGTCGCGCCTGGTCTAGCTGCTCCACGATCCCGGTACCAACCATGCGACCACCGTACACCAGACGCTGGCAACTTCAGATGCCTGCCACATGTGGCAGGACCTCCTCATCGTCCAAGGGCCTGGCGCTCGTCGGCTTCGATATCGGATAGCCGCGCCCGGATCAGCGCCTCCAGCAGCGGATCGGGCAATGGTGCATCGGGCGAGAATCGCAACGTACCCTTCCCCTGCCCGGATCCCTCGAGCTCGCTCGCATGGTCCGCCAGGAAGGCATCGGTCAGGGGGTAGATGCTGCAGTGCGCCTTCCAGCCGGCCATCCACACGATGCCGTGGCCGCGCAGCTTGAATGCAGGGATCGCGTAGCTGATCGACTCGACCGCATCGGGCACGAGGCTTCCGACCTGCGCGCGGAGGTGCTCGAGCGCCGCGCGCTGCTGGTCGGGTTGCTTGGCAAGGTAGGCGTCGACCGCCGGGTCACCCGTCATGACCCGTCATGGTGACGGAGAAAACCTTCGGCGACTGGACCGGGGTCGGGCGTCCGAGACGTGCCGCGTGCGAGCCCGGCGCCGGGAGCGCCGTATCGGGCAGGAGCAACGGCCCCGAAGCGGTCCCGCCTCCCGTCGTCGCGGGCAGCGGGCCGCTGGCGAGGACGCAGGCGAACCAGTGCGTGTCGCCGGTGACGGTTTCCGCGCAGCCGATGCGGCCGTAGGACTGGTTCGACAGGATCTTGTCGTGCCCCGCGCTGGCCTGCCATCGGGAGACCACTGACCCGACCGGTTCAGCCTTGCCGCTGTTCCAGGCAACGACCTCGGCCGTTTCGGAGCGCATGCCATCGTGCTCCAGGCACTCGCACGCGGCGAGCTCAGCAGCGCGCTCGTGGGCGATGGCGTGCAGATCGGCATCGGCGTTGCGCGGGAAGTAAGCGGTCGCGATGGCCCGGGTCAGGCCGTCATCCGCGGCGACCGGGCCGGTTGCGGCGATCGCAAGGGCAAGGCCGAGAAGAAGTGCGGCGATTCGCATCGGGCAAGGATGGCGTCGGATGGTCAGCCCGTAAAATCGCCGATTTCGAAGGCGCGGGTAACCACGATGAAGATCCGTGCAGTCAGCTGGCCGACACCACCCGTTCGAGGCCATCGAGGATGAGATCCAGCCCGAACGCGAAATCGCCCTCGTCGTCCGGGCTCCGCGGCCGGAGGTGCTGCTCCACGTGCTCGGCGAGGTGCGGCAGCTCGTCCCGATCCAGCGTGGCGAGGAAGTCGGTGGCCATGGCGTCGAAGTCATCGTCGGCTCCGAGGTCCATTCCCACCACCCACAGGGTGAAGCCCATGACGTGGCTGTCGAGGGCGTGGTAGGCGTGGTCGGTCATCTCAGCCGAGAAGCCGGCGCCGCGCAGCGTTCCGAGGATGGCATTCATGTGGCGCAGCCGGGCAGGACTGACCCGCCTGGACGCGAGTGTGAGCCCTGCAGCCCACGAATGGCGCTGCAGGACCTCGTGGGCCGAGATCGCGCTGCGCCTGATGGCTTCCTTCCAATCGGAATCCGCCGACGGGAGCTCGATCTCCCTGACCACCATGTCCAGGATCCCGTCGAGGATCGCGTCCTTGTTGGCCACGTGGTAGTAGAGCGTCATCGCCTCGATGCCGAGCTCCTGGGCGAGCTTGCGCATGCTGAGGGCGCCGATTCCGCCACGATCGGCCAGGGCGATGGCGGCATCCAGCACGCGTTCTCGGCTCATCGGCTGACGCGTCACCTCCGGGTCGATCTGGGAGACCATGTTGACAATCTTACACCGTACGGTTACCGTCTTACGGTGTACGAATTCCTATCAGCGGAGAAAGCATGCCCCAGGACACCATGAAGGCGATGACGTATCGCAAATACGGTTCGCCCGACGTGCTCAGCCTCGAGAACGTGCCGATGCCGACTTTCGGAGACGACGGCGTCCTCGCGCGGGTCAGGGCCGCGTCCGTGAACCCTCTCGATTGGCATTTCCTCCGTGGGCAGCCTTACATCGTCCGCACCAGCTCAGGCCTGCGAACGCCGAAGCGCAACATCCCCGGGGTGGACGTGGCTGGCGTCGTGGAGGCGATCGGCTCCGGAGTCACCGCCCTCCGGGTCGGCGACGAGGTGTGGGGCGAGAAGTCCCGCGCCTGCGCCGAGTACGTGGCCGGGCCTGAGCGGTTGTTCATCGCGAAGCCGGCGCACATCACGTTCGAGGAGGCGGCGGCGATCCCGGCAGCCGGTGTCACCGCGCTGCAGGCGCTGCGCGACAAGGGAAACGTGAAGCCCGGACAGAAGGTGCTGGTCAACGGAGCGTCCGGGGGCGTCGGAACGTTCGCCGTCCAGATCGCGAAGGCCGATGGCGCCGAGGTGACCGGCGTGACGAGCAGCCCGAACGTCGAGATGGTGCGCTCTCTCGGTGCCGATCACGTGATCGACTACACCGCCGGGGACTTCACGCGCGGCAGCACGCGGTACGACCTCATCATTGACAACGCCGCGAACCGATCGCTGCGCTCGATGCGCCGCGTGCTGACGCCGACCGGGACCCTCGTGCTCGTCGGGGCGTCCAAGGGGAAGTGGATCGCGCCGATCGCCCGGATGTTCGCGGCGGGCATCCTCAGCCGATTCGGAAGCCAGCGCCTGCTCGGCCACCTCACCGACACGCGCCGCGAGGATCTCGAGACGATGAATGAGCTCATCGCGTCCGGGAAGGTGAAGCCGATGATCGACCGCTGCTATCCCCTGGCCGAAGTCCCCGAGGCGATCCGCTATCTCGAGACCATGCGCGCCCGCGCCAAGGTGATCATCCAGGTCTGACGCGCGGCAGCGCGCTCGTAACACGGCCGGCGCCGCTTGACGCGCGGCGCACGATACTCATGGCAGGCCGATGCGCCGCATCGACCCCTGCACAGGAGGACGGTCTGATGGGCGACAAGGGACCTGGTTCGAAGAGCAAGAACAAGAAGCAGAAGAAGCCGAAGAAGGCTGCGGCCGCAAAGTAACCACGACCGTGGGTGTCGACCAGCGGCTGACCCCCGCGTGGCATCGGCGGATACTTCACGGATGACCAACACGCTGCTCGACGATGCCTTCGCACACCAAACGTGGGCCATGCTCTGGCTGATCGAAACCTGCCAGTCGCTGAGCCGACGGCAGTTGGAGACATCCGTCCCGGGCACCTTCGGCTCGATTGTCGACGCTTCCGCCACCCCGGGGCCGCTCACGATGGATGGTTGACAGTCGGGAATTTTCAGCCGGACTTCGCGATGGATCGAGTGGATTTCACTCGGGCGGCGATCGGAGGCGCAATCTCGCGAAATATCGAGCGCCCACCAGCACGAACGCCATGCTGCGGAGCGGGCGACGCTCACCCGTGCTCGATTCATGGCGAGAATGACACGCGCCGGAGGTCGCGGGTGAAGAAGACCCGGTCAAACAAGTAGGCGGCGACAGGCGCATGGGAAAGAGCTCTGGGGGCTCACCCACCCGCCGCGTTGTGCGTTCCGCTCCCGATACGCGGCGCGGTCTCAAACCGTCGGGCATCGGTGCGAGGAGGACGGGACGCAGAGGGTGCTGCGACCGTGGGCGATGGCACGCAGCGGCAACCCGATGGGTGGACTCTCCGCGACTGCGCCCGACCAGCTCCGATGGGCACGCTTCCACCTCGACCGGGGACGCTCAGCCGACGGAACCCATGTGGTGGCCGCCGACCTCATCGGGAAGATGCAGGAGGCCACCGCAACCTTGCCCGGATCCGATCTCGGAGACGCCGTGGGAATCTCGTGGCTGCTCAGCGAGATCGATGGATTGACGGTCGTGGCCCATGGCGGGTCGACGAACGGGCAGTACGCCGGATTCACGATGGTTCCGGCGCAACGGTTCGCGGTCGTGTCACTGACGAACGGCGAGCCGAACGGGCCGCTCTTCAACCGCCGGATCCGCGATTGGGCCCTCGAGGAGTTCGTCGGCCTGGTCGAGAAGCCGCCGATGCCCGAACCTCGCGCCGCCATCGACCTCGCTGTCTACGCCGGCCACACCATCACCGACCGCCGTGCCGTCGCAGGTCACGGAAGCATCGTCCAGCCCCGCCTTGGCCGGGCCGCCCACCTTCGCGACGGAAACGTACTCGGTGCCAGCCGGCTCGCAGCCGCATGACGTCGCCCCGGCCGAGGACGGCGGCGTGTGGTATACCGCCCAGGGGTCGGGTGAGCTCGGGTGGCTCGATCCCGAGACGGGGGACGTCCGCGAGGTTGCGCTCGGGTCGATGCGGTGTGGCTCAGCGACTTCGGAGCCAACGCCATCGTCCGCTTCGATCCCACCTCGGAGACATTCACCAGCTTCTCGGCCGATAGCCAGCCCCCCGGAAGTCCGCCAGCTCCTCGGCCGGCCGGGCGAGGTGTGGGGGGCGGAGTCAGCGGCAGATCGCCTGGTTGTCGTGCGCTCAACACCGTGACGCTCCTGGGCCGGCTGCCGAATCGCGGCGGTCGCGGCCCGCGTTGAACATGGCGGCTTGACGGACATCGGCGTCAGCATGCGCCAGGGGCTGATTGATGAGCGTAGAGCCGAAGCTGCTCGCGAGTCGGGCGCCGTCACGTGACGACCGTCGTCGATGCATCCGTGGTCCTTGCCTGGCTCCAGGACGAAGAGGGCGCGGATGAGGCAGAGCCGATGTTGATGGACGCGGTCATCGGTGCGGCGAACTGGTCGGAGGTTCTCCAGAAGGTGCGACAGCACGGCGCCCCGGCGGGCATCGTCGGCCGGCTGCTTCGCCTCATTCGGGGTGACCGTGGTCGACGTGACGGTCGCTGACGCCGAGATCGCGGCCGAGCTCTGGCATACGGGCACCGCGCTGTCGCTCGGAGATCGCCTCTGCCTGGCCCTCGGGGTGCGGATGAACGCGGTTGTCGCGACCGCCGACGAAGCCTGGGTCGCCGTCCCGGTCGGACCGAAGGTGGCCCTCATTCGCTGAATGCTGCGCAGACGCGCCTTGACGGGCCTGCCCTGATCAGTGAGCCGGATCGGTGCGTGGGGCGTATCGGCCGTGAACGTGGATGCCCCGAATGGCGTCTGACACTGCGTCCCGCATGAAGAAGCCCTGCTCGCCGTCGTGCGGTCCGTCCGTGACGACGTACCGGTCCGAGTCGGGAAGCATGCGGAGGGGAATCGGCGGCTCCACGTGGTCGGCGTCCTCGCCAAGCTGCGCAATGAACTCCGGCGACGGAGCCACTTCCATGCACAAGTGGTCGCCGTCGACCGAGACGTCGATGAGCGACGCCACGGTCTCGTAGCGGCGCCGTGGTGCAGGCCGCCGCGACGAGTGCGACGAGGACCGCTGGGACCAACAGCCGGCGATGCCTGCTTTTCATCGACTGATTGTGCACGCCGCGTCGAGCATCAGCCCCGAGCGCGGGCCAGACGGCACCGCCTCGTCCGCTGAGCGTCTCTATCTAGCCGATCCGGTGACGCGATTGCCGGGTTCGGGTGGCTGTCACCGGTCGGGCGGAGCCACGAGTCGTCGACGCGCCACGACATCGGCCCCCAGCACGATCCAGCCGACGCCGACGAGCGCAATTCCGGCCAACGACAGCGGACCGAAGATCGTCGGGGTGGCCGGGCTGGTGAGCCCGAGCCTGTCGATGCCGGTGAGCGCCAGCGGCCCGCCGATCACGAGCGCAAGTCCGCCGATGCGGGAGCGCCCGCCGATGCGTAGGACCGCGACACCGAACAGGGCGTTCCCGACCCACATCGCCAGCCCGGCCCAGAAAAGGGGCAGTCCGGAAGACCAGGTGAGCACCATCCCCACGAACAAGGCGTTGGCCAGGAGGGCGGCCAGGCCACCGACCACGAGAGCCGGCGATAGTGCGTGGCGCCGGGAGACGGTGACGGCGATCACGACGGCGACGGCCCCGAGGTTGAACAGGATGATCCGCAGAGCGTTGAGTTCGGACGGGATGTCGACCACGAATGCGGCAAGCAGTGCGATGCCGCCCAGCATGCCGACGATGCCGAGGGCGCGGGCCGGAATGGACGGTGTCGCTGCGATGGAATGTGCCACGGTGCGCCTCCTTTGAAGCTGCTCCCCCATTGCGGTGACGGTCACGTCGGCGAGCATGGTCAGCCACGCCGCGGTCCGGCCCGCCAACAGGCCCTCTGCGCGGGCGTCGCGCAGCCGATCGCGGAAGAGCACGACCATCTCGTCGGAGAATCGTTCGCGAAATTCCCGTGGGTAGAGGCGGAGGAACCCGCGGTATACGCGCTCGCCGACCCCCGGTCGCGCGCTCATTCCCGGGCCGCGTGGGCCCAGGGTCGCGCGGCCTGAACGAGGCTCTCGAGGCGAATGACCTCGGCCGCCACCACGGCCCGGCCAAGGCCGGTCAGGCGGTAATAGCGGCGCCGCTGGTCATCCTGGTCGGCGTCAGGTCGTTCATCGGACTCTTCGATCAGGCCATCGTCGGAGAGCCGACGGATGGTGGTGTACACACCACCCGGCCCTAGCCGCGTCGCGCCGTTCGTGATCCGGCTGACCTCCTGCATGATCGCGTACCCATGCCGCTCCTCCGGGCCGATGGCGATGAGGACCAGCACTCCGGTCCGGGAGACCGGAGGATGCTCGTTCGGCTGACTCGCTGCGTCCATGCGTGCACGCTATATCAGACTCTGATGCATTGTCAAGGGATCCATCTTGTAGCTTTGTCAATCGCGGCGGCATCGCGTCAACCAACGCGCGTCCGACCGCAAGCACGAGGCTGTGGGCCGTGAGCCAGCTGCGCGTCGTCGTCTCTCGCACCGGGCCTGGGATCCTGACCACCCCGAAGCGCCTTGCCAAGCATCGGCACGAGTTCCTGGACGCGATCCGCGCCTACCACGCCGACGGACGGATGGCTCGCCGGTGGCCGATCGCGTTCCTCATCCGCCGCACCGGCCACCACCTGATGGACCACGCCTGGGAGCTCGAGGACCGCGACCTCGGACGATGAGGCCGCGGTCGCTCATTCGAGCGTCAGGCACCGCAGGGATCGACCCGGGCCTTAGACTCCATGCGTGCGATCGTCCAGTTCCGAGCAGCGGTCCAATGTCGCGGTTTTCGTTGCGATCGCGCTCATCGGCGGCGGCAATGCGGTTGGCGTGGCGATTGCCGTCCATGAACTCGACCCGCTCTGGGCTGCGGCCGTTCGCTTCCTTGCGGCGGGCCTGCTGTTCGCGGCGTTCATGGCCGCCTGTCGCGTCCCCATCCCGAGTGGCGGCGCCCTCATCGGCGCACTGATCTATGGCGTCTTCGCCTTCGCTGGAGCCTACGCGCTGCTCTTCTGGGGCCTGCGCGAGACACCGCCGGGCACCGCGCAGATCATCATCGCGGTCATCCCGCTGCTGACGCTGGTGTTCGCCGTCGCGCACGGGCTTGAGCGCTTGAGCCTGCGGGCAGTGGGTGGGTCGCTCACTGCGCTGTCGGGCCTCGCCCTGCTCGTCAGCGACCGCGTCTCGGCCGATGTCCCGCTCCTGTCCCTGCTTGCGGTGATCGGTGGGGCCGCGTTCTTGGCCGAGTCGGGCGTGGTGGTGAAGCTGACGCCCCGAGCGCACCCGCTGGCGAGCAACGCGGTCGGGATGCTCGGCGGCGGCCTGATCCTCCTGGCAATCTCCGCCGTCGTCGGCGATGCATGGCTCCTGCCAACGCGATCCGACACGTGGACGGCCATGGTCTTTCTGGTCCTCGGCGGCTCGGTGGCGGTGTTCGGTCTGTACATCTTCCTGCTCGGCCGATGGAGTGCGTCGTCGACGTCCTACACCCTGCTCCTCATGCCGATTGCGACCGTCGTCTATTCGGCGCTCCTCACCGGCGAGCCGATGACGCCGGCACTGCTCGTGGGCGGCGCGGTGATCATCGGCGGTGTCTGGATCGGGGCCTTTGCCAAGACCTCGAGGGCGACCAGCTCCGAATGACGCACCAACGCGACCGAGCTTCGACCCGGGACTGGACAGGGCAGCCCGGATACGCATGATGCTCGGAATGTCTGCGCCTTCGGATGAACGCATCAGCGAACTCGTGGCGCTCACCGAGCGCGCACGGGCGACGGCGATGACCGGTGCCTATGAGCCAGTCGGTCGGGCATTGCTTGCCGCCTCCGACGACCTGGGACCGGCCATCCGTCGCCTACTCGACACCGAGCTATTGGCGGAGGCGATGACGATGATCACCGGCCTGGACGCCTTCTGGCAGGACAGCGGCCGCGCAGATGATGGACAGGCGCTCGCCGAGCGTGCCCTGGAGCTGGCAAGTCCGGGCGACGGCATCGACCCATTCCTGCGCGCCCGAACGATGCTCACGGCAAGCACGACAGCGTTCCGCCGCGGCGACCAGCCAGCCGCACGGCACTGGGGCGAGGCGGCCGTCAGTGCGGCGGACGAAGTCGGTGATCGGGTCACCGCGGCCCTCGGCGAGGTGAGCCTGGCGCGGGTCGCGTTCCGCGAACAGGACGCCGCCCAGATCGAGCAGCGCTCGAATCGGGCTCTGGAGATTGCCGGCGAGGATCAGGCCGTCCAGCGCGGCGCCTACCACATGCTGGCGTGGGCGGCCCACACCGTCGATGACCGGTCCGGGGCGCTGGAGTGGTTCGAACGCAGCCTGGCGATCCGGCGTGCCATGGGCGATGCATTCGGCGAGGCGGTGGAGCTCGCGAACATGGGCGACCTCGCCATGGAAATTCCTGATCTTGCCCGGGCCGCGACCTATCTGGAGCGGGCCATGGAGACGGCCATCCGGCTCGAAAGCCTGTACCTGCTGACGTCGCTCATCGGATCCGCCGGCATCCTGGCGACCGAGGGCGGCGACCACCGGCTGGCCGTCGTCCTTTTGTCGGCCGCAGAAGCGGCCTACTCCTCGACCTCGCTCATTCCGGATCCCGGGACGCGCGACATCATGGATGCCGCCATGGTCAAGGCCCGGTCCGGCCTTGGCGCCGGATCCGAAGCGGCCGAGTTCAACGGCCGGGGGTTATCGATCGACGACGCAACGTCGGTTGCCCTCGCGACAGTTCGGCGGTTCGCCGGAGTTCGCTGACAGCCGCCCGTGGACGGCAGTCCGCCGTTCTCCGGGCGGCGATTAGACGTCCTCGAAGGCGCAGGGCGGGGCGCCGTGGGTCAGCGAGACCACGGTCCATGGTCCCGTCGGTGTCCGACCGAGCTCGACGCCGCCGGACGGCAGGCACTCGCCCTCCGGATCGGGGATCGATTCGACCCACGTGGTGCGCCCCTCGACGTTGCAGGTGATCGGCGAGATCGTGAGCTCGTAGCCGTCCAGGTCCGATCCGAGCTCGGGCCGCGCCACCTCGAGGGCCGCCTGGCAGTCGGTGGCATCAGGGCGGCCCTGGCACGCGGGATCGATAGCGCCCGGCAGGAGCGTGACGCCGCAGCCCGTCATCGCCAGACCGAGGATGTGCCCCCATCCAAATGACCGATGATGCGCTCGTCTCCCTTGAGGATAGTGGGACCCCGGACGCGATCCAGGCGGTCCGCGTTCCTTCGGCCGAGATCGCCCGGTTTCGTGGCGGCGACAGTTGACCGCGGGCGCACACTGGGCGAAACACGACTGCTGGAAGAGTGGGATGGCGCACCCGCGAGTCAAGAGCATTCGCTCACCGGATGACATGTATCGAGCCGACAAGGTCGTCGAGCGCAGCGTCGAGATCGGAGAGCAGATCATCGGCCGCTCGACCATCCAGCCCGGCTGGAGGTGGTCGGTCGACCTAAAGCCGACGGTCGGAACTCCGTCGTGCACGTTCCGCCATCTCGGTCTGGTGCTGAGCGGCCGGCTCCACGCTCGCATGGACGACGGCACGGAAATTGAGGTTGGCCCGGACGACGTCTTCGATCTCCCGCCGGGGCACGACGCCTGGGTGGTCGGCGACGAGCCGTTTGAGACGGTGGAGATTGCCGGGATCTTCGGCTTCGGACGCGCCGCTGCCGGGGAGAGCTTCGTCGCCACCGTCCTGGTCACCGACATCGTCGACTCGACCGCGACGATCGAGCAGGTGGGCGAACGAGCGTGGAAGTCGACACATACCGCCCACTACGGACAGATTCGGCGTGCCCTCGATCGATACCGCGGGTTCGAGGTCGCAACAACCGGGGACGGAGTCCTCGCGACGTTCGACTCGCCGGCGCGTGCGATCCGGGCTGCATCGGCGATCCATGCCGACGCGAAGGAGCTCGGGCTGCAGGTCAGGATCGGCTTGCACACCGGCGAAGTCGAGCCGGTTCCCGGCAACGTGCGCGGCCTCGCGGTGCACATCGCATCGCGTGTCGCAACGGTGGCGAAGCCCGGCGAGACCCTGATCAGCTCGACCGTGCGCGAGATGGTCACGGCGGAGGACATCGACTTCGCGGACCGTGGCGAGCACACCCTCAAGGGCGTGGCGACGCCGCGCCAACTCTGGTCCGCGCGCATCATGACCGACGCGTCCGAGATCGAGTGAACCTGGCCGAGGTGAGCCGTATGAAAGCTCGTCGGCCGTTCCAAGGCCGCGAAACGTTCGTTATCCCCGCAGCCACAGGCTCCGACGCGACGATGGCCCAGCACGTCGCCCCGACCCTCCGCTTCCTCGGCGACTGCATCCGAATGAGCCGCCACCAACGCCTCTCGTGCGCCCGGCTCAGCGCGCCAACCGCACCGCGTTAACCGCCGCACCGATGCATCGCCCTTGGTCGAGACCGCGCTCGATCGCGGACCGGAAGTGGATCCCGCCATAGAGGCGCGAGATCGCAGCCTCCTGCGCGAATTCGGCCGGTGAGCCGAACGACCGCGGAGCCAAGCCACGAGCATCGTGGGTATGGTCGGTGAAAGCCACGTTCCCGAACAGCCCCGTCATGACCTCGGCCGATGCGCCGGATTGCACGGAGTGGCCCGAGGTGTACTCGGGAAACGGTGGCGTGGCGAGCGGAAGCGGGTCGCCCCAGGCCGGGTCGACATGGCGCCGGATGTACGTGATCGGGCGGATGAGGTTTTCGCGGTACTTGACGTACCAGCACGCGATGAATGCATCGCACACAGCCGCCCCGGTGCGAGCATACGCCTCGGCCGCGAAGGCCAGCGAGCGGTCCTGGACCCGGAGGAGCTGGGTGAGGATCGACAGGGAGTGGCCCGGCGGCGTTGCCGTCAGACCCGGGTCGTCCGACCAGAACAGGGCGACCTCACGCTGCTCGGGCGTCAACCGGTTGACGGCCTCATGGACCTCCAGTGCCTCCGCGAAGAATGCCGAGCCCGGTTCGGTCGAGAACTCGGGTGGTGAACCAGGGTAGCAATCCCGCGGCGATCCGAGGACCATGCATCGGTTGCCTCCCCAGCGGGGCTGCAGGGCCGGCAGGAAACCGGGCGCGGTCGGCACCCAGAGGCCAGGGCCCTCGGGCGGTACGTAGTCGGCCGGGAAGTTCCGCAGGAAGCCTTCGTGCCCACCGTCTCCGCGAGACCAGGTGTCGATCGCGGACGCGATCTCACGTCCCCGCTGGACGGAGCGCGACATCATGCCGCGAGGAGTGCCTCCTTCCAGGCGTTCCTCCAGCGCCCCGATCTCACCTCGCAGATCGTCGGGGGCGGTCGGGAACAGGTTCCGAGCCATTGCCGCCATCGCGGCGTTGGCGACGGAAGGCCAGTGATAAGCCGCGTTGCGGCCCGCTGATGGCATGGCCGGGAGCCCGTGCACCGCACCGGCCAGGCTGACGTGATCGGGAATGCCGGGCACGACCGCCTCGTACAGGCCGACGCCCAGGCAACCGATGGCGCGTGACGCCACGGGCGGGCTGAATCCGGGTGTCCGCTGGATCAGCTGCTGGGCCAGGTCGAACCAGGCAGCCGGAACCTGTGCACCGAATTCGGTCGCTGCCGCCGGGCGTGGCGAGCCGCTCACGAGCCCGCGACCGGCCACCAGGTGCATCGGCGTCAGGAGGGCGGCGCCCGCGGCGGCACGCGAGAGTACCTGTCGTCGAGAGATGGGTCGTTGCCAGATCGAGGTCATGGGTCGGGTCCTCCGAAGGGTGGGCGGGTGGGCCTCCCGGTCCACCCGCACTACGATCGTCAGTCTGCAGTCAGGACACGGGCATGAAGATCGACAGCCACCAGTAGGTCGGATTCCCGACCGGGGTCGTGATCGATCCTGGCAGCAGGGCCGGATCCAGCGCACCGTGCGGCGCCACCGCCAGGTGGATCTCCGCATCGGCCAGGTCATAGCCCATGCTCAGCGCCTGGCCGAGTGTCT
>JBDSJJ010000043.1:0-27488 GCA_039917415.1 Candidatus Limnocylindria bacterium | reverse complement strand
CCAGGCCGGGACTTGAACCCGGATGAGTTGCCTCATACGCCCCTCAAACGTACGCGTATACCAATTCCGCCACCTGGGCCCCGAGGTTGGTACCGAGGGAGGGACTTGAACCCACACGACCTTGCGGTCACTAGGTCCTGAACCTAGCGCGTCTGCCTATTCCGCCACCTCGGCACAGCCGCATTCGGAGCGATCTCCGATTGCGAGGGCCGATGATAGCACGGCGCCCAGGTCAGTTCTGCGGCACCAGGTTGAGCAGGCTGAAGGCCACGAACAGCATGGCCAGCACGACCGTCAGGCGAAAGAGCGTGCGCTCGATGCCGCGCCGGCTGCGGTAGGCGGTCACCTCGCCACCGAATGCGCCACCGAGGCCGGTCCCGCGCTGCTGCAGCAGAATCGACGCGATGAGCGAGATGGCCAGGATCATCTGGGCGAGAAGAAGGGGGGTCTGCATTTCGCGCGAAGTTTAGCAGAGGATCTCGACGGCCTCGAATGGGTCGATGACCTGCATCATTCCGGCTCGATCAGCGACTGCCCGGTCATCTCGGGGCCGGGTTCGATCCCGAGCAGCTCGCACAGCGTCGGCGCGACATCGGCAAGCGTCCCGTCTCGCAGTCGCGCGTCGGGTCGATTGGCGTCGACCATCACGATCGGGACTGGAGCCGTCGTGTGCTTCGTCTGCGGGCGTCCATCGGCGTCACGCATCTCCTCGATGTTGCCGTGGTCGGCGGTGATCACAAGCGGGCTCCTCGTTCGGCTGGCGGCTTCGACCAGGCGCGCCAAACAGCCATCGATGAACTCCGCCGCCGCCACGGCCGCGTCCCACACCCCGGTGTGGCCCACCATATCGGGGTTCGCGTAGTTCGCGACGATGAAGTCGAATCCCCCGGCGTCGATCGCCGCCATCACGGCATCGGTGATCGGTGCGGCGCTCATCTCGGGGGCGAGATCGTACGTGGCGATTTCCCGGTTGGATGGCACGAGGATGCGCTCCTCGCCGGAGAACGGGTCCTCGATGCCGCCATTGAAGAAGTACGTCATGTGGGCGTACTTCTCCGTCTCCGCAACGTGGAGCTGGCGTTTTCCGAGTCGCGACAGGTGCGCTGCGAGTGAATCGGCCACCACCGGCGGGAAGGCGACGCGCACCGGGAGGGCGGCTGGCGCCTGGTACTCCGTCAATGTCGTGACGGCAAGGGACGGGCGCGCCCCGCGGTCGAACGCAATGAAGTGCGCAAGCGCGAGCGACTGCGTCAGCTGCCGCGCCCGATCGGCGCGGAAGTTCAGGTGGACGACGGCGTCACCATCGGACATTGGCGCCGGATCGCCGATCACGGTCGGCATCACGAACTCGTCGCTCTCACCGCGGTCGTAGGCGGCGGCGATCGCCATGGCCGCGGTCGGCACTGCCAGCCCCCGGCCCTCGATCACGGCCCGATACGCCAGCTCTGTGCGGTCCCAGCGCTGATCCCGATCCATGGCGTAGTAGCGGCCGCTCACGCTCGCCACGTGGGCCCGCCCGTCGAATCGAGCCTCGAGCTGGCTCAGATAGCCGTCGGCCGAGCGCGGCGGCGTGTCCCGTCCGTCAGTGAAGGCGTGGAAGGCGATCCGATCCGGATCCAGGCCGCTGCGCGCCGCGAGGTCGACCATCGCCACGAGGTGCTCGTCCACGGCGTGGATCCCGCCGGGCCCGACGAGCCCCATGAGGTGAAGCCGGCTCCCCCGCTCCACCGCCCCGCGACAGGTCGAAGCCAGCACGTCGTTCTCGAAGAACTCGCCATCGGCAATGGCTCGGCTGATCCGCGGCAGGTCCTGCAGCACCTGGAACCCGGCCCCGAGGTTGAGATGACCCACCTCGCTGTTGCCCATCTGCCCCGCGGGCAGACCGACCGCCTCCCCTGAGGCGTCGAGCCGGGCGTGCGGACACGTCTCCAGCAGCCGGTTCCACTGCTCCATGGACGCAGAGAGAAGGGCGTTGCGGGCGGGGTCCTCGCTCAGACCGAATCCATCGAGGACGACGAGGACGCCGGTCATGCCGGCGCGGCTGATCCGGCGGCGGCGCGCAGGATGGCGGCGAAGGCATCGGGCTTGAGTGACGCGCCGCCGACGAGCGCGCCGTCGATATCGGGCTGGGCGAAGAGCTCGGTGGCGTTGTCGGCGGTCACGCTCCCGCCGTACTGGATCGGGATTTCCGGCGCAGCATCCGGGTCGAGGTCGACGAGAATCGCCCGGATCTGGGCGCAGACCTCCTGGGCGTCGTCGGCCGTCGCCGCATCCCCCGTGCCGATGGCCCACACCGGCTCGTACGCGATCACGAGACCGGTGCCGGAAAGACGCGCGAGGCCTCCGAGCGCGGCGCGGACCTGGCGGTCGACGACTGCCGCGGTCGTGCCGGCCGCGCGCTCGTCGGCTCGCTCCCCCACTGCGGCGATCGGACGCAGTCCGTGGGCAACGGCGCTGGCGACCTTCCGTCCAACGCCTTCGTCCGTCTCGCCGTCGTACTGGCGCCGTTCGGAGTGGCCGAGGATCACGAAGCCCGCCAGGCCGTCCAGCATGGGCGGGCTCGTCTCCCCGGTGAACGCGCCGGCATCGGCGAAGTGCATCGTCTGCGCTCCGATCTCCGCCCGGGTGACAACGCGCCGGACCTCGGCCAGCCAGATCGTTGGCGGGCAGATCACGGTCGTCACGGCGTGGGGCTCGGGAGCCGAAGCATCCACGGCCCGCGCCAGCGCAACGGCATCGGCCGCCGAGGCCGGATTCATCTTCCAGTTGCCGGCCACGACGGGTCGACGCATCACGCTTCCTCCTGGCTGGCGAGCTCCACCAGGCGGCGAAGCCGATGATTCATGGCCGATCGGCTCACGCCGAGGGCCGACGCTAGGGTATCGAGGTCGGCATCCGGCATGCGCCGCCGTTGCGCCGCCGTCTCGCGCAGGGATGGCGCCATCCGCGCCAGGGATCCGTCACGCTCGAGAAGGTCGATCGCCGCCAGCTGACGGTCTGCTGCCCGGACCGTCCGGCCGAGATTCGCCTGCTCGGCGTTGACCAGCCGATTGAGCCGCGCGCGGACATCGGAGCCGACCCGCTGCGTCTCGAGCTCGAGGACCCCGCGGTTGGCACCCACCAGACCCAGCAGGGTGGTGATCTCGTCGTGTCCCTTGAGATACACGACGTGGTGCCCGCGACGCTCGACACGAAGCGGGGGCACGTCCATGGCCGTGAGCATATCGGCGAGCGACGTGGCGGCGTCGGGCGTGCGATGGACGAACTCGACGTGCGGCCCGGACAACCCGAACGAGATGGACCCGGAGCCGAGGAGCACGCCGCGCAGGAACGAGCGGCGGTCGCACGACGGAGCATCACGCCACGACCACGTGCCCAGGGCATCGGCCGGGTAGACGACCACGATGTGGTGCCGAGCGGTCCGGGTTCGCGCGCGAGCATCTCCGCTGAGCCATCGCGGCGCGTCGGTCGGGATGTCGAGCGACGCGGCCAGCAGGACGGCGGTTCGGGCGGTCGCGTGGTCCAGGGTGCGAACCTGGGATCGCACGCTGCCGTGCACCAGTCCATGGAGCTCGGCGCGACGGCAGCACGCGCGGGCGGGGTGGATTCGCGCAAGCTCCCCCTTTACCTCGGCGGCGAGGAGCATCGGCGCGCTCAGGATGCGTGCGCGGTCGGCCGCCGCACCCGGCGCTGGCGGAGTGACTCCATGCCGTCTTCCTGCTGGAGCCTCATGATCGCGGCGGCGAGCTTGGCCGGATCGTGGCGGTGGGCGTTATGCGGGTCGATGACATCCTCCTCGACGATCACGACCGGCAGCTCCTCGAGCTTCCCGACGTCGATCTCGACCGGCTGCGCCAGCCAGCCGGCCGGTCGCCGGGCATCGCGGTTCCGATTCAGTATCACGTAGTCAATCAGGTCGTCCCCAACGTGATCGAACAGCACGCGCAGGTGCTCGCTGGCCGTGAGATTGACGGTCTCGCCAGGCTGCGTGGCGACGTTGCAGACGTAGACCTTGACGCCTGGGGCCGCGGCAAGCGCGTCGCGCACGTCGCTGATCAGGAGATTGGGCAGCACGCTGCTGAACAGGCTGCCCGGGCCGATAACGATCATGTCCGCCTCGAGGATGCGCTCGAGCGCCTCGGGGTTGGCACGCACATCGGCAGGCTCGATGAACACCCGCTCGATCGGCTCATCGGCATTGCCCATGCCGGCCTGGCCGTGGATATAGCGACCGGATGCCAGCTGCGCCGAGAGATTCAAGGGCACGCTGGTGGCCGGCAGGACCTGCCCGCGCACGGCAAGGACTCGGTTCGACTCCCGCACCGCCTCCTCGAAGTCACCGGTGACTGCGGTCATCGCCGCGATGAACAGGTTGCCGAAGGCGTGATCGTCGAGCCCCGACCCCTGGGGGAAGCGGTACTGCATCAGCTGGGTCATGAGCGGCTCCGCGTCGGCGAGCGCCGCGATGCAGTTTCGGATGTCTCCCGGCGGGACGATCCCGAGCTGCTGGCGCAGTCGTCCCGAGCTTCCCCCGTCATCCGCGACCGCGACCACCGCCGTGATGTTCGCGCTGTATCCCTTCAGGCCGCGGAGCAGGGTCGACAGGCCGGTGCCTCCCCCGAGCGCCACGATGCGCGGTCCGCGCGCCAGGTAGCGCTTGGTGTAGAGCACCTCCATCACGCTGTCGCCGCGCGCCACGAACGGTGAGACAACGGAGCGCATCAACCCCCACATCCCGACTCCGGTCAGTCCCAGGCCGAGGATGACGACCGCTGCCGCGCGCACCTCTGGCTCGAGCCAGGCACCGGTAAGCCAGTAGACGATCGGGATCTCGTCGGCGCTCGAGGTCCGATACAGGTCGCGAATGAAGATGGCGGCACCCAGGCCAAGAATCGCGATGCCGCCGAACAGCATGACGAGCCAGCGCTTGAGATGCATGCCCGGGTACATCCAGCGCGGCAGGCGTGGCCCCTTCATCGCTCGAGCTCCCGATGGAAGACCCCGACGGACGCCCCATCGATCGCGCGCAGGCGACCCGCCAGCTCCTCGGCCAGGGCGATCGAGCGGTGATAGCCGCCCGTGCATCCCAGGGCCACGCGCAACTGTTCCTTGCCCTCCGCGCGGTAGGCCGGCACGGTCAGCTCCAGCAGCTCGGTGACCAGCTCCAGGAAGCGCCGCGCGGCGGGTTGGCCCAACACGAAGTCGCGCACCGGTTCCTCGAGGCCCGAGAGCGGCTTGAGCTGCGGATTCCAGTACGGGTTGGTGAGGAATCGCACGTCGAAGACGAGATCGGCCTCGAGCGGGATGCCGTACTTGAACCCGAACGTCACGATGTCGATCCGCAACCGATCGTCGGCCGTCGCCCGGGGGATGACGGCGAACAGCCGGTCCTTGAGCTGTCCGATCGAGAGCCCGCTCGTGTCGATCACGTGGCTCGCCAGGTCACGGGTGCGCGACAGCAGGCGTCGCTCCTCGGCGATGCTGGCCTGGACGCCGCTGCGCGTGGCCTGCAGTGGGTGGCGGTGGCGGGTCTCGCTGAAGCGGCTCACGAGGCTCGCGTCGCTGGCCTCGAGGAAGATCAGCTCCAGCGTGGAGCCGGCGGCGGCCATCGCCGCGCTGGCGCGCTCGATCGCCGGAGCGGGATCGCCCGCGCGGATGTCGAGCACGAGGGCCGAACGTCGGTACTGCTCGGGATCGGCCTGCCGGAGCGCCAGGTAGTCGTCGAGCAGCGCGGGCGGCAGGTTGTCGACGCACGAATAGCCGAGGTCCTCGAAGAGCTTGCTCGCCTGGCTTTTCCCGGCGCCGGACAGGCCGCTGACGATCAGCAGATGCTCGACGGCGCTCGGCGGCTCGCCCGGGCGCTCATCGACGGCCCCCGCTGGCTCGTTGTCGATCGGTGCCGGGTGCGCCACTATCCCCTCCGCCTGCGTGCCGGGTGCCGAGTATAGCCCGCGATCACGCGCCCGCCCCCGATGCGCTCCGACCGGCAAGGAGGCCGCGAACCGTTGCCGCCGTCGAGGCGCGCAGGGCTTCGAGATCGTATCCGCCCTCGAGAGTGAGGGCGATGCCGCCGAGGCCGAGCCGCAGGCTCAGCTCCCCGACCAGCCGCGCAACGCTCTCGTACCCAGCCTCGGTGACGGCGAGCCCGGCCAGCGGGTCGTCCGCATGGGCGTCGTAGCCGGCGGACACGAGGATCGCATCCGGGCCAAACAACTCGATCACGGCCAGAAGCCCCTGCCACGCCTCGACGAACGCCTGGTCGCCGCTGTCCGCCGCGAGGGGTCGGTTGTGCATCGTTCCAGCGGCGTCGCCGCTCCCCGCCTCCTCGGGCCAGCCGGTGCCGGGGTAGAACGGCGCCTGGTGTGTCGACGCGTAACACACGTCGGGGTCGTCGTCGTAGATCGCCTGCGTGCCGTCGCCGTGGTGGACGTCCCAGTCGATGATGGCGACTCGCCCGGCCAGACCCCGTGCACGCAGGCCGGCCGCGGCCACCGCGACGTTGTTGACGAGGCAAAAGCCGCGACCTCCCTGGCGTCCCGCGTGATGGCCGGGCGGACGGACCGCGGCGAATGCGACGTCGGCCTCGCCCATGGCCGCCGCCAGAGCAGCCTGCAGAGTCGCCCCGGCCGCATCGCGCGCGGCCCCAACCGAGCCCGGAGCGAGGTACGTGTCGGGGTCGAGCCAGCCGCCTCCGCGTGAGTCGGCCTGCTCGAGCGTCGCGAGGTAGGCGGGGTCGTGAACACGCGCGAGATCGGCTTCCGTGGCCGGCTGGATCGCCGGCTCAACGAGCTGAGCGCCGGCAGCCGCGCGAACGCCCTCGGCGGCGGCCGCGCGACGTTCGGGGCGTTCGGGATGGCCGGGGGCGTGGTGGACGTCCGCGGACGGGTTGGTCAGGAGCCAGACGCTCACTTGCCGGTGGTGCGGATGATCTGCAGCGTCCCCTCGAACAGGGTGTACATCACGAGCGACAGAACGCTCGAGCTCAGCGGATCGCCGCCGGGTGTGACGATGATCGCGAAGAGCACGATCACGAGAACCGCCCAGCGCCGTCGCGCCGAGAGGAAGCGGTAGTTCAGGATCCCGACCCGGGCCAGCAGGAGGAGAACGATCGGGAACTGGAACGCCAGCCCGAACGCCAGGAGGACCGTGGAGACAAAGCTGACGTACTCGCTCAGGCGGAGCTGAGTCTCGACGCCCGGGAGCGCCATCCCGAGGAGGAAGTCCAGGGCAAACGGGACGACGAAGTAGCCGAGACCGATCCCGATCACGAACAGCAGGACGGCCCCGATGAGCAGTGGCCAGATCAGGCGCCGCTCCGACCGCGTGAGCCCGGGCGTCACGAAGCGCCAGATCTCGTAGAGGATCACCGGGACCGCGATCGCGATGCCGACGTACACAGCGACCCGCAACCTGACCGCCAGCGACTCGCTGACGCTGATCTGGATCAGCGTGTCCTGGCCTTCCGGCAGGGCTGCCCGCAGGATCGCGATGATCGGCTCGGACAGGAAGAAGCCGAGGATGCCGCCGAGCACGACGGTGACGGCGATGACGATGATGCGGCTGCGGAGCTCCTCGAGGTGCTCGATGAGGCTCATGGTCGCGTTCGGGTCCGAGCGCGCCACCTCAGGACTCACCGGGCGTGCGGCCGCGGGTCGCCGTCAGTGCTTGGTGCTCTCGCTCGATGCTCGCTCGTCGCTCGAACTCGACTTCGATTCGCCGCGCACTGACTCCTCGAGCTCGGTCGACGCCTTGCGGAACTCGCGAATTCCCTTCCCCACCGCGTTGCCGATATCGGGCAGCTTTCCGGGGCCGAAGATGATGAGGACGATCACCAGCAGCAGGATGAGTTCCATCGGGCCGGGAATCGGCATCTCGTCACGAACCTCCAAGGATGTGCCGCGAATCGGCGGTTGCCCCTGATGGTAGCACCGCCTCCGCCATCCGGCGGCGGAGGTCCTCGGCCGCGACTCGGGCGGCATCGGCCCAATCGTCCGCACGCGATGCGCCGGCGATGGCACGAGACGCGGTCACGAGTCCCGGCGCCCGCCGTCCGTCGCACGCCCGCGCGGCCGCGACGAGGTCGCCGCCCTGCGCCCCGACGCCCGGGACGAGGAAGGCCGGTTCGGGCAGGTCGGAGCGCAGCTCCTCGAGCTCCGAGGTTGCCGTCGCGCCGACAACGAGCCCCACCCGCCCGTCGGTCCAGGTGTCGGACAGCCAGCCGCCCACGATGCGGTACAGGGGCCGCCCGCCGACGTCGAGGTCCTGGATCCGGGGTGCGGATGGGTTGCTGGTCCGAACCAGGACGTAAAGCAGACGATCCTCGAACTCGAGGAACGGGGCGAGCGCATCCTCGCCGAGATACGGCGACAGCGTGACCGCATCGGCATCGAGTTCCCCGAACAGCGCCGCGGCGTAGCGCTCCGCTGTGCTTCCGATGTCGCCCCGCTTCGCGTCGAGGATGCATATCAGGTCTCGTGGCACGTCGCCGCGCACCCGGGCCAGCGCACGCGCGCCGTCCGCGCCGAAGGCCTCGAAGAACGCCACGTTGATCTTCACCGCCACGCAGTGCTCCACGGCGGCCTCGATGACTCCGCGGGCGAATCGTTCGATCCCCGCCACGTCCGGGTTGAATCCGCTGGGAAGCTGATCCGGGTGCGGATCGATGCCCAGACACAGCGGCGCACCGATCCGCGCACGACGGGCGCGCAGCCGTTCGAGCGGCGTCATCCCGCGGCCGCCACCGCCGGACGGCGTCGCGCGAGAAGCGGACTGGCGGCGGCATCGGCGTAATCGAGCACTCGCAGGCGAAGGCGTGCTTCGCCGTTGAATTTGTCGCGCTCCAGCGTTCCGACCAGGTCCACGGCGGAACCCTCGGCCGGGAGTGGACGCTCCGCATTGACGCCGAACGCGATGGCGTCCACCGTCTCGAATCCGTGGAGCATCCGGAGGGCGAGGTGCTGCTCCGTGCTCCCGACGCGCCGCACGCTGCCCACCCGCAGTCCGGTGACCGCGACGACTGGCTCCGGGTGACCGGGGCCGTAGGGAGCCAGGCAGGCGAGCTGGTCGGCCAGATCCCAACCCACCAGCCTCGCCGGAATGACGAGGTCGACGAGCTGGCGTCCGGGCCGCTGCATCTCGATTGCGCCGTCCGCCGGGTACGGGCGTCCCAGCGCCGCCCACGCCGCGACGAAGCCATCCCACGACGCGGGCAGCAGACTGAACCCACCGGCGGCAGCGTGCCCTCCCCGCTTGGTGAGATGCGAGGCGCAGGCCTCGAGTGCCGCGGCGGCATGGAAGTCGACCGGCGCGCGAACCGACCCGCGGACCTCATCGCCGACGAGCGTCGCGGCACCCACCGGTCGAGCGAGCGCGTCGACAAGGCGTCCCGCCACCAGGCCCACGAGGCCGGGCGACCAGCTGTCGTCGCGCACCAGCAGCGGCGTGTCGCCCGGTGCGGCCGCGGCGAGCGCCTGCGCCGCCTCGATGGCCACCTTGGTCAGGTCGCGACGCCGCTCGTGGACCTCCTCGAGGTCGATCGCGAGCCTCTCGGCGCGCAGCGGGTCCTCTTCGAGGAGGATTTGCATGGCGAGCTCGGCATCGGCGATGCGTCCGGCCGCGTTGATTCGTGGCACGACGCCAAAGGAGAGGTCGCGCGCGGACGGCCGGCCCGGGGTCGAGGATCCGCGCGCGAGGAGCGCCCGCAGGCCGGCATGCGAGGTGGTGGCCAGCTCCTCGAGGCCCAGCCGCACGATGGCGCGGCTCTCCCCAGTCATCGGCGCCATATCGGCAACCGTGCCGATCGCGGCCACTGCCGCGAGCCCGTCGGCCGGGCGGCCGTGGCGATCGAGCAGCGCCGCCGCAAGCTTGTAGGACAGCCCGGCTCCGGTGAGGTCGACATCGGGATAGGCACAGTCGGGTCGGTGTGGATCGACCACCGCGACGGCGCGTGGCAGGACAGCTGGCGGCAGGTGATGGTCGGTGATCACGACGTCCAGCCCCAGGGTGCGCGCGTAGTCGACCTCTGCCGCATTGCTCACGCCACAGTCGCAGGTGATGACGAGCCCAACCCCGGATGCCTGCAGCTGTCGCAGCCCGCTCTCTGAGAGCCCATAGCCCTCGGCAAGCCGCGACGGAACGTAGCGAACCGGGTCAACGCCCAGCCGCCGAAGCGCGGTCACCCAGACGACGATGGCCGTCATGCCGTCGGCATCGTAATCGCCCCAGATGGCGACCTTCTCGCTGTCCTCGATGGCTGCATCGATCCGATCGAGCGCCACGGTGGCATCGGCCATGCGCGAAACATCATGGAGCGCACCGGCTCCCGCCTGGAGGAAACGCTGGAGCTGCTCGTCGTCGCGGAACCCGCGGCGCGCCAGGAGCGTCGCGACCGCCGGACCGAAGCCCGGGAATGACGGTGGCTCCGGCACGGGCTCGGGAAGCAGCCATTCGAGGCTCGGGACGATCACGCGATCATGGTACGTCGGTCGCGATTACGGCCGCGGTACCGTTCGGTTACGCGCTCAGGTCCGTGCGGGGCGACCCTTGCGCTTCGCGTCCCACTCGCTCCAGGCCACCAGGATCTGGCTGGCGTTGAAGATCGACGAGTACGTGCCGCTGACCACGCCGAGCAGGAGAGCCAGGGTGAAGGTGCGGATCGTCGGCGGACCGAGCAGGAGGAGCGCGCCCAGCGTCACGACCACGGTCAGCGAGGTGATGATCGATCGGCTCACGGTCTGGAGGATCGAATGGTTGACGATCGCACCGAACGACTCGCCCGCGTGTCGCACGCGATTCTCTCGGATGCGGTCGAACACCACGATGGTGTCGTGGACGCTGAAGCCGATGACGGTCAGCAACGCCGTCACGAAGAGCGCGTCGAACTCGACGTTGAAGAAGTACCCGAGGATCGCGAACGTTCCGACGACGAGGATGACGTCGTGAAGCAGCGCCAAGATCGCGGCGGTGCCGAACCGGAACCCGAAGCGCATCCAGAGGTAGGCGAGGATGAACAGCTCGCCGATGACGATGAGGATCGCGGAGCTGCGAATGAGGTCGGAGCCGATGATCGGGCCGACCGTTCGCAGACTTCGCGGCTCGCCCGCACCGAAGCGGCTCTCGAGCTCGCTCTCGAGATCGGCGAACTCCGTTCCCTCGGCGACGGGCACCGGCGTGGGCTCCGCGGATGGGGACGCGGAGGCTGAGGCGGAAGCTGAGGCGGAAGCTGATGGCAAAGCCGATGCGGAAGCCGAGCTGGAGGCATCGGCCGAGCCCGAGGGCACAACCGATGCCGACGCGGACGGCGAGGCTGATGGTGCGGGGGTCGTCGGCGGGATCAGGTCGATCGGCTCGGTGCGGATGCGCAGGAAGCCGTCCGGCAGGTCCCTCACGATCGCTTCGCTGTAGCCGAGCTCATCGAGCGTGGCCCGCATCTCCGACGCGCTGGGGGCATCGGCGTAGCGGACTTCCCACTCCGTGCCGCCGGTGAAGTCCACGGACGGCTTGAGGCCACCCAGGAAGATGAACAGAAGGCCGGGAATGGTCAGGATCGCGCTGATCGTGAACCACAGGTTGCGCTTGCCGACGATGTCATACATCGGTCAGCGCTCCACGTGATAGAGCTCGAGGCGCCGGCCCCACGAGTGGCGGACGGCGTACCTCAGCAGGGTGCGCGTCACGGTGATCGCGCTGAACATGCTGATCAGCACGCCGATGATCAGCACGAGGGCGAATCCCCGCACGACGGTCGTCCCCTGCCAGTACAGCCAGGAGGCGACGAGGAGACTGCTCACGTTGGAGTCGAGGATGCTCGACCACGCGCGGTTGAATCCGGCTTCGATCGCAGGTCCCAGCGTCTTGCCAGCCCGGATCTCCTCCTTCATCCGCTCGAAGATCAGGATGTTGGCGTCCACCGCCATGCCGATGCTGAGGATGAACGCCGCCACCCCGGCCAGCGTCAGCGTGACACCGATGATGCGGAAGAGGGCGTACACGACGAGGGAGTAGAAGATCAGCGCCAGGGCAGCCAGGCCGCCGGGGAGCCGGTAGTACGCGATCATGAACAGGAGGACGAGCACCAGGCCGACGGCGCCGCCCAGCAGCGCCTGGGTCAGGAAGTCGCGGCCCAGCGTGGGAGCCACCTGGTCGACGCCGGCCTCGGTGAGTGAGACCGGAAGTGCGCCGAAGCGCAGGGTGTTGTAGAGGGCGGTGCGCTCGGCCTCTCCTTCGGCACCCAGCGTGCCGACCGTGATGATCGTCTGACCGCCACAGATCGGGCTGTTGATGTTCGGGACGGTGTAGACGCGCCCGTCAAGGGCGATCGGGCCCGGCCGGTTGACGTTCGCGGTGGTGAAATCGCACCAGATCTCGGAACCCTGATCGCGGAGCGAGAACGAGACACCGATGCCGCCACTGCCAGTGGTGCCTCCGCTGACGTCCGGCGCGACGCTGTTCGGATCGATCTGCCCGCCATCGAACAGCTCGGCAACGGTTCCGTCCGCGAGCATGGCGCGGATGTCCTGGTTGTCGATCAGCTGCTGGCCGCGCGGGTCGATGAACTGCAGCTGGCCGGTCGATCCGACCAGGCTGCGGATCTGCTGCTCATCCGAGACACCGGGCACCTCGACCACGATGCGCCGCGAGCCGTCGCCGGCGACCTCGGTGTAGACCTGCGGCTCGCTGACGCCGATGCCGGCCACGCGGCGCTCGATGATGTCGCGCGCCAGTCCGACCTGCTCATCGGTGATCGGCTCATCTCCCTGGGGGTCGGCCTCGAGCGTCACGCGCAGCCCGCCCTGGAGGTCGAGCCCGAGGACGGTCCGGAACTGGACGCCTGCCACCTCGTCGGGCAGCCACGACAGGCCGAGCGACGTGCGCGGGAGGTCGATGAAGATCGCCAGCAGGGCGATGACCCCGATGAGCCACGGGGCGATGCGACGCCAGGTCATGGGTGGTTCGTGCGGTCCTCGGTTGTGCGGAGTCACGTGCCGGCGCCGGGCGTCCCGGACACGGAACACGCCGCTTCACCAGCGGCGGGCGACGCCAGTATACCCAACTCCGGGGTTCACGCTCCCGAGCCGACTGTGCAACGGTTGGGTCCCGTTCTGCACCCGCCGGGGAGACGGCTCCCACCGTGGGAGCGGTTCAGGCCAACATGCCCTCGCGCGCCAGGTGGCCTTTGAGCCGCTCCGCCAGGTCACGGCTGATGCCCGGCGTGTCCGCGACCTCGTCGACGGAGGCCTCGCGGATCCGGCGCACCGACCCGAATCGCTTCAGGAGTGCCTTCTTGCGCCCAGGCCCGATCCCCGCGATGTCGTCAAGCTCGCTGCGCAGAGCCCGCTTGCCGCGCACGTCGCGGTGGTACGTGATCGCGAAGCGATGGGCCTCGTCGCGGATCCGCTGCACCAGGTACAGCGCCTGGGAGCGACGGGGTAGGACGACCGGCGCGGATCGGCCGGGCAGGTGGAGCTCCTCGAAGCGCTTCGCCAGTCCGCTCAGCGGCACGTCGCTGATGCCAAGCTCGCCCATGACGCCGACGGCCGCCGACAGCTGCCCCTTGCCGCCATCGACGATGACGAGGTCGGGCACGGCCCATCCACCGGGCGTGGCACGGTTTCCGGCGTCGCTCTCCCCGGCCTCGGGCGCCTCATCGGCACCCACCGCGGAGAGGGAGAGGGCCCCGGTCTCGGCCCGCAGCCGCGCCACGCGGCTGAATCGGCGGCGGAGCACCTCGGCCATCATGCGGAAGTCATCGGGGGTGTCGCCGGACCGGATCCGGAAGCGTCGATACTCGCGCGGCTCCGGCTTGCCGTCGATGAAAACGACCATGCTCCCCACCGCCGACGTGCCCTGGATGTTGCTCATGTCGTAGCACTCGATCCGCTCGGGCGGTCGCTCGAGGCCGAGCGCGGACGCCAGCTCCGTCAGCGCCTCGTCACGCTTGGCGCTGTCGGCCAGCCACTCGGCGCGTTCGCGCGCGAGCGCCTCCACCGCGTTCCCCGTGGCGAGCGCAACGAGCCGTCGCTTCTCGCCGCGCTCGGGAACGGAGACGGTCGCGCGGACACCGCGGCGATCGGCGAGGTAGGCGGCCAGCTCATCGGCGTCGGCCGGAAGGATCGCGGTCAGGAGCGCTCGTGGCACGGCGTCGGTGGTGGCGTAGTACTGCTGGAGGAACGACCCGAGGACTTCGGCATCGGTCACGTCGCGCGCGCCTTCCACGATGAAATGCTCGCGCCCGATGAGCTTGCCGTTCCGGACCTGCATGACCTGGATGCATGCCTCGTCCTCCTCGCGTGCCATCCCGACCACGTCGTGCTCCGCGCGGCTGAATGCCGCCATCTTTTGCTGCTCCATCGTGCGCTCGACGGCGCGGAGCTTGTCGCGGGTCGCGGCGGCCTTCTCGTATCGGAGCGCGTCGCTGTGATCGGCCATCTCGCGCTTGAGGTCGTCGGCGATCGGCTCCTGCTTGCCTTCGAGGAAGTCGACGATCTGGCCGATGGTGTCCCGGTACTCGGCCTTCGGAACGGCCTCGATGCATGGCCCCTGGCAGCGGTTGATGTAGTACAGGAGGCACGGTCGCTCGAGGACGCGCTTGCCATCGGGAATGTCGAGGTTGCATGTTCGGAACGGAAAGATCTTCCGAAGCAGCTTCAGCGTCTCGTCGACGCTCGAGGCCGATGCGTACGGGCCAAAATAGCGGCTGCCGTCGCGCTTCAGCGACCGCGTCCGGACGATCCGCGGAAAATCCTCGCCCAGGGTGATCTTCACGAACGGGTAGCTCTTGTCGTCCCGCAGGCGGATGTTGAAGCGGGGCCGATGCTCCTTGATGAGGTTCGATTCGAGGAGGTACGCCTCGGAGACGGTGTCCGTCACGATGTACTCGACGTCGGCAACCAGCGTCACCATGCGGCTGATGCGAGCGTCCTCCGGACCGCGCGCGCCAAAGTACGAACCGACGCGACTGCGAAGTGAATCGGCCTTCCCGACGTAGAGCACCCGGCCATCGGCGTTCTTCATCAGATACACGCCGGGACTCTTCGGAAGGCGGCGCAGCACGGCGCGCAGCGATGTGGAAGGTCCGTGCTCGGCGTTCATGCGGGAATGTTAGGGCGCCTGGCGTGTGATCCCCAGATATACCACCCGCTCCCCCGCCTCATCGATGGACCTGAGCAGCGCATCGAGGCCCGTCGAGGTAGCGGCGATCTCCGATCGAGAAACCCAACCGACCTCGGCAATCTCGCCGAACTGCGGCGCAAGCTGCCCTCCGACGACGTGCCCGCGAAACACATAGCTCACCCCCGACGAGGTGCGGGCGTCGAGGAGGGCAAGGTCGTCCACGTCGACGAGCAGGCCGGTTTCCTCGCGGACCTCCCGAGCGGCGGCAACGTGCGGCGCCTCGTTCCGCTCGACCCGCCCCCCGGGCAGCATCCAGTGCGGGCCGAGGTAGGTCGTGCGCACGACCAGGATCCGGTCCTCGTCATCGACGGCCAGCACGTGCGCACCCTCGCCGCGCTGATAGCGACCATTGAACAGCGCGGCAAACTCCACCGCGGCCCTGATCATCGCGCGGGGGATGTCCCCGAGGCGCGGGCGCCGGCTACGTCGTGTCATTCAGCCTGCTGCGCTGCCGCCGCGGCAATAGCGCCCGACACGAATTGTTGCAGTCCAGCGTAGTCGCCCGCACCGGTCCAGCCGATGGGCAGGAGGATGTACTGGCCGCTGGTGTTCGTCGTGGCGACCAAGGCCACGTCCTCCGTCAGCTCGACGCGCCCGTCACTTGACAGGTGTCCCGACAGAAGGAACAGGTCGATCGCCGAGAGATCGGTTCGGATCCTTCTTTCCATGGCATCCATCAGGCCGAGGCCGGGCCCGATCCCGCCGAGCCCACCGGCGCCGAGCGAGGCGCGGATCGCGCCCATGACCCTAGCCTGGCGCACGGACCGGGCGAAGTCGGTCGATTCGCTCACCACGCTCGTGTAGCGCGCTCGCGTGTAGGCGAGCGCCTCCTCGCCATCGAGATGGATCTCGCCGGCTGGGAAACCACCCGTCGTCCAGAGGCCGCGCTGGTGGAACTCCTCGATGGTCGTGTAGTCGAAGGCTACCGGGTTGTCGATCGTGACTCCTCCGATCGCGTCGACCATGTCGCGGAATCCGGCGAAGTCGATGGACAGCCAGTGGTCGATCCGAAGGCCGGTGACGTCGGAGAGGACCTCGGCCATCAGCGCCCCGGCGGCATCGAGCTTGTCCACCTCGCCACCCGCGACCGAACCGTGGCCGACCGCGTACACCTCGTTGACCTTCCCGTTCCGGCTGAATGCGTCTATGCCCTCGATCCACAGGTCGCGCGGGATGGGGATCGTGGTCGTTGTGTCGGTGCTCGGGTCGATCGAAAGGATCTGGATCGAATCGGCGAGATAGGCACCATCGTGGTCGCCGCCACCGTACCCGACCATCAGGACATTGACCCGCTCATGGCCGTTGAGATCCCACAGCAGGGCCGTCGACGGATACGGTGCGCTCGAGACCGCCGCGTTGAACGTCGCCCCGCGCAGGAACAGGAGCACCACGCCAACGATGGCGACCAGCAGGGCGAGCAGGATGATCGTCCGCAGAGTGCGCAGGAATGATCCTCGGCGTCGAGGTCGCTGACGAGGTGCCGCCCGGCGCGACTGGTCGGGACGAGCGCCGCGCCGCTGTCGGGCGGCACGCTGTGACGCCCCGCCCGACCGGATCAGCTCGCGGTCATAGGGGGCGGTGTCATCGCTGAACGCGTTGGTGGTGCGGGGTCTCACGCGGGAAGCATCGGGATCGCAGGGTCCTCATTGGCCGCCCATGGGCGGTCGCCTGGCACAGGATACGGGCTGAGCCGCAGACGCGCCGAGCGGGTCCTGGGTCGATAAGCGTGCCGTCATGGCGCGGTAATCGCCTGCCGCCATCATCCGGGGATGACCATCCGCGCGCCTTCGACGGACTCGCTCGGTCCCATCCTGGCGGCTCTCGATCCCGAGCAGCGTGCCGCTGCGACGCTCCCGGACGGCCCCGCGCAGATCATCGCCCCGGCCGGCAGCGGCAAGACCACCACGATGGTGGCGCGGATCGCGGTGCTCATCGCGCGCGGCGTCGCGCCCGATGGCATATGCGTAGTGACGTTCAACCGCGACGCCGCGCAGGACCTGGGGCAGCGTTTGCGGCGCCGGCTCGCCGAAGCAATGCCTGAAGCGGGATCTGTCGAGGTGAGGACCCTCCATGCGCTCGCGCGCCAGGTGCTGCTGGATGCCGGCGAAGGTGACGTTTTGGTCGCGGACCGCCTTCCATTGCTGCGCGCCGCCCGGCGCCGGATCATGGCTTCAGCACCCGACACGGCTGTCTCCGACGCGGCCGGTCTCGACACCGCGCTCTCCCGCTGGAAGATCGAGGGAGATGCCCCGACGGGACCGGACCGGGCCGCCCTCGATGCCTACGCCGACCTCCTCAAGCTGCGTGGGGCGGTCGATTTCGACGACCTCGTCGTTCGCGCTGGGGATCTGCTCGAAACCGATCCCTCCATCCGGATGCGGTGGCAGGCACGCTTCAGCCACGTTTGCGTCGACGAGTTCCAGGACGTCGATGCGGCCCAGCTGCGCCTCGTTCGGCTGCTGGCGTCACCCGAGGACAACCTGTTCGCCGTCGGCGATGACGACCAGACGATCTATGCGTGGCGCCTCGCCGACGTCCGCAGGATCCTACGGTTCTCGCAGGATTACCCGACCGCACGCCAGGTGACGTTGGCCACGAACTACCGTTGCCCACGGACCGTGGTCGAGGCTTCCGCCCGTATGGTGGCGGTCAACGCGGAACGCTTCGCGAAGCCGATTCGCGCGGCCGGCGGCCTGGCCCGAACGGCGGCAATCACGGCATCAGACTCGTCACGGCCGGACTGGGCCGATGCCATCGCCCGCATCGCGTCGCAGCATGATGCCAGCGGCCGGAGCATGTGCTTCCTGTCCCGTACCCGAAGCGAGCTCGTGCCGATCCTGCTCGCGCTCGTCCGCGCGGGCGTCCGACATGCGTCCGCGGTGCCGCTCGTCGCGGAGGGCGAATCGGTCGGGGCGCTCGTCAAGGCGACCCGCGCGTCACCGGCCGCGGGCCACCCGTTCCATGTCCTGCGCGCATTGCGCGCCCAACATGGCTGGGACCGGAGTTCTCCTTCCGGCGACCTCTTGTCAGACGACGAGCACGCGGGCCTCGACACGCTGATGGGGTGGACGGTCGGGTTCCCGACAACAACGGCGTTCCTCGCGGCGTTCGACACGGCGATCGAACGACTCACGGCGCTCCGTGTCGCGGGAGCGCCGGTCGAGCTGGCAACGGTCCACGGCTCGAAGGGGCGGGAGTGGGAGACAGTCGTGGTGGTCGGATTCGAGGACGGACGGATGCCGAATGCGCGAAGCATCTCGGACCGCGCCGACCCGCATCGGGCGCTCGAGGAGGAGCGGCGGCTTGCCTACGTGGCTCTGACGCGAGCGACGAAACGCCTCATCCTCGCGTTTGATCCGCGCCGGCCATCCCCGTTCTTAGCGGAGATGGGCGTGCGGCTGGCCCGATGACCGACCACCGGCCTAGGCCCCCGCGGTGGCGGGCTCTCGGCGGCGGCGGGCCTTCGGTGCCGGCGTGGCGTCGTCCGTGATGCCGAGGGCCCCGCGGAGGTAGCGGCCGGTGTGGGAGTCCGCGGTTCGTGCGATCTGCTCCGGCGTACCGGCAGCCACGAGTTCGCCGCCGCGGTCCCCGCCCTCCGGACCGAGGTCGATTACCCAGTCCGCGGTCTTGATGACGTCGAGATTGTGCTCGATGACGACCACCGTGTTCCCGCTCTCGACCAGGCGCGACAGCACCTGGAGCAGGCGCGCCACGTCGTCGAAGTGGAGGCCGGTGGTCGGCTCGTCGAGGATGTAGAACGTCTTGCCGGTCGCGCGTTTCGACAGCTCGGTGGCGAGCTTCACGCGCTGCGCCTCACCCCCGGACAGGGTCGTGGCCGGCTGTCCGAGGTGGACGTAGCCCATGCCGACGTCGAACAGGGTCTGGAGCTTGTTGCGGATGCTCGGAACCGCCTCGAAGAACTTCAGCGACTCCTCCACGTTCATCTCAAGGATCTCCGCCACGTTCTTGCCCTTGTAATGGATTTCGAGGGTCTCGCGGTTGTAGCGCTTGCCCTTGCAGACCTCGCACGGGACGTAGACGTCGGGCAGGAAGTGCATCTCGATCTGCACGATGCCGGCGCCCTGGCACGCCTCGCAGCGGCCACCCTTGACGTTGAAGCTGAAACGACCTGGCTTGTAGCCGCGCAGACGGCTCTCGGGCACGGCGGCGAGGAGCTCACGCAGCGGTGCCCATAGACCGGTGTACGTCGCCGGGTTCGAGCGGGGCGTACGGCCGATCGGCGACTGGTCGATCTGGATCACCTTGTCGATGAGCTCGACGCCCTCGATCCGATCGTGCTTCCCGGCCGGCTCCCGCGACCCCCAGATGCGTTGGGCGAGCGCCGGATGGAGGATCTGGGTCACCAGGCTCGACTTGCCGGACCCACTGACGCCGGTCACCGCCACGAACCTGCCGAGCGGGAAGGCGACGTCGATCCCTTTGAGGTTGTTCTCGCGAGCACCTCGCACGACGAGCGCCTCGCGCTTTCCGTTCCGGCGGCGCCCGGGAATCGGCACGGCCTTCTCGCCGCGGAGGTAGGCGCCGGTGATCGACCGCCGATTTTCGAGCAATCCCGCCAGCGGCCCGGAATGAATCAATCGGCCCCCGTGCTCGCCAGCTGCCGGGCCGATGTCCACCACCCAGTCGGCCGACCGGATCGTGTCCTCGTCGTGCTCGACGACGAGCAGCGTGTTCCCCAGGTCGCGGAGACGAACCAGTGTCGCGATGAGCCGATCGTTGTCGCGCTGATGGAGGCCGATCGACGGCTCGTCGAGGATGTACAGCACGCCCATCAGGCTCGATCCGATCTGCGTGGCCAGGCGAATCCGCTGCGCCTCTCCCCCGCTCAGCGTCCCCGAGGCGCGGTCGAGGGTCAGGTAGTCGAGGCCGACGTCGATGAGGAAGCCGAGCCGAGATCGGATCTCCTTGAGGACCTGCCGTGCGATCTGATTCTCGCGTTCGTTCAGGTGCCCGGAGAGCGCGTCGTACCAGGCCAGCGCATCGGTCACCGAGCGCCGCGTCGTCTCGATGACGTTGCGTCCGGCGATCGTGACCGACAGCGATTCCGGCTTGAGGCGCATGCCGTTGCAGGTCGGGCACGGCTTGTTCGTCATGTAGCGCTCGAAGTCGGCGCGCATGGCGTCGGAGCCGGTCTCCCGGTGACGGCGCGTGAGGTTCGGAATGATGCCCTCGAACGTCGTCTTGAACGTGTGGGTGTTGCCGTTTCGCGCGCGGTAGCGGACGTCGACGCGCTGGCCGCGGTTTCCGTGGAGGATGATCCGGCGCGCCTCGTCGGACAGGTCGCGGACCGGCACGTCGGTCCGGAAGTCGTAGTGCTCAGCGACGGCCTCGAGGATCTTGCTGAACCAGCTCTCGGTTGCCGCCATCCGCCGCCAGGGTAGGACGGCGCCCTCATCGATCGACAGCTCGTCGTTCGGCAGCACGAGATCAGGGTCGATTTCGAGGCGGGATCCCAGCCCGGTGCAGTCCGGACAGGCGCCGTGCGGGGAGTTGAAGCTGAAGTTGCGCGGCGCCAGCTCCTCGAATGATCCGCCATGTTCGGGGCACGCGTACTTCTCGCTGAACAGCCGATCGGCCTCCTTGGCCGGCGCGTCCGGCAGGTTGAGCAGGAGGAGCCCCTCGGACAGTCGAAGCGCCGTCTCGATCGAGTCGGCCATGCGGGTCGCGTCGGGGCGGGCGACGCCCTCGTCATCGGCCTGCCGGACGACCAGGCGATCCACAACGACCTCGATCGAGTGCTTGAACTTCTTGTCGAGCTTGATCTCCTCGTCCAGATCGCGGAGCTCGCCGTCGACGCGCACGCGGACGAACCCGGCCTGCTTGGCGCCGGCCAGCAGCTTCTCGTGCTCGCCCTTCCGATCCCGTACCAGCGGGGCCATGAGCATCACGCGCGTGCCTTCCGGCAGCTGGTAGACCTGGTCGACCATCTGCTCGACCGTCTGGCGGCTGATCTCGCGGCCGCAGGTCGGGCAATGCATGCGGCCGATGCGGGCGAAGAGCAGCCGCAGGTAGTCATAGATCTCGGTGACCGTCCCGACCGTCGAGCGAGGGTTCCGTGACGCACCCTTCTGGTCGATGCTGATTGCCGGCGAGAGCCCGTCGATCTGGTCGACGTCCGGCTTCTCCATCTGGCCCAGGAACTGGCGGGCATAGGCCGAGAGTGACTCGACGTAGCGGCGCTGTCCCTCGGCGTAGATCGTGTCGAACGCGAGGCTCGACTTCCCGGAGCCGGAGAGGCCGGTGATAACGATCAGCCGATCGCGGGGCATCTCCACGTCGACGTTCTTGAGGTTGTGCTCGCGTGCACCGCGAACCACGATCTTGTCGGAGGGCATTCCACGCGCATCGTAGCAGGAACCGGACCGATGCGAACGCCTGTTCGGTTTGCTCCCGGACCTGACGAGCGACCCCAGCTTGGCTGGGTCCCAGGACCAACGGGGCCGAAAATTGGGCAGTTGTCGCCGGATAGGTGCGGATGAGTAGGCTTGCCGGCGTCGGCGGACGAGCGCAGGGTACTGGGACATCGGTACGGGGGATGCCGACGGGGGGAGATTGAGGGGAGCCGGGCCGATCGTCGAGGGGAGCGGTCGACCCGGCATAACGACAGGAGCGGCACGGCATGTTCTCGGTGGCGGTCAAGGGCTACGGCATCGTGATCTGGGATGACGATGGCGAGTGGCGCACCTTTGCCCCGTCCGACGCGCTGGCGGCGACCCTGGCGGACCGGGTGACCTACGCCCTCGAGTTGGTCCCCTGCCCCGCCGATGAACGCGACGTGCGCGAGGCGCTGCTCTCGATCCGGGGCGCCGGCCTCCTCTCCGCCGACTGCGAGCACGGACCCGGCGAATGCGAGGGCGAATCGAGCGTCAACTGATCGGCTGATCGCGCGCCGATACGTCGGATGACGGATGCCAGGCGATCGTTAGCAGTGCTACCATCCCGCTCCCGTCCGCCCCTCCCACCGGTGCTGCCCTTCGATGTCTGACGAACCTGCCATTCACGCTCGCGGCGTCACCCGCGTCTACAAGGCAAAGCCATCCCCGGTGACCGCGCTCGGAGGCGTCGACCTCGAGGTTGCGCCCGGCGAGTACTTCGGTCTCCTCGGACCGAACGGCGCCGGCAAGACGACGCTCATCAAGATCCTGACCACGCTCCTGCTGCCGACGAGCGGCACCGCCAAGATCGCCGGATTCGACGTCGTCAACGAGACTGCCAAGATCCGTCGCGTCATCAACATGGTCGCCGGCGGCGAACAGTCAGGCTACGGCCTGCTCACCCTGCGCGAGCAGCTGTGGATGTTCAGCCAGTTCTACGGCCTGCCGAACCGCGAGGGATGGCGCCGCGTCGACGAGCTGATCGAGATCACCGGGCTCACCGAGCAGCGCGACCAGAAGGTGCGGACCCTGTCGACCGGCCAGCGCCAGAAGCTGAACTTCGCGCGCGGACTCCTCAATGACCCGTGGGTGCTGTTTCTCGACGAGCCGACGCTCGGCCTCGACGTTGCCGCGGCGCGCGATCTGCGCGAGCACACCCTGTCCTGGAAGGCGGCTGCACCGGGCCGCACGCTGCTCCTCACCACGCACTACATGGTGGAGGCGGAACAGCTGTGCGATCGCATCGCCATCGTCGATCGCGGCAAGATCCTTGCGCTCGGCACGCCCGCGGAGCTTCGGCGCCGCGTGCAGGCCGAGTCGATCTTCCGTATCGAGCTCGACCGGCTGCCGCACAACGGGGGCATCGCCGCCATCACCGACCTGCCGGGCGTGCTGTCGGCCGTGCCGGCCGACGACGACACGTCGGACGGAGCCGCGTCGGATCGCGTCGCACTGAAGGTGGCCCTGGCCGATGACTCGGCGCTGACGAGCGTCGTCACCGCGGTCGCCGAGCGCGGGTCGCAGCTGATCGGCCTCGCGAAGTCGGAGCCGAGCCTCGAGGACGTGTTCGTCGAGCTCGTCGGGCGCGGCTTCGGGGACGAGGACGAGGAAGCCGCTTCGTGAGCGCGTACGGGTCGGCTCCGGCAAGCGGTCCGCGCGAGGCGGCCGAGTGGTCGAATCGCCGCATCGTCGCCGTCAACCTGCGCGCGGTGGTGGGTCGGGCCTATCCGCGCGTCATCGGCCTGACCCGGGAGCCTTCCTGGCTGTTCTTCGAGATCTTCCTTCCATTCCTGGCGGTCAGCGCCTTCGTGTTCGTCTATCGCGCGCTCGGGGCGCCGGAGGCATTCGTCGGCTTCGTCGTGCTCGGTGGAGCCATGACGGCGTTCTGGCTCAACGTGGTGTGGATGATGGCGGCCCAGTTCTACTGGGAAAAGGACCAGGGCAACCTCGAGCTCTACTTCACAGCGCCGATGCACCTCATGTCCGTCCTGGCCGGCATGGCGATCGGCGGCCTCGTGATGACGAGCTCTCGCGCCCTGGCGGTGATCGGGATCGGCTCGCTGCTCTACGGCGTGTCCTACGACGTCCAGGAGCCGCTGGCGCTTGCCGCGGTCTTCCTGCTCACGATGATTCCGCTCTACGGGATGGGGATGCTGTTCGCCAGCCTCTTCCTGCTCTGGGGGCGCGAAGCATTCCACCTGGCGCAGCTCCTCCAGGAGCCGATCTACTTCCTTGGCGGCGTCAACTTCCCGCTCCGCGCGCTCGGCCCGGCGGTCGGACTGGTGATGGCGACGCTGCCCCTCGGGGTCGGCCTTGACGCGATGCGCCAGCTGGCTTTCGCGAGCAGCGATACCAACGGCGTCCTGCCGGTCGGGACGGAGATCGGCATCCTCGTCGTCATGGGCATCGTCTTCCTCATCGCCGCACGCCTCGCCCTCGGATACCTCGAGACTCTGGCGCGCCGCGAGGGACGGCTGACTCTGCGATGGCAGTGACCGAGGGGGCGCGCTCGGTGCCCGGCATCACCCTGGCCGACTCCTGGCGCAGCTTCCGGACCGCGATCGGCCTGGGTTGGGCCATCGAGGCCAACTGGTCCGACCCATTCCTCTTCGCCATCTACACCATGGCCAAGCCGCTCGCCGCCGCGATGATCCTGGTGGTCATGTTCCAGGTCATCACCGGCGGACAGGGCACCGAGTTCCTCCAGTTCCTCATCGTCGGCAGTGCGCTCTGGAACGTGGTGTTCGGCGTCATGGGCGGCCTCGTGCAGTCGATCCTCGAGGACCGCGAGCGCTACCGGATGATGAAGTACGTGGTCGTCACTCCGTCTTCGCTGTTCCCCTTCCTCCTCGGGCGCTCCGTCGCGCGCGTCCTGACCTCCTTCGTCGCGGTCATCCTCACCCTCGTCGTCGGCGTCGTGTTCCTGGGCGTTGACCTCCAGCTGAACCTCCTGCTCCTGGTTCCCGCCACCCTGATCGGCGTGACGACCGTCGTGGCGCTCGGGGTGTTCATGGCCGGCTGGTGCCTCCAGCTGCGGCAGGAGGCATGGTCGTACCCCGAGGCCATCGCCGGCGCCCTCTACCTCATCTCGGGCGCGATCTTCCCGGTGGATATCCTTCCGGGGTTCCTCCATCCCGTGGCCCTGGCCTCCCCCACCACGTGGTGGCTCGAGGCCTCCCGGCGCGCGCTGGTCGGCCACGGGGCACCGGGCATCGACGGGCAGCCGGGCCTGTTCGAGGCTCTCAGCGACGCACAGGTCATGCTCTTCCTGGTGATCTCGACCGCGGTCGCCATCCCGCTGGCCCTGGCGGCGTTTCGGTGGTTCATGCGCCGCGCGCGCGAGGCCGGTCTGCTCGATATGACGACTGGCAGCTAGGGGTCCTGCCCGCAATCCCGGGCTAGTCCTCGATATTTCGAGGGATCCTCACCGGGGGCGGGGTTCAGGTGTCGCATGCTCGGTCTGTCGAGCGCCCACACGCGTGAACGGCTCCCCTGGTGGCCCGTGATGCGTGCTCACACCCGAGATGTCGAGGGATCCAATCCCGAATCCGGTCCCAGGCGCACTTCACCCCATCGGTCGAGCGATGGCCATCCCATCCCCCGGCCCGACATTCCCTAGCGCACCAGCTCGTCGTAATCGTTCACCACCAGCGTTTCCCGGCACCGTGCCTCCCGCCCCGGAACGCACTGAGCAGCGGTCGGATCCCCAAAGTGGCCGATGAAAACCAGCTCCTGGCCGCGCAGGTTCGGACCGCCCGGCTCCGCGCGTGAGGGAAACGCCCGACCCTGGGGCGCGGCGAGCCGCAACCCATCCCGGAGCAGTTCGGCCTGCGTCACGTCATCGGCCGGCTGTACGGGAAGCAGCACGCGCAGCGGGCAGTCGCGCTGCAGCCAGGCCACCGCTGCATTGGCGCCGCCGTCGTCACCGTCGCAATCCGCATCCAGCTCGGCGTACCAGCCGGAGACGTAGAGCTCATCGGATCCCCAGGTGCCGAACGGGTCGCCAGCGGCGAGTGCCTCTTCGACCGTCAGGGGGTCGACATCGGGCCGCGTCCCTCCGGACGAGCCGACGACGAGCAAAAAGAAGACGAACGCGCCCAGGGCGGCCAGCGCGGCCATGCCGATGCGGACCTCGCGCGTCATGTCGGCAGCTCGCCCCAGCGCTCCCGGAGACGCTCGATCGCCCGGCGCCACAGGTCGACGTGCCCAGCATCGTTGAGCCAGGTCGACGCCCCCGAGGGATGAGGCAGGCACAGAACCGATGCGCCCGGCGCGGCATCCCAGCTCAGCTCCCGGCCAACCAGCTCGTCGAGCTTGATGCGCGGGCCGAAAGCGTGGCGATGCGCCGTGCCCCCGACCAGGAGCACGACCTCGGGGGCCACCAGCTCGATCTCCCGCAGCAGATACGGCGTCCATTGGGCGATGTCCTGGCGAGACGGGGGCCGATCGACCGAAGAGCCGGGAGCGCGGCCCGGATAGCACTTGCCGATGCTCGTGACGTACCAGCGCTCGCGGAAGTCGTGGACGCTGATGCCGGCGGCCGACAGCCAGCCGCAGAGTCGCTTCCCAGCGTCCCACGCGAACGGCAGGCCGGTCTCGATTTCGCGCCAGCCTGGCGCCTGGCCGATGAGCATCGCGCGCTCGGCGCCATTACCCGACAGGACCGGCGCCGCCCCGCCCGCGCACGCTGGCATCGCGTCCTGGAGCCGCCGCAGCGCGCTGCCGGCGGGTGCCCGTCGCGGCCGGGGAACGGGCCATGCGCCGGCATGCCGCAGTCGGCGGGGTGCAACACTTGCCAGGTCGATCACGCCGGCGGTCGGAGCGCCTCGCTCGCCCGCAGGTCGTCGGCGATGGCCAGGCGGAGCATCCGTCGCACGCCATCGCGGAACGGGCCAGCGGCCATGAGCGCATCGGTCATGGCGTCCCGAGCCGCGTACAGATTGTCGATCGGATCGGTCGTCAGCTCGGGTGCGCCGCCGCCGAGCTCGCGAACGAACGCGACGTCCTGGCGCTCGATGCGGTCCAGGAGATCGGATGCGGCTGCCGGATCACCGGCGTCGAGCGCCTCAGCCAGCTCTTCCCTCGCGAGCTCGAGCCATCGCATCCAGGTGGCGAACTCGTCGGCACTCGGCGGAAGCTCATCCAGCGTGAATGACGCGCGACCCGAACCGCCTTCGGTGGCCGTCGCACGCTCGACCTCGTACCAGTTGTCGCCGACGAAATCGGGCTGCGGCTCCCCGTTTGCACGCAGCCACGCCGTGAAGCGTCTCACACGGCGCGGCATGGCACCCGCCGCCTCCTCGTCGGTCGGGGCAAACACCGCACATCCGGGGAGCTCGGCGGCGTAGGCGCCAACCAGGCCGCTCTCATCGACGCCGGTTTCGACGAAGATCGCATGCGGCATCGTTCCGGCCATCAGGGACGCCTTCGTCGTGGCGGGCGGCGCCGCGACCCGGCAGCGATGACGTTCGGCGTGGTCGCGGTGCTGAAGACACGGCTCGCCTCCGTCCCCCGCCGGCCACGGTCCCCATCCTCGGCGGCCGCCGCGGCGTACACCTCGGCCGGGATGCTCCCCGGAGCCGCCGCCAGCTCCTCGCGCAGGCGCCGCAGCTGGAGGATCTCGTCACGCAGGGCGGCCGCTCGTTCGAACTCGAGGTTGCGCGCCGCCTCCTTCATCTGCGCCTCGAGGCGACCGGTCATGGCGGCCAGCTCCTCCGGCTCCTTGCCGGCGACCTGGAGCTCGGCACGCTCCTCGGCAACCCGACGCAGGCTCTCGTGGATGCTGCGGATCTCCTTGATGATCGTCTCGGGCGTGATGCCGTGCTCCACGTTGTAGGCAACCTGCTTCTCCCGCCGCCGATCCGTCTCGTCGATCGCCGCCCGCATCGAGTCGGTGACGCGATCGGCATACATGATCACCCG
>JBDSJJ010000042.1:0-12588 GCA_039917415.1 Candidatus Limnocylindria bacterium | reverse complement strand
TGAGCAGTGCCGAGCCGAACTCGCGGTCGATCGCCATGGCCTCGCCGGTCGCCTTCATCTGGATGCCGAGTGATCGATCGGCCAGCGGGAACTTGTCGAACGCCCAGCGCGGCAGCTTGACGACCACATAGTCAACCGCCGGCTCGAAGGCCGCGCTGTTGCCCCCGGTGGCCGGGTTCGGAAGCTCATGCAGGCGCCGGCCGAGCGCGATGAGCGCGGCAATCCGCGCGATCGGATAGCCGGTCGCCTTGGATGCCAGCGCCGAGGATCGGGAAACGCGCGGGTTGACCTCGATGACCCGGTAGTCGGAGCCGTCCGGAGCCACGGCCAGCTGCACGTTGCAGCCACCCTCGAGCTCAAGCGCCCGGACGATCTTCAGGGCGCAGCGCCGCAGCCGCTGGACCACCGGGTCGGGCAGCGTCTGGATCGGCGCCACGACGATGCTGTCGCCGGTATGGACCCCCATCGGATCCATGTTCTCCATCCCGCAGATGGCGATGGTGGTGTCCGAGGCGTCGCGCAGGACCTCGAACTCGATCTCGTACCAGCCCAGCAGGCTGCGCTCGACGAGCACCTGGCCGATGGGACTGGCGGCCAGCCCGGTGGCGATCCGCACCCGCGCCTCGTCGGCCGTCGCGGCGAACCCGCCGCCGCCGCCGCCGAGGGTGAAGGCCGGGCGCACGACGATCGGAGCGGCAAGGTGCTCGACGAATGCCATGCCATCGGCCAGGGTATCGACCACGGCGCTCTCCGGAACCGGCTCGCCGATACCCGTCACGAGGTCGCGAAACCCGCCGCGATCCTCGGCCGCCCGGACCGCGGCCAGCGGGGTTCCGAGGACGCGCACGCCGTACTCGTCCAGGATGCCCGCGTCATCGAGCGCGACCGCCAGGTTGAGGCCGGTCTGGCCGCCGAGGGTGGGCAGCAGCGCATCGGGCCTGTGCTCGCGGATGACCGCGGTGAGGTAGGACAGGGTGAGCGGGCCGATGATCACGGTGCCGCCCACGTCCGGGTCGGTCATGACCGTCGCCGGATTGGAGTTCACGAGGATCGTCTCGACGCCCTCGCCACGCAGGGCGAGGCAGGCCTGCACGCCGGCATAGTCGAACTCGGCCGCCTGGCCGATGAGGATCGGCCCTGACCCGATGACGAGGACCTTGCGCGGGGGCGTCACCGTTGCGCTTCAGCCACGGCGGAGTCGAAGACGCGCGCCGCGTCGATCGGCCCCGGCGCGCCCTCGGGATGAAACTGCACGCTCGCGATGCGTCCGCTCGTGTGCACCAGTCCCTCGACCGTGCCGTCGTTGAGATCCCGGTGGCTGACCCCATAGCCGGCCGCGCCGAGGGCCGGCCCATCGACCACCGCCACCTCGTGGTTGTGGGCGCCGATATCCACGCGCTGGGTCGACGCCTCGAGCACGGCATGGTTGCCACCGTGGTGGCCGACGGCGAGCCTGGTCGTCTGCGCCCCCGCGGCGAGCGCCAGCAACTGATGGCCGAGGCAGATCCCGAGCACCGGCGGACCCCCATCGATCGCCTCGCGTGCGACGGTTCCCACGACCGCGATCTGGCGCATCATGCGCGACGGATCGCCGGGGCCGGGCGACAGGACCACGAGGTCGGGCTGGGTCCCCGCGATGTCACCCGCATCGGCGTGCGGCGGCAGGACGGTGATCTCGAGGCCGCGGTCCGCCAGCGCCGCCAGCAGCGACCGCTTGACCCCATAGTCGACCAGCGTGGCGCGCGCGACCCTGGTCCCGGCGGGGGGCACGCTGTACCGCTCACGGGTGGCCACCGAGCTGACGTGGTCAATCGTCGCCCACGGACGGGTGGCCGCGGCCTCCGCCACCGCCGCCTCGTCGGTAGTCTCGGCGTCGCGCACGACGGCCCGACGTCCGATTCCCCGCCGCAGCTCGAGCGTGAGTGCCCGGGTGTCGATGCCGGTCAGGATCGGAATCCCCGCGTCGCGCGTCAGCTCCTCGAGCGATAGGCCCGGGCCGTTCGGGGCGGTCACGAGTCGCGAGCAGATCAGTCCGCGGGCCTGCACCCGGGAGGATTCGAGCTCGGAGCGGGCGATCCGGTAGTTTCCGGCCATCGGATGGGTCAGGACCACGATCTGCCCGGCGTAGGAAGGATCGGTGAGGATCTCTCCCCACCCCGTGGCGGCGGTCGTGAAGATGAGGTCGCCCTGCGCCGGGCCGAGATGGCCGCGCAGCACGCCGCGCTGGACCCTGCCTCCCTCGAGCGCGACCAGGCCGGGCACCGAACGAGGCACCCACCGCTCGGATGCGGCTGGCGCCTCGGAATGCTGCTCGAGATCCGAAATGGTCTGCACCTGTTCGCTCCTTCCCGGCCTCACGGTGCCGCTCTTAAAGGACCGCCCGCAGTCTAGCCGATCGCGACGCGCGTCGGGCCTCCACGGCGCGACGCTTCCGTGACGAGCCGAGTTGCATAATCATGCACCAGAGTGTATGAATGCTCAAGTGAACCCATCTCGCCAGGCCGCCCTGTGGGGCGGTCGCTTCCAGTCCCCCGCCGCCGACGCCGCCCTCGCGCTGTCCGGATCCCTGGAGATCGACCTGCCGCTTGCCGAGCATGACGTGGCGACCAGCCGGGTCCACGTGACCGAGCTCGAGCGCCTCGGCCTGCTCGATGCAGAGGGGGCTGCGCGGCTGGATGCGGCGCTGGCCGCCGTCGCCGCCCGGCTGGCGGACGGGACCTTCGCGTGGAGGGCGGAGCACGAGGACATCCACATGAATGTCGAAGCGGCGGTGATCGACGAGGTCGGCCCCGAGCTGGGGGGGATGCTCCAGGCCGGCCGCAGCCGGAACGAGGAGATCGTGACCGACGAGCGGCGCTGGCTGGCCGGGTCCATTTCCGCCCTGGGCGCTGCCGTCCGCGAGCTCCAGGCGGTGCTCGTCGACCGGGCCGATGCGGACGGTGACGCAATCCTCCCGGCGCACACGCATACCCAGCCCGCCCAGCCGGTGCTGCTCGCCCATCACCTGCTCGCCTACGCCGAGATGCTCGACCGGGACGCCGAACGACTCGCCGACGCTGCTCGCCGCGCCGACCGCTCGGCCGCAGGCTCCGGGGCGGTCGCCGGATCCGGCCTGCGGCTGGATCGCCAGCGCGTGGCCACGGCGCTCGGGTTCGGTGGCGTGACCGACAACTCGATGGATGCGGTCGCCGATCGCGACTACGCCGTCGAGAGCGTCTCGGCCGCCGCGATCCTTCTCGGCCACCTGTCGCGCATGGCCGGGGAGCTCGTCCTGTGGTCGACGCCGTACGTCGGGTTCGCCCGGCTTGACGATGGCTACGCCAGTGGCAGCTCGATGCTTCCGAACAAGCGCAACCCTGACAGCGCCGAGCTCGTCAGGGCGCGAGCCGCGCGGATCGAGGGAGATCTCGTGGTCCTGATGTCGGTGGTGCGCGGCCTGCCACTGGCCTACCACCGCGACCTGCAGGAGACGCGCCGGCCGATGTTCGCAGCCATGGAGTCGGCGATGCTGTGCGTCCAGGTGATGCGCGGCGTCATGGCGAGCGTCTCGTTCGACCGCGACCGCATGCGCACCGCGGCCGAGGGCGGACACGGTCGCGCCGTCACCCTTGCCGATCGGCTCGTCGCGCGGGGCGTCCCGTTCCGCGATGCGCATCGGCGCATCGGCGCGCTGGTTGCGACGGCGGATGCCGCCGGGCTGGATCTCGCCGAGATCCCCGCGGACGAGCTCGCCGAAGCACTGCCCGAGCTCGCGGGTGAGCCGATGCCCTCGGTCGTGGACGCGCTGGAGGCGGCCGACGTGCACGGCGGAACCGCTCCGGGACGCGTGCGAGCCGCGGTTGCCGCATTCCGACAACGCCTCGCCGACAGGTCGCCGGCATGAACGGCTTGCTGCGCGTCGCGGTCGTCGGCGGCGCCGGATATGCCGGCGGCGAGTTGGTGCGCCTGCTCGCGGCACACCCCGACGTGACGATCGCGTCGATCCATGCCCGGGACCGCGGCGGCGCGCCGCTGGGGAGTGCGCAGCCGCACCTTGCTCCTCTCGGCCTCGAGCTCAGCGATGGCGAGCCGGACAACGTGGACGTCGCGTTCCTGGCGCTTCCGCATGGGGCGTCGGCCGCGATGGCCGGACGTCTCGTCGGATCGGGCGCCACGGTCATCGACATCGGGGCTGACTTCCGCCTGCGCGACCCGGAGGCGTACGCGACCTGGTACGGCGGCCCGCACCCCGCCCCGGAGCTGCTGACCACGGCCGTGTACGGACTCACCGAGTGGTCACGAGATGCCCTGCGGGGGGCGCGACTGATCGCCAACCCTGGCTGCTATCCGACGGCATCACTCCTGGCCCTGACACCCTTCGCGCGCGACGGCCTCCTGGCCGGAGACGTGATCGTCGACGCGAAGTCGGGCATCAGCGGCGCGGGACGCAGCGCCGGCTCGGACTACCTGTTCACCGAGCTGACCGAGTCGACGCGCGCCTACGGATTGAGCGGGCACCGGCACCAGCCGGAGATCGCACAGGGTCTCGCGCTGGCGGGAGCGCCGGTCGGGGTGACCTTCGTGCCGCACCTCGTCCCGCAGTCGCGCGGCCTCTTGGCGACCTGCTACCTCGAGCTCGCGAGCGACCTGGATGACGAGGCGCTCAAGGCGGTGCTGGCGGACGCCTACGAGGACGAGCCGTTCGTGCATGTCACCGACGCGCCACCGGCCACGAAGCTCGCGACCGGCTCGAACCACGCGTTCGTCCACGCGCGCCGCGTGTCCGCAAATCGCGCCGTGGTGCTGTGCGCCATCGACAACCTGGGAAAGGGTGCCGCGGGCCAGGCGATCCAGAACATGAACGTTGCCCTCGGCCTCGAGGAGCGGGCCGGGATCGGCGCGCTGGGGGTGCATCCATGACCACGTCCGCCATCCCCGGCGGAATCACCGCTCCCGCCGGGTTCCGTGTCGGGATCGGGGAGGCCGGCATCCGCGAGTCCGGCGGCCCCGATCTCGTGCTCATTGAGTCGGACCGGCCCGCGACCGCCGCCGCCACCTTCACGACGAACCGCATGCGAGCGGCGCCCGTCCTTCTTGCCGAGGAGGCGCTCCGGGTGAGCAGCACGTCGGCCCGCGGCATCCTCGTTAACGCCGGCTGCGCGAACGCCGGCACCGGGTCGGGCGGCCTGCATGACGCGCGGGCTGTGGTGGAGGCCGCTGCCACGAAGCTCGGCTGCCTTGTGCACGAGGTCCTGCCTGCCTCGACCGGACTGATCGGTTCCCGCCTGCCGGTGGACGCCATGCGCGATGCCCTGCGGGCCCTGCGACTCCACGCGTCCCGGGCGGCCGGCACCCGCGCCGCACGGGCCATCATGACCACCGACACGCGACCCAAGGAGCGCGCCATGTCGCTCCGCCTGTCGGACGGCCGGGTGATCCGCATCGGCGGCATGGCGAAGGGGTCCGGCATGATCCATCCCCGCATGGCGACGATGCTGGCCTTCATCGCCACCGACGCCCCGGTCCAGGCCGCCGCGTTGGGCTCGGCCCTGCGGTCCGCCGTGGAGGTCACGTTCAACCAGGTCACCGTGGACGGCGACACCTCCACCAACGACGCGGTCATGGTGCTCGCCAACGGCGCGGCCGGCGGGCCGGCATTGACGGATGACGATCTCGACGCCTTCGCGGCTGCCCTGGCCGACCTGTGCCGCGAGCTGGCAATGGCCATCGCCGCGGACGGCGAGGGAGCAAGACACCTCATCGAGGTTGTGGTCCATGGGGCGGCGACCGACGCCGATGCGCGAGCCGTCGCGCTGACGGTCGCCTCGTCGTCGCTGGTGAAGACCGCGGTCCACGGCGCCGATCCGAATTGGGGTCGCATCGCCGCGGCGGCCGGGCGCAGCGGTGTCGAGCTCGATGCCGAGCGCATGCGCATCTGCATCGGAGACATTCCGGTCTACGACGGGAGCCCGGTGGCGTTCGACGAGGAGCGAGCGCGGCGCCTCCTCGCGTCTCCGCGGGTCTCGATCGTCCTCGACCTGCTGGCCGGAGACGGTGCTGGAGTCGCCTGGGGCTGCGACCTGTCCGCGGACTACGTGGCCATCAACAGCGAATACACGACGTGAGCACCAACACCTTGACGATCAAGCTCGGGGGCGCCGCCGGCCGCGACGCGGCCTCGCTGGCCGTGCTGGCGGATCGCGCGGCCGCGGGCTGGGTTCTCGTCCACGGCGGCGGGGGCGAGGTCGCGACCTGGTCGCGCCGGCTCGGCCTCGAGACGGCCATGCAGGACGGACTGCGCGTGACGGACGAGGCGACGCTCGAGGTCGTCGTGGCCGTGCTGGGCGGGCTCGTCAATGCGCGGACCGTGGCGACGCTCGCCGCCGCCGGCGTGTCCGCGGTCGGTCTGCGCGGCGTCGACGGCGACCTGCTGGGCGCTGCGCGATTCGACGCACGACTCGGCGCGGTGGGACGGATCAGCTCCGTCAACACCCGACTCCTCGACGAGCTGGTTCGCGACGGGCACGTGCCGGTCGTGGCACCCATCGCCCGGGGCACGGGCAATGAGCTGTTGAACGTGAACGCCGACGAGGCGGCCGGCGCCATCGCCGCGGCCCGCGGCGGCCGGTTGCTACTGCTGACCGACGTGGCGGCCGTCATGCGCGGCACACAGCCGCTGGCGTACCTCGACCTCGAGGAGGCCGAGGCGCTCCTGGCCGATGGCAGCGCGTCGGGCGGGATGCGCCCGAAGCTACGCGCGGCGATCGTCGCCGCTCGTGCCGGGTGCGCCGTGCAGATCGTGAATGGAACTGATCCGGGTGCGGTGCAGGCCGCCCTGGATGGCGAGCCGACGGGAACGACCGTGATTGTCGCCGATGCGGCGCGACGCGGATGACACGCTGAAGGAGCAACGCATGGGAACCATCGACCGACGCGACCAGGTACGGCGGCTCATCGCCGCCGGCGGGGTCCATACCCAGGCCGAGCTGGTCGCGGCCCTGCGCTCGCGCGGGGTCGAGGTCACCCAGGCCACCATCTCGCGCGACCTGGCGAGCCTCGGGGTCGTGCGCGGCTTTCGCGGGGGTCGCCTCACGTACCTGCTGCCGGACGACATGACGACGGACGCGGCCGGTGCGGCCGAGGCCCGGCTGCGTCGCCTGCTGGCCGATCTCCCGCTGTCGATCGGCGAGAGCGCGCCGCTGGTGGTGCTGCGCACCTCCCCCGGCGGAGCCAACGCGATCGCGTCGGCCATCGACCTGTCGCAGTGGGACGACGTGGTCGGCACGATCGCCGGGGACGACACGATCTTCGTGGCCTGCGGGGACGCCGCCGCCATGCGCCGGTTCCGCGGCCGCCTCGAGACCTTCCTCCAGCAGGGCGGCGTCACCGTCTCGGCTCGCGCCGGCGGCCAGGCATGAGCGAGACCGTGGTCCTCGCCTACTCGGGCGGGCTCGACACCTCCGTCGCGGTTCCGTGGCTTCGGGAGACCCAGGGTCACGAGGTCGTGACCCTCACGGTCGACGTCGGCGGCGGCGTCGATGCAGCCGCCGTGCAGGCTCGGGCACTGGCCGGCGGGGCGCAGCGCGCGATCGTCGTCGACGCGCGTGCCGCATTCGTGACCGATTACATCTGGCCGGCGCTCCAGGCCGGATCGCTGTACCAGGGCCAGTATCCGCTGGCGACGGCGCTGGCGCGACCCCTGATCGCCCGCCTCCTGGTCGAGGCCGCCCACGAAGCCGATGCGACGCTGGTCGCCCACGGGTGCACCGGCAAGGGTAACGATCAGGTGCGCTTCGACGTGGCCGTGGAAGAGCTCGACCCGGGCCTGCGGGTCATCGCACCGATGCGGGTCGGCATGGGCATGACTCGCGACGAAGAGCTGGCCTACGCCCGCGAGCGCGGGATCGACGTGCCGTCGGGACCGAGCTCGCCGTTCAGCATCGACGTCAACCTGTGGGGCCGATCGATCGAGGCCGGGGTGCTCGAGGACCCGTGGACGGTGCCGCCGGCCGCGGCCTATGACTGGACCGTCGATCCGGCGGACGCACCGCGCGCGGCTCGCGAGGTCGTCATCGGCTTCGAGGAAGGAATCCCGGTGTCGATCGATGGCGAACCGCTCGATGGCGTCACTCTGGTGGAGCGCCTCAACGCGGAGGCGGGAGCCTACGGCATCGGCCGCATCGACCACGTGGAGGATCGGCTCATCGGCATCAAGAGTCGCGAGATCTACGAGGCGCCGGCCGCCGTCGTCCTGCACGCGGCGCACGCCGCGCTCGAGGGCCTGACCCTCTCCCGCGAACTCCTGGCCTACAAGCGGTCCGTGGGCGATCGGCTGGCCACCCTCGCTTACGACGGGCTGTGGTTCAGCGAGCTCGGTGTTGCGCTGCGCGCGTTCGTGACGCACACCCAGCGCTACGTAAGCGGAGAAGTCCGCATGCGCTTCGTGCCGGGGACCGCGTCGGTCACGGGCCGTCGCTCGCCGCACTCGCTGTACGACATCGGGCTGGCGACGTACGACACCGGCGATCGGTTCGACCATGGGTCGGCGGTCGGCTTCATCGCGCTGTGGGGGCTGCCCGTGCGGACCCAGGCCGCAGCGCGCGGCAGCGGGGTGGATGGGACGACGACGCTCCTCGACGAGCTCGGCGCGGACCGGCTCGACGCCGGGGCGTTAACGGGAGCGGCCCGATGAACGAGAAGCAGGATCCGGGCGGACTGCGCCTGGCCGGCACGATCGCCGCCGTGACCTCCGACTCCTCGTATGTCCGCCGCGCGCGGACGCGGGACGTCGACGCCATCCTCGACGTCATCGGCACCTACGTCGAGCAGCACGTGCTGCTTCCGCGAACGCGGGAGGAAATCCTCGGCCACATCGGCACCTGGTGGGTGGCCGACCTCAACGGCGACGTCGTGGGCTGCGCCGCGTTGCGCGATTTCGGCGAGGGGCTCGGCGAGCTGCGCTCGCTCAGCGTGATCGCGGAGGCGCACGGACGAGGACTGGGCGAGTCGCTGGTGCATACCATCGTGCGCGAGGCGCGCAAGCAGGGCATGGCCCGGCTGTTCGCGATCACCGCCAACCCCGGCTACTTCGCGCGCCACGGGTTCGCCGAGACGGACATGGCCGGAGTGCCGGAGGTGCTCCACGTCGACCGCGTTCCCTGGCCGCGTCGCAGCGGTGCAGGCCACGCCATGGAGCTGGCCCTGTGACCGACGTGATGACGTCCGCAAACGCGGCGGCGCGTGAGGCGCAGGTCCACCTCCAGACCTATGCGCGCCAGCCACTCACCCTCGTCAGCGGACGAGGCTGTTGGGTGACCGACGACGCCGGGCACGAGTATCTCGACCTCGTGGCCGGTATCGCCGTGGACGTCCTGGGCCATGCGCATCCCGCCATCGCCGATGCCGTGGCCCGCCAGGCGGCGACCCTGGTCCAGGTCTCGAACCTGTACTACACGGTGCCGCAGCTGGAGCTCGCCGAGGCGCTCATGGCTCGTTCGCCGTTCGACCGCGCTTTCTTCACGAACTCCGGCACCGAGGCAAACGAGGCGGCGCTGAAGCTGGCGCGTCGCCACGGCCGAGCGCGCGGCGCGCACGAGGTCGTGTCCCTCATTGGGTCGTTCCATGGCCGCACCTTCGGCTCGCTGGCTGCAACCGGCCAGCCGAAATACCAGGAGCCGTTCGCACCGCTTCCGCCAGGCTTCACCCACATTCCCGCCAACGACATCGAAGCACTGTCCACTGCGGTCACCGCCACGACCTGCGCCGTCCTGCTCGAGCCGATTCTGGGCGAGGGCGGCGTCCGCCCACTGACCGACGCTTTCCTGGCCGCGGCACGCGACGCGTGCGATCGCGTCGGCGCGCTCCTCATCCTCGATGAGGTTCAGACCGGCATCGGCCGGACGGGCACCTTCTTCGCGTTCGAGTCCGGGCCGATCGAGCCCGATGCGGTGACGCTGGCAAAGGGCCTCGCCGGCGGCATCCCGATCGGCGCCCTCCTGGTCCGCGAGAGCGCCGCCGCATTCCAGGTCGGCGATCATGGCACCACCCTCGGCGGCAACCCGCTGTCGTGCGCTGCGGCGCTGGCCACGCTGCGCGTCGTCGATGCCGAAGATCTCATGGGGAATGCCACCCGGCGTGGCGCGCAGCTTGCCGAGGGCTTCGCGCCGTTCGTGGAGCGCGGCATCCTGAGCGAGATTCGCGGCCGCGGCCTGATGATCGGTCTCGAGACCGCGGCCCCGATTGCCAGGGCCGTCGTCGCTCTCGCACGCGACAACCACGGGCTCCTGGTGAATGCCACCGGCGACAGCACGTTGCGACTCGTTCCGCCGCTCAACATCGCCGAGCGTGAGGTCGAGCTCGCGATCGGGCGCCTGGGCGGGGCACTCGCCGATGCTGGCGTGACGGCATGACCAGATCCCCGGCGTTGTCCGCCCCAGCGCGGGCATCCAGCGGCGGACCCGCACGGCACCTGCTCAGCGCCGCCGACCTCGGGCCGATGGGCCTCCCGGCGCTCCTCGATCGCGCGGACGCCCAGCGGGAGGCGCAGCGCCACGCCGACCGCCCGCAGCCGCTGCTCGGCCGACAGGTGGCGCTCCTGTTCGAGAAGCCGAGCCTCCGCACGCGCGTCAGCTTCGAGGTCGCGGTCACCGGCCTCGGGGGCCATGCGATCGCGTTGGGGCCGGACGAGGTCGGCCTCGGACGGCGCGAGACTGCGGCCGACGTTGCCCGCAACCTGTCGCGCCTCGTCGACGCCATCGTGCTGCGCACGTTCGCCCATGCCACGCTGACCGAGATGGCGAAGGCATCGACCGTCCCGATCGTCAACGCACTGACCGATGACGAGCACCCGTGCCAGGCCCTCGCGGACCTCCTCACCCTGCGGCGACACTTCGGCCACCTCGACGGACTGCGGCTCGCCTACGTCGGCGACGGGAACAACGTCGCGCATTCGCTGCTCCTGGCGGGCGCACACGCCGGGCTCGATGTGCGCGTGGCCACCCCTGTCGGCTACGGCCCCGACCCTCGGATCGTCGAGCGCGCCCACGACATCGCCGCCGGGCACGGTGGACGGATCACGGTAGCGATCGACCCGCGTACCGCCGTCGACGGCGCGGATGCCGTGTACACCGACGTCTGGGCCAGCATGGGCCGCGAGGCGGAGGCCGATGAACGGCGTAATCGGTTCGCCGACTACCAGGTCAACGACGAGCTCATGGCCGGGGCGGCGGACCACGCCGTGGCGCTGCACTGCATGCCCGCGCACCGCGGCGAGGAGATCACCGCGTCCGTCCTGGACGGCCCGCGCTCGCTGGCCCTGGAGCAGGCGGAGAACCGCCGATACGTGCAGGAGGCCGTGTTGGTCGAGCTGCTCGGGCATCGCGATCCGACCGGGGATCCCGCGCTCCGCTAGCATCGGGGCATGGAGCAGCGGACCGCCGACCTCATGGCGGATGAAGACTCACGTGCCGCGATGGCGGCGGTCGAGTTCGACCACGACTTCCTCGCGACCCATCTCGGCGAGGAGCGGCGACGGGCCAGCCTGCTCGGCGAGATCCGGGAGGCGATCTTTGGTGCGCAGGACGGTCTGGTCAGCACGCTGGCGGTCGTGAGCACGGTCGCCGGCGCGACAGGCAATCGATATGCCGTCCTCGTCGCGGGCATCGCCTCGGGACTGGCCGGCATTTTCAGCATGGCCGCCGGCGAGTACATCGGCAGCAAGAGCCAGCGCGAGATCTTCGACGCCCAGATCGCCGACGAGCGCGAGGAGGTCCATGAGCGCCCCGGCGAGGCCGAGGCGGAGGTGGCCTACATGTTCGAGGAGGACGGCCTGCCGCACGACCAGGCACTGGCCGTCGCGCGCTTGATGTCCGAGCACCCGGACGTGCTGCTCAAGACGATGGTCGAGAAGGAGCTGGGGCTTGCGGTCGAGGAGGGCGCCGGATCGCCGCTGCAGGGTGCCCTGGTGATGGGCGGCGCCTTTGCGCTCGGCACCGTCCCGCCGATCCTGCCGCACCTGTTCCTGACCGACGGCCCCGCCGTCATCGTCTCGGTGCTGGCGACGTTGACCGTGCTGTTCACGATCGGCGCGGTGAAGAGCCGATGGACCCACCGAACCTGGTGGGCGTCGGGCTTCGAGATCCTCCTGCTCGGGGCCGTCGCCGGCATCGCCGGGTTCTTCTTCGGCAACATCCTGCCGCTCGTCCTCGGCGCGCCAGAGGTCGCTGCCTAGGGAGCTGGCAGCTCCGCGCCACAGCCCTTGCAGAACCTGGCGTCACCGGCATTCGTCATCCCGCACGCGGAGCACACGCGCTTCATCGGCGCACCGCAGTCGTCGCAGAACGTGGCGTCGTGGGCGTTCTCCCCGCCGCACGCGGCGCACGTCGCCGGCCCGCCGATGCCGAGAGACCCCAGCGTGTCGCGGATGGCGGGCGCCACCTCGCCGGCGACGAACCGCGATGCTGGGCCGAGGTACGCGAACTTCGTGATGGCACTGCCGATGGCGATGAGCGGGAGCCCGATGAACGCCATCCAGAAGTTGCGCGGCATCTCGAAGCCGCCGAACGCGGCGAAGAAGTCGAACATCGCGATGCCGGCCATCACCACGCCAAC
>JBDSJJ010000041.1:0-20609 GCA_039917415.1 Candidatus Limnocylindria bacterium | reverse complement strand
GCGACGCCGATGCTGTTCGCCCTCGGATTCCTGTCGATGTTCCTCATCGGAGGCATCAGCGGGGTGATGCTGGCCTCGCCGCCCATCGACTTCCACGTCCAGGACACGTACTTCGTGGTGGCGCACCTGCACTACGTGTTCTTCGGTGGTTCGGTGTTCGGCGTCTTCGCGGCGACCTACTACTGGTTCCCGAAGATGTCCGGTCGCAAGCTGAACGAGCCGCTCGGCAAGATCCACTTCTGGATCCACTTCATCGGCTTCAACCTCGCCTTCTTCCCGATGCACCAGTTGGGCCTGGACGGCATGCCGCGTCGCATCAGCGACTACGACCCGAACGCCGGCTGGACGATCCTCAACCTCGTCTCCACGGTCGGCGCCTTCATGATCGCCCTCAGCATCATCCCGTTCCTGATCAACGTGATCGCGACCTTCATCAACGGGGAGCCCGCCGGTGATGATCCGTGGGAGGGCAACACGCTGGAGTGGGCGACCACGTCGCCTCCCCCGCCGTACAACTTCGACCGACTGCCGCCGATCCACTCGGAGCGGCCGCTCTTCTTCCTGACCCACGGGCACGGCCATGCGGTCACTCGCGCGGAGGATCTCGAGGAGGAGCCGGCCCACGAGACCCAGGCCGGCGACGTCGAGCGACGAGAGGATCCCCTGGTATGAGCTCGCGAACCATGCAGGCGCATCCCGCCGGCGAGCACGAGGCGGCGGCCGCCATCCAGCACGGGGGATCGGGCATGCCGACGGCGCTTCTCGGCATGCTGCTCTTCATCGCCAGCGAGGTGATGTTCTTCGGTGGCCTGTTCGCCACCTACTTCAACGCGCGAGCCACCACACCGGGACCGTGGGGCCCGCCGGAGGGCGCGCATGAGCTGGACATCGCGCTGGCCGGCGCGCTGACCGTCATCCTCGTCGCCTCGAGCTTCACGATGCAGTTCGGCGTGTGGGCCATCCGGCGCGGCGACACGGGCAAGCTGAAGCTGTGGACCGGGATCACGCTCGTGCTGGGCACCCTGTTCCTCATGGGCCAGCTGTACGACTACAGCGAGCTCGGTTTCGGCATCGCCGATGGCGTGTTCGGAACGACCTTCTACACGCTGACCGGCTTCCACGGCGCCCACGTCTTCGGCGGCGCGGTGGGGCTGACGATCATCCTCGCGCGTGCCCTGCGCGGCCAGTTCAGCGCGAAGAACCACGTGGCGGTCGAAGCGGTCAGCATGTACTGGCACTTCGTCGACGTCGTGTGGATCGGCGTGTTCTCGACCATCTATCTGCTGCGCTAGGGATCGAAACCAATGCCCGATACCGCCATCGGCTACCTCATTCTCGGCATCGGCATCCTCGTGGTGCTGGGCGTGGTCTTCGCGATCTCGTCTCGCGTCGGGACGTCAGCAGGTCGTCCCGCGCCGCCGCGTGGCGTCCACCTTCCACCGCCCAGCTACCTGCCGGTTGTCATGTCGGTCGGGATGGCGCTGCTCGGTTCGGGCCTCGCCTTCCGCGCGGAGGAGCAGCTTGCGAATCCGTTTCTGGCGATTCCGGGGCTGCTCGTGCTGGTGATCGGCATCGTTGCCTGGATTCGCGCGGCGAACCACGAGTGGCACGATACCGAGCGTGGCTCGCACGACGACGCCGCCGCGCACTGAGGGCCGGGTGAGCGCCGCGACCGGCGCCGAGTCCCGGCGCGCCACGCTCGGTCGATTTCGTCTGCCCTACCTGGTTGCCGCGGCCACTCTGCCCCTGGTGCTGCTCGTGCTCCTCGGCGCGCTCCTGGTCAGCCGTGGAGCGGCCGGTACGCCGACCGCCATCGGCCGCATGGCTCCGGACTTCACCGTGGCCGATCTCGAAGGCAACCCGCTGCGGCTGGCCGATCTTCAGGGTCGTCCGGTGATCGTCAACTTCTGGGCCAGCTGGTGCGGGCCGTGCGTCGAGGAGTTCCCGCTTCTCCGGGAAGCCGCCCTGACGCACGCCGATGACGGCCTTGCGGTCGTCGGGATCGTGTTTCGCGACCGATCCGAGGCCGCTCGGGACTTCATGGCCCGCAATGGCGCCACGTGGCCGGCCGCCATGGATCCGAGCGAACGCGTGGCGACTGACTATGGCATTCTCGGGGCACCGGAGACCTACTTCATCGGCCGCGATGGGACTATCGTGGCACGGCAGATCGGGCAGATCTCGGCGAACTCGCTGAACGAGAAGCTGGCCGCCATCATCGAGGAGTGATCATGGACAGCAACGTTCCGGCGACGCGCGACCAGACGGACCAGCACGGCACGGAGCGGCCGGCGCTTGCGCCATCGCGGCCGCTGAGCGTGGCCCTCATGCCACTGGCGCTCGTGACGTTCATCCTGCTCGCCATCACCATCGCCGCCTGGACCTTCCTAGCCGCCGCGACGTGATCCCGGCCGACGCAGCGATCGACCTGCGCGGCCTTCGCAAGTCGTACGGTTCGCTCGAGGCGGTCCGCGGGATCGACTTGCGCGTCGAGCGGGGCGAGGTCTTCGCCCTGCTCGGCCCGAACGGCGCGGGCAAGACGACGACCGTCGAGATCCTCGAGGGGCACCGGACCCGCAGCGCCGGCGAGGTCAGCGTGCTGGGCCATGATCCGGGGCGGAACGAACGGGCGCTGAAGCAGCGCGTCGGGATCGTCCTCCAGCAGACGGGCGTTGACCTCTACCTCACCGTGCATGAGGTGGTCGAGATGATCGCCGGCTACTACCCGGCGCCACGTGATGTGGACGAGGTCATCAGCCTGGCCGGCCTCACCGAGCAGCGCGACCAGCGGGTGAAGAAGCTCTCCGGCGGGCAGCGTCGCCGCGTGGATCTGGCCGTGGCGCTCGCCGGCGACCCCGAGCTGCTGTTCCTCGACGAGCCGACGACCGGCTTCGACCCGTCGGCTCGGCGCCAGGCCTGGGAGACCGTCCGCGGCCTGAGCGCGCTGGGCAAGACGATCTTCCTCACCACCCACTTCATGGACGAGGCGCAGGCCCTGGCCGATCGGCTGGCGATCATCGCTGACGGGCAGATCGTCGCTTCCGGGACAGCCGACGAGCTCATCGGTGCAACGTCGGCGGCCAGCAGGATTCGCTTCCGGCTTCCGGACGGAGCGGTCCCGCCCGATGCCGCGGGCGCGCGGGTGGCGGGGCCGGCCTGGGAGATCGAGACGGATGCACCGACGCGCGCGCTGAACCTCCTGACCGGCTGGGCGCTCAAGACCGATACGCCGATCGGCGACCTGGAAGTCAGCCGCCGCTCCCTCGAGGACGTCTACCTCCAGCTCACGGCCGATGCCGAGGTCGTGGAATGAATGGATTCGCGCTGGCCCTGCGCCAGATCCGCTACGAGAACCGCGCGTTCTGGCGCAACCCACCCGCCGCGTTCTTCACGTTCGCCTTCCCGCTGATCTTCATGGTGATCTTCAACGTGCTGTTCGGCGAGGGCGCCTCGGCCTTCTTCACGCCGGCGATCATCGTCTTCAGCGTCATCACCGCGACCTATACGAACCTCGCGATGACGGTGACGATCGCCCGGGACGAGGGAATCCTCAAGCGCATCCGCGGCACGCCGCTTCCGCCGTGGGCGTACCTCGCCGGGCGGATCGGGCACGCCATCGTCATCGGCTTCCTGCTCGTTGTCATCGTGGCCGGCTTCGGTGCGCTTGCCTACGGCGTCGAGATCCCGTGGGACGCGATGCCGACGGTGCTGCTCGTGCTCGTGGTGGGATCCGCCTCCTTCTCGGCGATCGGACTGGCGGTGACCGGCCTCATCCCCAACTCGGACGCCGCGCCGGCGGTCGTGAACGCCACGATCCTGCCCGTCCTGTTCATCAGCAACGTGTTCATCCCGATCGAGAACGCGCCGGCCTGGGTCGACGCGGTGAGCCACATCCTCCCGGTGCGCCACTTCGCCGATGCGATGCTCGGCCTCTACGCCTCGGGTGGCGCCGCGGACTTCCCCTGGCAGGAGCTCGGCGTTATCGCCGCGTGGGGCCTGCTGGGGGTCATCGGGGCGCTTCGATTCTTCAGCTGGGAGCCGCGGAGGTAGGGTGATCCGACTCATCGGATCGGCGATGCTGGCCGTCCTCGTCACTGCCTGCTTCCCGATCGTGCGCCAGGTCTCCGAGCCCTCGCAATCCGAAGGCGTCAAGGTCGCATTCGAAGTCACGAATCGCTCAATCGGTGAAGTACAGATCGGGTACGACTACATCTCGGCGATGTCGTCGGGCGGCGGCAATGGGTCAGTCGCCGGATGCGAACGCACGGTCATGGAGTTCGGACCGGTCGCGGGGACGTTTCAGATCCTCGTTGACGGGGATCAGGTTGGACAGGCCGACGTGCCCGAATTCGTGGTGCGCGAGGGGTTCCTCGTCGTCCCTCTCGAGATCGCCGACGACGGCACCGTTTCCATCGGCGCCATGCGTGGTGTGGAGGCCTTCGCCGCTCCCGCGAACCAGGTCATTCCGGGGTGCCGCTGACCCTTCCCGCAGCGGGGTATCGGCGCTCGACATAGCCATCGAGGATGGCAAGGAATCGGGGCACGATGTCATCGCCGCGCAGGGTTTCGGTCTTCTCGCCGTCCACGAAGACCGGCGCCACCGGCTCCTCGAAGGTTCCGGGCAGGGAGATCCCGATATCGGCGTGCTTCGACTCGCCGGGACCGTTCACGACACATCCCATGACCGCGACGCGGAGCTCCTCGACGCCCGGATGTGCCTCCCGCCACTTCGGCATCTGGTCGACGAGATAGGCCTGGATGTCGCGCGCCATCTCCTGGAAGAAGGTCGAAGTCGTGCGGCCGCAGCCCGGACACGCGGAGACCTGGGGAAGAAACGACCGCATGCCCATCGACTGCAGGACCTGCTGGGCGACCTGCACCTCCTGGGTCCGATCACCGCCGGGGTCGGGCGTGAGGGAGACCCGGATGGTGTCGCCGATGCCGCGCTGCAGGAGGATGGCGAGTCCGGCGGTCGACGTGATGATGCCCTTTGCGCCCATCCCCGCCTCGGTCAGACCCAGGTGCAGCGGGTAGTCACAGCGCTCGGCGAGTCGTGCGTAGACCTCGACGAGGTCCTGCACCCCGGACACCTTGGCGCTGACGATGATGCGGTCGTGGGCGAGACCCGTCTCCTCGGCCAGTCGAGCCGAGCGCAACGCGGACTCGATCATGGCCTCGATCATCACCTCGCGGCTGTCGGCAGGTTCGGCCAGCGCGGCATTGGCGTCCATCATCTCGGTCAGCAGCTGCTGATCCAGCGAGCCCCAGTTCACGCCGATGCGCACCGGCTTCTCGTTGGCGATCGCCACTTCGATGATCTGGACGAACTGTTCGTCCCGTCGCTTCGTACCTACGTTTCCCGGGTTGATGCGGTACTTCGCGAGAGCCGCGGCCGCGGCAGGGTACTTCGTGAGCAGCAGGTGGCCGTTGTAGTGGAAATCACCGATCAGCGGGACGTCCACGCCGAGACGGTCGAGCTTCTCGCGGATGACGGGAACGGCCTCGGCCGCGGCGTCGTTGTTGACGGTGATGCGCACGAGCTCGGAGCCGGCATGGGCCAGCTGCGCGACCTGGATGGCCGTGGCGTCCGGGTCCGCGGTGTCGGTGTTCGTCATCGACTGCACCACGACCGGGTGTGTTGACCCGACCGGGATGTTGCCGACGAGCACCGTCGTCGTTGGGCGGCGCGTGATGGATGTCATGTGCGCCCATGGTAGAGCGGGACCAGCGGGCCGGCACGCGGCGTGCACCTCCGCATCGCCGTGCACGACGAGTGGGGGCCCGAACCGATGACAGCATTGCGCCAGGTATGGATCGTGGAGGACGAGATGGCCGCTGCCACGCTCGCAGCCGACGTGTGCCAGGCGAATGGCGCAGCACCGTCGGTCTTTCGCATGCCGATGGCGTTCCTCGCGGCGCTGCGGACCGCTCCCGCCCCGGACGTGGTGATCCTCGATTGGCGGCTCGAGCATGAGCTGAGCGCGGCGCTCTTCCTCGCGACACGCCATCGGTATCCCAGTTTGCCCGTCATCTATTGGACCGGGAGCTCGGCCGACGAGCTGCCGGCGATGATCTGCGAGGACCGATCGACCGTGATCGTCGACAAGGCCGCGGGCGCGCTCGCGTTCGAGGAGGCGCTTGGATGGGCCGTTGCCCGCCCCGCTGGGGACGCACGCGCCGGCTAATCGTGTCGTGCCAGGACGAGGGCCGCGTTCATGCCGCCAAAGCCGAACGAGGTTGACAGGGCGGCGTCCACGCGCTTCGGCATGGCCTCGAGCAGCACGAAGAGGTCGACCTCGGGATCCTGCGTCTCGAGATTGCACGTGCCGGGCAGGATCTCGTGATCGAGCGCCATCGCCGTGATCGCGGCTTCGATGGCACCTGATGCGCCCAGCGCGTGCCCGTACAGCCCCTTCGTGCCCGACACCGGGATCTCGCGTCCCGCGTTCCCGAGTGCCGTCCGGATGGCCCGAGCCTCGGCAGGCTCGTTGAGCGGCGTGCTCGACGCGTGGGCGTTGATGTAGCCGATGGTCGCGGCGTCGATCCCGGCGTCTTCGATCGCCGTCCTCGCGGCGCGTGCCGCATCACGTCCGTCGGGGCGTGGAGCGGTCATGTGGTATGCGTCGTTGCTGGCGCCGTAGCCGACGACCTCGGCGATCACCCGAGCGCCTCGCGCCAGCGCGGCCTCCCGCTCCTCGAGCGCCAACACTGCGGCGCCCTCGCCCATCACGAACCCGTCGCGCTCGGCATCGAACGGGCGGGACGCGTGCTCCGGGTCGTCGTTGCGCTGCGACAGCACGCGGATCATGGCGAAGGCGCCGAAGGTGAGAGGCGCCAGGGGCGCTTCCGATCCGCCGGCCAGGGCCGCATCAACCGTGCCGCTGCGGATCGCCTCCAGCGCCTGCCCGATGGCCACTGCCCCGGACGCGCAGGAATTGGCGTTGCCCACGGCCGGCCCGGTGAGGCCGAGGTCGATGGCGATGTTGCTGGCTCCCGCGCCCCCGAACACGGCGAGGGCCAGGGTCGGCGCCACGCCACGCACGCCGCGAGCGACGTAGGCAGCATGCTGCTCCTCGCCGAAGGCCGTGCCGCCCAGCGCCGAGCCGATGAAGACTCCCGTTCGATCACCGTCGTGCGCGCCGAGCTGCGCACTCTCGAACGCCTGGCGCGCGGCCACGACGGCCAGGGCGCTGAACCGATCCAGGCGCCGCGCACGCCGGGCCTCGAGGTGATCGGCCGGATCGAAGTCGTTGATCTGGGCCGCGATCTGCGACGGGAACGGGCTGGCGTCGAACCGGTCGATGCGGCGCACCGCCGACGCATTCGCCATCACCCCGTCCCACAGCCCGCTCGCCCCGGTCCCGATCGGCGTCACCGCGCCGATGCCGGTGATGACCACGCGCCGTCTCATGCTGGCTTGCCCTCGGCGATCTCTCGGATACGGCGTAACGTTCGGCCGGCGATCGCCTCGATGAACTGCGGCCCGATGACGTGCTCTGCCGCGAATCCTCCGATGAGGGGCCACCCGAGCTCGAGACGGTGCTCGATGCTGACGTCGGTGCCGCCGTCGATCGGCTCGAGGCGCCAGGCCACCCACATCCCGCGGGTTACACCGCCCGTATGGACGAACTCGATCATTCGCTCCTCGCGCAGCGGCCGGATGATCGCCTCCCATCGGACCGGAATCGGGCCGCGCCGTGCGCCCATGGCGAAGCGTCGCTCTCCATCGGGATCCGCGACGGGTCGAACGTAGCGATAGTGGGGCAGGACCTCCGGCCAGCGCTCGACATCGGCGGCCAGTGGGAAGATGCGCTCCCAGGGCGCTCGCATGATCTCGTGCAACGTGCTCTTCACGGTGACAGCACCTCGAGGACGGCACGCGGCGAGAGCGCATCGGTTGCGGGACGGAGGTCACCGAGCGCGGAGCCGAGACGCAGCGCTGCGTGCGGCCGCGACTCGAGGCGGCCCACGACGTGCTCGAGTGCCGATGGAGCCGCGAGGAATCCCTGCACCAGCCAGCTCAGCGCGCTCTTCGCGGCGAACGCGCGGCGCCGCTCGGCGCGGTAGGCCGATGCGACGTCGCCACCTGCCAGGATGGCGTTTCGCGCGGCGCGAGCGGAACGCAGGCCGCGATGGATGCCCTCACCCGTGAACGGATCCACGAAGCCTGCCGCGTCCCCGATGAGCAACCACCCGTCGCCTGCGCTCTCAGACACGCGGTGCCCGATCGGGGCGGCGCCGCGGATGGGGGTCACCCGCCGGCTGCCGCGCAGGCGCTCGGCGACCGCCGGCAGACGGTCGATGGCGGCATCAAAACGCTCCGCGGCGGGCCCACGTTCGTCCATCGGCAGCGCCATGCCCACGTTCAGCTCGCCGCCGGGCGTCGGGGCGAGCCCGACATAGAAGCCGCGCCCGGCATGCATCTCACCGTGGTCCGAGAGGCCCGCGACGCCCGAATAGTGGGCCACCAGGCCGAGACGTCGGGGGAATCGAACGGGGCGATCCAACCCCAGCAAGTGGCTGACCGTCGACCGGGTGCCATCGGCTCCCACGAGCCAATCGGCCCGCAGCACCTCGTCGCGACCGCTGCGCTGGTCACGGACTCGTGCGCCACGAACCCGCCGCCCGTCAGCGATGAGGGACACGAGCCGCGTCTGCTCGCGCAGCTCGGCGCCGGAGCGGGACGCATGCTCCGCGAGGCCGGCGTCGAATGCCTGTCGGTCGACGCCCCACGCCGTGCGGCATCCGCTGCTGTCCGCGTAGCGGATCGGCGCGAGATGATGCCCGGCATGCAGGTTCATGCCCTGCAGCGGAACGGCGGCGGAGCGCCACGCGTCGGACATGCCGAGGCGAGCGAGCTCCTCGACGATGCGCGGGCTGGCGTACTCCGCGCATGCCTTTGGGCGCGGATGCGTGGCGGCCTCGACCAGCGCGACGGATGCGCCGCCGCGAGCGAGGCCGGCGGCGAGAGCCGAGCCGGCGGGTCCGGCGCCGATGACAAGGACGTCGAAGTGCCTCATGCGCCGGACCGGGTGGCGGCGGTGACGACCCGCGGCATCCAGCCACCCGATCGCCACGCGACGCGCAGTCCCGCGGCGGCGATGAGCTCGTCGAGCTCGGCGAGGGTATAGGCGCGCCGCACTGACGTGATCCCGTCGGCACGGGTCACGCGGCTTCGGCCGACGGCCACGACGCTGAGCGCCGTCGCGACCAGCGGAAGCAGGCCGCGCCGCAGGTCGTTGATCACGATGCCGTGCCGCGCGACCCGGCCCATCTCCCGAAGGACGTCGACGGCATCGGCTGGGTCGAGGTGGTGGACCAGCAGCGAGCAGTGCGCCACGTCAAAGGCCCGTGCGGGAAATGGGAGCGCGCGCGCATCGGCCTCGACGATCGTCACGACGTTGCCGGCGTGGCGTCGCGCCTCGGCCAGCACCGAGGGATTCGTGTCGACGGCGGTCACCCTCCACGACCGGCGCGCGAAGGCGCGTGCGATGTCCCCGAGGCCGGCCCCAACATCGATGACGCTCGGGGTGGGCGATGAGGCCAGCCGCTCGATTGCCCGCACGCTGGCCGCACTTCCCCCGGGCAGCCGATTCAACCGAGCCAGGTCGCGAAGGTTCGCGGCGATCTCGGTCCGGGTCAGGTCGCCGACATCCAGCAGCTCTTCCAGGTCACCACGCGAAGCGAGCGGCAGCGTCCGGCGGACGCGCTCCAGAGCGGTCAGCATGGATCGAGCGCTTTCACCGATCGATGATAGGCCCTCCTCACGCACGCTCCCTGTACGCCGCTGGGTACGGGCATGCATGACCAGCGACGTCATCCGCCTCACAGTCGATCCGCCCGCCGCGCGTTACACTTGAGACGACATGACCGCCACCGTTCCCCCGTCGACCGCCAAACCGACGCCCGATCACGACCACACCGATACCCGCCACCGCAAGGTCGTCATCATCGGTTCAGGTCCCGCCGGCCTGACCGCCGCCATTTACGCGGCGCGCGCCAATCTCGAGCCGCTCGTCATCGCCGGCAACGTGCCGATGGGCCAGCTGATGATCACCTCCGACGTCGAGAACTACCCCGGATTCCCGCACGGCATCCAGGGTCCCGAGCTGATGCAGCAGTTCCGCGAGCAGGCGGAGCGCTTCGGCTCCACGGTCATCGAGAAGGACGCCACGAAGGTCGACTTCAGCCAGCGGCCGCATCGGATCTGGATCGGCGAGGACGAGTACCGCGCGGATTCCGTGATCGTGGCCACCGGCGCATCGGCGCTGTGGCTGGGCCTGCCCTCCGAGGAGGAGTTCCGTGGTCGCGGCGTCAGCGCGTGCGCGACCTGCGACGGGTTCTTTTTCCGCGGGCGCGAGGTCGCCGTGGTGGGTGGCGGCGACACCGCGCTCGAGGAGGCCACGTTCCTGACCCGCTTCGCGGACAAGGTCACCATGCTGGTCCGTCGCGACGAGTTCCGCGGCAGCAAGATCATGCAGGACCGCGCGGCCAACGATCCGAAGATCGAGATCCAGTTCAACCGCGAGGTCGTCGAGGTGAACGGTGAGATGACCGTCACCTCCCTCTCCGTTCGCGACACGGAGAGCGGCGAGACGAGCGAGCTGCCGGTCCAGGGGCTGTTCGTCGCCATCGGCTACAAGCCGAACACCGACCTGTTCGAGGGACAGCTCAAGGTGGGCAAGGGAGGCTATCTCGAGATCGTCGGGGAGACCGGCTCGGGGATCGATGGCGTCTTCGTGGCCGGCGACGTGCACGACAGCCACTACCGGCAAGCGGTCACTGCCGCCGGCGACGGCTGCAAGGCGGCCATCGACGCCGAGCGCTGGCTGGCGTCAGTGGGTGAGATCGAGACATCGACCGCCACGAATTGGTAGAGGCGTGGGGATCGGCATCACGCCGAGCGCGCCGAATCTGGAGTCCGACTGGCATCGTTCGCGACCCTGGCGGCCTTCGCCCGCCCGGGTAGCAGGCTGGGGCTGGCATGGCGATGGTCGTTGTCTACACTAACGATCCACTCTGACCGCACGGGAGATGCACTGCCCATGGCCGCGCGCGCCCCTCGCCCCGAGGATCTTTATGACCTTCGCGTGCCGACCCAGGTCGAGCTCTCGCCGGACGGTCGATTCGTCGCCTTCAGCGTGAAGACCGTGGCGCCGGGAAAGGATGGCTATCGGAGCGCGCTGTGGGTCGCCGCGGCTGATGGCTCGAGCGACGCTCGCCAGCTCACCGTCGGATCGCGCAACGACACCACGCCGCGCTGGAGCCCTGACGGTCGGTCAATCGCATTCCTTTCCGATCGCGGCGCCGTGCTGCAGGCGGGCGGCGCAGGAGCCAAGCCCGGCAAGCCGGAGGCGCCAAAGGAGGGTGGGATGCAGGTGTGGGTCCTCCCATTCGCCGATGGCGGCGAGGCACGCCAGTTGACCGACCTGCCGAAGGACATCGGCGGCCTGTCGTGGGCGCCCGACGGGAAGCGCCTGTGCGTCATGAGCGGTGCCACCACCACGAAGCCGGACAAGCCATCGCCGCGCGAGCCCGATGCCCCTCCGGCTCCTGACATCCGGCTGATTGACACGCTGGCCTACCAGTTCAACGGCGCGGGGTTCATCCATGACAAGTTCCAGCACCTGTGGCTGGTGAGTGTCGTGAATGGCGAGTCGGAGCTCCTCACCCGCGGCGATCACCACGACCACGACCCGCGATGGTCGCCGGATGGTCGCCGGATCGCGTTCGTCTCGGATCGGCATCGCAATCCGGATCTCGGCTGGCGCAGCGACATCTACCTGGTCGAGGTCGGATCGCGGCGCGTGACTCAGCTCTCCCCTGGACGTGGCCGCCAGTCGTGGGGTGCGCCGGCGTGGTCACCGGACGGCCGCTGGGTGGCGGCGGTCGGAACGCGCGACTGGAAGCCGGGCGAGATCCAGCAGGCATCGGTGTGGAGGTTCCGCCTGCGCGATCGGCATTCCGAGGACCTGACGGGTGCCACGGACCTCGAAACTGCCGCCGCCATGGGCAGTGATCTCGTGGGTGGCGGCGAGACGACGTTGCACTGGATGGCCGATGGACGGTGGCTGCTGTTCGCCGCGCCGGTCGACGGCAGCATGGAGCTGTGGCGCGTCGAAACCGAGGGCGGACGGGTCGAACGACTCACCGACGATCGGCATCATCTCAGCCGTCTGTCGAGCGCGACGTCTCCCCGCGGTTCCACCCGCGTTGCGGCGGTCCGCGCCAGTGGCTCGGAGCCGCCCGACGTGGTCGTGGGCGACGTGCCCGCCGGTCGCCTCGGTGCCCGGGACCGTGTCGCACTGCGGCCGGTGAGCCGGCTCATGGCGGACGCCTGGCGCGAGATCCGGATCGTGAAGCCGGTCGAGCGCTGGCACGAGGTCGACGGACGGCGCATCCAGGGCTGGTTCATCGAGTCGCCCGCGAGCACGAAGCGCCAGCCGGCCCCGGTGGTGCTCGAGATCCACGGCGGACCGGGAACCCTGTACGGCTGGTCGCTGATGTGGGAGTGGCAGCTGCTCGTGTCGTCGGGAATCAGCGTCTACGCCTGCAACCCCCGTGGCTCGCAGGGCTACGGGCGGGCCTTCCTCACCGCCAACATGGCCGACTGGGGCGACGGCCCGATGCGCGACGTGATGGGCGGCCTCGACGCGTTGATCGCCGATGGGCTGGTGGACGGCGACCGGATGGGGGTCACCGGCGGGTCCTACGGTGGCTACCTCACCAGCTGGATCGTGGGACACACGGATCGCTTCAAGGCGGCCGTCACCTGCCGCAGCGTAAACGACATGGTCAGCCAGATGCTGTCCGGCGACATCGGCGGCCCGACCTTCGGGCTGTACGAGTATGGCGTGCAGCCGTGGGAGGACTGGGACCTGTACCGTCGGCACTCGCCGCTGACGTATGCGACCGAGGTGACGACGCCGCTCCTGATCCAGCACAGCGAGAAGGACCTGCGCTGCACGATCACGCAGGCCGAGGAGCTGTTTGCCGTACTGCGGTCGCTGCGCAGGACCGTGCGGCTGATGCGGGTGCCGGAGGAGACCCACGAGCTCACCCGATCGGGCACGCCCTTCCGACGCGTCGACAACCTGCGGCTCATCCGCGAGTGGTTCGTCCACTTCCTAGTGGATGGGAAGACGTCGCTGCCGAAAGTGAATCCGAAGCGCGGCTAGAGCGGCTCGAGGGGCCCGCGGTACTCGGAATTTCGAGCATCGTTCACATGGAGCCCCTCTGGCGTTGGGCCCGCTCGATATTTCGAGCGCAGGGCAGCATGCGAAGCACGCCGCGGAGCCGTTCACGCTTATGCGCGCTCGAAATATCGCGCGGACGACACCCGGGCACACCCCTAGGTGAAGACCGCCCTGTAGATCGAGCGCCGGTACACTGACCCACATGTCCACTGATTTCGAGAAGGCCCTCGCCGACGGCTACGGTTTCGACGCCCCCGGCATCACGTTCGGCGCGGGCATGCAGGGAGAGGAGGCCATCCCGGCCGTCCAGGTCCGCGTTCCTCTTGCCATGATGAACCGCCACGGACTGGTCGCGGGCGCCACCGGCACCGGCAAGACGAAGACTCTCCAGGTGCTGGCCGAGCAGCTCTCGAATGCGGGCGTTCCCGTTTTCATCAGCGACATCAAGGGCGATATCAGCGGCCTGGCCGCGCCGGCGGAGCTGAACGACAAGCTCACCGGGCGCGCCGGCGCGATCGGCTTCGGCGACTATGCGGCGAAGTCGTTCCCGGTCGAATTCTTCACGCTCGACCGCGACGGCAAGGGCGTTCGGCTGCGGGCCTCCGTCTCCAGCTTCGGGCCGATCCTGCTGTCCAAGGTGCTCGACCTCAACGAGACGCAGCAGTCGGTGCTGTCCCTGGCCTTCAAGTACGCCGATGACAAGCAGCTGCCGCTCCTGAACCTCGACGATCTGCGCGCGCTGCTCAACCACCTCAACTCGGACGAGGGGAAGTCCGAGATGGCCGAGTACGGCGGCGTGGCCACCGCGACGGTCGGCGTCATCATCCGCAAGATCGTCGAACTCGAGCAGCAGGAGGCCGATGCGTTCTTTGGCTCTCCCGAGTTCGAAGTCGACGACTTTCTGCGCCTGGCCGATGACGGTCGCGGCGTCATCAGCATCCTCGAGCTGGCCGACATGCAGGACCGGCCCGCGCTCTTCAGCACGTTCATGATGTGGCTGCTGGCCAACCTGTACGAGTCGCTGCCCGAGATCGGGGACGCGGACAAGCCGAAGCTCGTCTTCTTCTTTGACGAGGCCCATCTGCTGTTCCGCGACGCCAACAAGACGTTCATGCAGCAGATCGAGCTCGTCGCGCGCCTCATCCGGTCGAAGGGTGTCGGCGTGTTCTTCGTCACCCACGCACCGACCGATGTACCGTCGGAGGTGCTGGGACAGCTCGGCAACCGGGTGCAGCACGCTCTGCGAGCCTTCACGCCCGAGGATCTCGAGACGGTCCGCGCCACCGCTCGGACCTTCCCGACCACCACGTTCTACGACGTCGAGCAGGAGCTCACGAACCTGGGGACGGGAGAGGCGCTGATCACCGCTCTGGATCTGAAAGGCCGGCCCATGCCTACGGTCCGGACGATGCTGCGGCCGCCGATGTCGCTGATGGCCCAGGTGGATCCGTCGGTATTCGACGCGGTCGCCGCTGCATCCGCGATCGTTCCAACGTACGCCGCCGACACCGATCCCGAATCGGCCAAGGAGATGCTCGCGGCGCGGATGAAGGAGGTCGTCGCGAAGGGTGACGAGCCGATGAAGGACGTCGCCGATCCCGAGTCGACCGACGGAAAGATGCGTCCGCCCCGGGCTCCCGAGAAGGGTGTCGACTGGAACGACGTGGCCCAGGAAGGCGCGCGATTCGCTCGCTCGGGGACCTTCAACACGATCCTCCGATCGGTGCTCGGCATTCTCAGCAAGCGCCGCTGAGACCGTACCCGTTCAGCTCTCCTCAGGCAGGCAACGCGTACGCGGCCGCTCGCGCAACGGTCAGCCAGGCATCCACCGAGTCGTCCGCGGGAAGACCGCGGACGACCGTGGTGTCCGCAATGGCCGCATAGGCGGCAATGCCCGCGACGACTTCCCGCTGGCCGGATCCGGCCACCCCGATGAGACCTGGCGGCTGCGCCTCGAATGCGCGGGCATAGTACGCGCCGTACCCGCGGTAGCGATCCATCTCTGCCTGCAGTCGTCCCGCGGCGTCCGGACCGACGGCCGTCCTGACGTAGGCCACGAAGCGTGGCTCGGGCCGGCCGGCATCAGTCGCCCCCTCGGCCACGTGGCCGCGCACCCACGCCAGGCGTTCGGGCACGGCCCAGTTGGCGATCACGACATCGGCGATCTCGCCTGCCAGGTGCGCCATCCGCGGTCCGATGGCCGCCATGCCGATGCTCACGCCAGGCACGAGGCGTCGCATCTCCGCGACGCCATCTCGCACAAGTTGCAACGACGCCGAGGACCCGCTGCCCACGCCCAGGACAAGGCGGGCGATCGGGAGGCCAGACCCCGCCAGCCGGTCGGCGATCTGCGGTGGATGCTGCTCCGAGAGCGCGATCACGCCAACGCCGAAGCCCAGCGACGTCGTCTCGACCGCGGCGGCGGTCAGCGTGGCCAGCCCGTCGCCGGCCCGCGTGTCGTTGGCCCACAGCTCGTCATAGCCGAGTCGCTCGAGATCAGCGCCGAGGCGGACGTGATCGGGGCGATCGGCGGCGGTGATCCCGAAGGCCAGGCGAGGGGTGCCGGTCACCGCCCGAGGGCGTCGCGCGCGACGTCCGGCACGTCGGTCACGAAGCCCCACAGGCCGCAGGCGGAGAGGTGCTTCATCTCCTCAGGGTCGTTGACCACGTAGCAGCCGATCTCACGGCCGAACGCCGCCGCCTGCGCGATGAGCGGCAGTGGATCCATGCCGAGGTCGCCTTCCCACGGGAAGACGCCGACATGGCCGTGCTCGGTGGCCCACACCAGGGCCGGTTCGATCGGCTGGGTCGGGACGAGCAGGTAGCCGGTCTTGATCTCGCGGTTCAGCTCGCGAATGCGATCGATGGATGCCTCGTCGAAACTGATCACCGCCAACCGTCCGCTCGTCAGGGCGCGGTGGCCAGCAACAGCCTCGACCACGGCATCAGCTGCCGTGCGGGCCTTGATCTCTATCACCAGCCCGGTCTCCTCCGGCAGCCACTCGAGCACCTCGGGCAGGGTCGGGACAGTCAGGCCGCGGCCGGCAAACGGGAATCCCGAGTCGTCGTCGCGGGCGAAGGTGGCGCCGGCATCGGCTTGCCGGATCTCGTCCATCGTCTGCGAGGCGATCGTGCCGATGCGGTCGGTTGTGCGATCCAGCGTCTCATCGTGGATCACGGCGAGCTGTCCGTCCGCGCTGAGGTGGACGTCGAGCTCGATGGCATCGGCTCCCGAGTCGACGGCCAGGCGGAACGCCTCCATCGTGTTCTCGGGAGCCTGGCGCGAGGCGCCGCGGTGGGCGACGATCACGGCCATCGGAGGCTCCTCCTGTGGATGCGTTCGGTCACGCGCCGGATGATAGCGGTCTGATCAGCGTCGGAGCGTGCGACCCGCCAACGCGATGACCGACCGTCGCACGAGATCGGGGTCGAACCGCTCGCCGCTCTCCGCCTGGTGTGCGATCACGCCGTCCATCAGCATGGCGATCGCGAGACCGAGCTCCTCGACGTCGATGTCCGGCTCTACCTCGCCCCGAGCCACGGCCTCGCGCAGGAACATCGCGGCGAAGGCGCGAATCTGGTCGCATCGGCGCCGAAGCATGTCCCGCAGGGCGGGACGAACGTCCGCCTCGGCCCATCCCGTGGTGATGATCGGCCCCCAGCGCTCGGTCTCGAGGCTCTCGACGAAAAACGAGACGGCGCTGGCGAGACGCTCGCGCGCGTCGGAGATCTGCGACATCTGCATAGCAAGCTCGTCGAGCTGCGCCTGGGTCACCGAGTCGCACATCGCCAGGTACAGCTCTTCCTTGCTGGCGAAGTAGCGATACAACAGGCCGACGCTGACCTCGGCCTCCGCGGCGATCGCCGGCATCGTCGTGCCGCGGTAGCCACCGGCCAGCATCGTGCGATGCGCGCCATCGAGGATGCGGTGACGCATCTCGGCTGCATGGGCGGGGCTGGATCGTGCCATACGTGCGGGTCCTGATGGTGAACTCGCATTCACTTTACCCTTGACGCCGGTCTCAAGCAACAGTAAAGTGCAGCGCGTGTCGGTGAATGAACATTCAGTAGTCGCATGCGTCGTCCCCTGATCGTCGGAGGCATCCTGGCCGCCATCGCAGGCCTGTGGCTTGCGCTGCGGGGTGGACGGCCCGGCATCGAGGTCCCCGACGGCTATCCCGCCGTCGAGCCGCCCGGATCGCCGGTCGTCGATGACCGCATCGCGCACAACGGAATCTTCGCCGCACTCGGTCGCGCCTCATATCGGGGCCGCCGCTGGCTGCCGATCGTGGGGCTGGCCGTCGTCATCGGCCTCAACGTGTGGGCCGCCACCGCCGGGGGTCGCCTCAGCCAGGGTGGCTGGCAGGTCCCCGGATCCGAGGCCGCCGAGGCCGAGGCGCTGCTGGCCGACCGCTACGGCGAACAGGCCACGACGATGCTCGTCCTGTTCACCGACCCCGACGGCGACGCCGCATCAGACGCGTTCCAGGCCACCGTCGCTGCCGCGGTTGCGCCGCTCGCCGCCGATCCGATCGTCAGCGAGGTGCTCACCTTCGCCGATGTCGGCGACTCGGGCTTCGTCAGCCGGGACGGGTCGAAGACCTTCGCCCTGGTCCGGATCGATCGCGACCTCGAGGCGGCGATCGACGACGCGGAGCACCTTGCCTCGCTGGTCGCGGCCCCCGAGGGCGTCGAGACGGTCGTCACCGGCATCCCGCTGATCCAGCACGAGTTCAACCAGGCCGTCGAGCGCGACCTCGTGCAGGCCGAGCTCGTCAGCCTGCCGATCGCCATGCTCATCCTGCTCGCCGTTTTCGGCACGGTGGTCGGTGCCGTCCTGCCGATCGTGATCGCCGGCCTGGCGCTCCCGAGCTCGATGGCCGCGATTGCGCTGCTCGCCAACGTGACGGAGATGAGCATCTTCGTGACGAACGTCGCGACGATGATCGGCCTGGCGCTGTCGATTGACTACTCGCTGTTCACGGTCAGCCGATTCCGGGAGGAGCTCCGCCATCGATCGGTGGCGGACGCGGTCGAGCACACCATGGCGACGGTGGGCAAGGCGGTCGCCATCAGCGGGGTCGCCGTCGCCATCGGCCTGTCCAGCCTCATCGTCTTCGAGTCGCCGGCGCTGCGCAGCATGGGCATCGGCGGCGTTGTGACCGTGCTTTCCACGCTGGTCTTCGGCCTCACCGTCCTGCCCGCGCTGCTCGGCATGCTCGGACCGCGCGTGAACCGCCTGCGGGTTCCGATGCCTCGGGCGCTGCGACTGGTGGAGGATGACCCGGCGGCCGCGGACGCGCGACAGGGCCACGGCATCTGGGGCCGGATCGCCGCGGCGGTCATGCGGCGCCCCGTGCTCATCGCCACGCCCGCACTGATCGTGTTGATCGTGGCCGGCCTGCCGTTCTTCGGGATCCAGCTGTCGACCGGCGGCAACCTCGACGACCTCCCCCTGTCCGACAGCGTTGCCGGATTCCGCACGCTGGGCGACGAGTTCCCCGGAGGCGGGTCGGATCCGATCGAGGTGGCCGTCCGGGCGGATGGGCCAATCCTCGAAGACGGCGCCCTGAGCGCCGACTGGATCGCCGCTCTGTCGACCTACGCGGACGATCTCCGAGGGGTGGACGGCGTGACCGAGGTGGGAAGCGTGCTCGATCCGCCATCGGGCATGGACTCCGCAACCTACCTGCAGCTCATTGCGATGCCCGAGTCCGAGCGGCCTGCCGAAGCGTCCGGGCTGGCGGCCTGGATTGACCAGTCGGTAGCCGCAGATGTCGCGCGGGTCGACGTTTTCAGCTCGGCGCTCGCCGATTCGGCCGAAGGCCGGGTGGTGGTGGACGCCACTCGCGATCTGCCGCCGCCCGCGGGCGCATCGGACACGCTGACCGCCGGCCTGTCGTCTCGGTCGCGTGACTTCATGGCGAGCTTCACCGGTTCGGTGCCCTTCGCCCTCGCGATCGTGGTCGGCGTGACCGGGGCCGTGCTGTTCCTGACCTTCGGCTCCGTGTTTCTGCCGATCAAGGCCGTGCTCATGAGCCTGTTGAGCATCACCGCCAGCTTCGGTGCGCTGGTCTGGATCTTCCAGAACGGGAACCTGTCCGGCATCCTCGATTTCGAACCCTCGGGCACGATCATCGCCAGCACTCCGATCCTCATGTTCGCGATCCTGTTCGGGCTGTCGATGGACTACGAGGTGTTCCTCCTGTCGCGCATCCGGGAGCGCTACCTCGTCACCGGCGACAACACGCGCGCGGTGGCCGAGGGCATCGGCATCACGGGCGGAATCATCACGGGCGCAGCGCTCATCATGGTGGCCGTGTTCGGGGCCTTTGCGCTCTCGTCGGTGGTGCTGATCAAGGCTCTTGGCTTCAGCATGGCGCTGGCCGTGTTGATCGACGCCACCATCGTGCGCGGGATCCTGGTGCCGGCCTTTATGAGGGTCATGGGTGCCGTGAACTGGTGGGCTCCACGATGGGTGCAGCGCGGGGTAGCTCGCCTTGGCCTGTACGAGGGTGGGCCTGAGCCCGTGCCTGCCCGGAACTGACCGGCCCGGCGCCGATAGATCGGCGGGATGGCGCCTTCGACGCTGATTGGGCGCCGATCCACCGACATGTCGGTTCTGTTGTGGCCCGGTACGGGGGAGATGCGCCTTTTGGGCCAAATCGCGGCCGATAGATCGGCGGGGCGACGCCGAATCGGCCGGATCGGCGCCTTTTCGACGATCCATCGGCAATCGGCCCGCGCTAGGCTGACCGACATGAACCGCACTCGGCTGGAGGCGCTGACGGAGCGCTGGCGGCAGCGGCACGACACGCGCCGCCCGACGACCCGCCCACCGGCCGATCCCGAGCGGGAGGCGCTGGCCGCCCGCAGCTTTCCGTACCGCGACACCGTGCCGGCCGACTACGTCGCGCAGCATGGCGCGGACATGATCGGCTTCACCTACGACGACGACGCTTACGCGGACCCGGAGCTCGACGCCTGGCTGCTCGAAGTCGGACGCATCCTGCGTGAGGCCCGATGACGGCACCGGCGTGGGCCCGCGATCTCGTCCGCATGGTGTGCGCCGACGCGGGCGTCGACGAGCCGCGATTGACGTGGCGCTCTCGAGCCGGGGAGCATTCGACCGGCGTCACGCGCCGGCACGACGGCAGCGTGACGGTTCGCGCCGGTACGGATGTCACCGACCAGAGGCTCACCCTGCTCCACGAGCTCGCCCACTGGCTGGCCCCCGCACCGAGGCGCCGGCCTCGCACGCTGCACCACGGCCGCGACTTCTACAGGGTGGCCTTCGGGCTGTATCGGCGCCACGGCATCTCCGACGCCGATGCCCTTCGGCTCGAATCGGCTCGCTATCGGAGCGCGCTGGGCCATGCCCACGAGCTCGGCATCGCCGGCGCCCGGGACGCT
>JBDSJJ010000040.1:0-5948 GCA_039917415.1 Candidatus Limnocylindria bacterium | reverse complement strand
TTCCCGGCCATGTCGCCACCGAAGATGAGCGCGTCGCACTTGTAGGTCTTCGCGGCGTTGAGCCACTTCCGGAAGCAGCGCTCCGAACCATGGATATCGGCGCAGAAGAAGATGCGGATCTGATCGCCCGGCCGACGAAAGAGCTGCATCAGTAGCCCGCGACGGGCGCATCCGGGGCGACCGAGAAGTGAGCCTGCACCACGCGCCAGCCATCGGCGAGATACCGGAGCGTCCAGGTCGTACGCATCGTGGCGCGCACATGGATGCCATCGGCGACAAGCACACTGTCAATGATGCCATCCGCCCACGCCACGTCGCCGAATGCAGAGATGGTTGGTTCTGACGCCCAGTCATACCGGGCCTCGCTGAAGGCGCTCACCATGGCCCGGAACGGCTGTGCGAATGCGTCGTAACCACGCCAGTACTCGTCTCGATCCGTTCCCACGACCGTGGTGGAGGCATCCACCGCGAAGCACGCGAGCACCGCATCGGCGTCACCAGCCTCCCAGCCTCGGCAGAACCGGTCGAGCACCTGCCGGACGGCAGCCTGCGCCTCGCTCACGTCCACTGTCGAGATACCCCGGCCGTCCAAACGTCAAAGCCGTCCTCGGTCACGACCCCATTCTCCTCGTGGAAGCCGCCGCCGATGGAGGGATGACCGAAGAGCGCCTCGACGGCGATCGTCATGCCGGGAACGAGCTCCGTGTCGTCGTTCGGGGTGAGCCACGGCGCCTCCCAGCCGAGCCCGATGCCGTGTCCGACCGCCGGGAAGCCCTCCGTGTCGGCCTCCTCCGTCGGGAGCGCCGAGAGCACGGCATTCTCGGCGATCACTCGCTCTCCTTCGCGATACACGTCAGAGGCTGTCCGGCCGGGACGAATCGCGGCGCACACCGCATCGACGACTCCGATCGTGGCATCCAGCAGGTCGCGCTGCACGTCGCTGGGGTCGTCGCCGATGAATCGCGTCCGGCCGAAGTCCCAGAAGTAGCCGCCGTACGCGCCGTAGCAATCCATGTGGAAACCGTCACCCGCCTCCATCTCGCGCAGGGAGCTCGACGGCATCCGCGCCCACGTGAAGTTGTGCGCCTGCGGGCCTGATGCGCAGGCGGCGTCGTAGAGCACGCCACCCCGCGAGGCGACGATGCGGGCCGCCTCGGCCGCGCAGTCAGCCTCGGTCGCCCCCGGGACCGCCGTAGCCATCGCGGCCTCCACGGCCTCCGCTCCGAGCGCGACTGCAAGGCGCATGGCCTCCACCTCCGCGGGGCTCTTATAGATGCGCAGCCGCTCGACGAGATCATCGAGGCGCACGAGCTCGGTTCCCGGCAGCTCCTCGACCAGCCCGAGATATGCCGCCGCGGTCATGTGGCTCGCGCCGACCAGTCCGACGCGTCCACCCGCGAGGCCGGCGGAGCGGACCGCATCAGCCGCCTTCGCGATCACGTCATTTCCGGTGCGAACCTCGTCGGCGACCACGAGGTCCTCGCGCCACCACGGAACGTCCATGACGAGGATGCTCGGCCCGTCGACCGGAAGAACGAGGACGCCGTGTGAGCGGGCGCGTCCAATGCCAGCATGGTCCGCCATGTACGGCTGCTGTGAATAGTGATTCGCGAGATAGACGACATCCGCCGACATGTCGACGGGTCCCCCGCCGCGCGAGACGACAATGACACCATCCACGCCCCGCCCTTGCGCCGCAGCTCGTGCCTTTTCCTGACGTGTCCGATACTCGGCGTTCGGAATCAGTCGCTCAGGGTCGGAGCGGATCGCGGAGGTCATGCCCGTTCGCCCGCGAGCGATTCGATGCGCCGGTATGTGAACTGATCCCACCCGAAGTGAGCTGGACCCAGGGTTGCCAGGCCGTCCTCGGAGTCCCAGACATCGCGGCGACGGGCGCCGACCACGGCGACCCGGTCGCCCTCCTTGAGATACGTGTTGACCAGCGGCTCGCCGGTGTCGGCGTCGCAGACCTCGATGAGATCGGGGCTCGCCACGTACTCGTCGCCATCGAGCCAGGTGAGGTGGTTCTCGTTCTTGAACCAGATCTTGAGATCATGGCCACTGAACTCGCCCTCGCCGGCCAGCTCGTGGAACCCCTCGAGGTACCCGGTGTTCTCCCAGGTGCGGGCGGTGATCGTCCCTCGGAAGAGCACCCACCCGCCGAGAGCGCGCGCGGCGCCCAGGACCGGGTCCGCACCGCCCTCGCGGGCCTCACGGATCGACGCCCCCACAGCCAGGCTCTCCGTGATCGTGCCTGGCACGAAGATGCGCTTCACCTCACGGGCCGGCAGCGCAACGAGCGCGCAGCCGATGAGCCCGAACGACGCCTGGGCCAGATGTTTCCCGATGCGTTCCGCGAAGGCGTTTGAGGCCGCCTTCCGAATGATGATCTGGTTCCCGTACTCATCCACGGACGCCCACGGCAGGACCGGGACGCCGTAGAGATGTGGCGTGGTCGCGTGGAGCTCGGGGATGGCACGGCCGGCGTAGTCGCCATCGACCATGGCGATACCGAGGTTTGCCGCAGCGTCGAGGACGGCAGATGTGTTGATCCCGCCGATCTCGATCGAGCAGATCCCCGCGATCTTCGTGCCGAGCTCCGCCTCAAGGGCGCGCACGGACTCCACCATCGGCCTCAGGATCCTCTCCGTGCCGGCGATCCGGTTCGCTTCCGGGCTGGCCTCGAAGACCTCCGGCGCGATCGATCCGGAGAAGCACGCCGTGCACACGATTGCCTCTGGATCGAGGTCGTCAATCGGCGTCCAATCGAGCGAGAGACCTCGCGCCAGGTCGTCGGCGAGCAGCCGGCGTTGCACGGTCGGCTCGCCACCACCTGACGCCGAGAGGAAGTTCGTGCCCCGAAGAAAATCCTCGAGGTCCGTCTCGGTGCGAATCCCACTCATCTGCTGGTCCCTTCGTGCTCGCGGATATAGGCGAGGACCGCGGGATCGATCCGCTCGGCGTCGATCCAGCGCTCCTCGAGGTTCTCCCACCCCATGTAGTCGAACAGCGACCGTCCGAAGTCCGCGCCGGCGAGACCTCGCCGGTCGAGCATCGACAGCAGCTCAGCTCTGAGCGGCTCATCGATCGATGTGGCCGTCCCGGGATCGGGGCGACCGAAGTACAGCTCGCGCAGGTCGAGCAAGCGGTCGAGCTCGTCGATGGGCGAGGGGTGGTCATCCACCCGCAGGTCCAGCATCCGGTCGTGGTTGCCGCCATACCCGCCACCGGCCTTGACGACCAGGACGGCGGCCGACTCCTGGCCTCGTCGATCCCCACCGGCCGCCTGCGCGCGGTGGAGGGCGGTGAGGAGTCGCCGTGCCAGTTGGGCGTCCGGATCGCTGATGAATCCGGCGGCAAGGCCATCGACCACCGCCTGGCCCGCGAGGATGTTGCCCTGCGCCGCAAAGCCGTCGCCGGTCACCGACGAGGCGTGGTCGAAGCACTCTGTGCCGGTGAATGATGCTGCCCGTCCGTCGAGCGCAACGAGCCCGAACTGGCGCTGCTCGCGCATCGCATCGCCCTCGAGGAGAAGCTCGATGCAGTCGGCCGGGCTCACTCGCTGGCGCAGGAGCTCCAGGCCGCGCGGCCCGATGGTGACGTCCGCCAGCGCCTGGGTCGCGACCGCGCCCGCGTCGGCGGCCGCCCAGGGAACGAGGGCTCCGACGGCGAGGAACTTCGACTGCACGGCCACGCCGTACTCGCCGGTGCGAGGGTCAGCGGCGACGATTGAGAAGGTCATTGATGCACCTCGTCAGGCAGGACATACCAGGGCACGCGATCGCCGACGCGAGCGCGCAGCCGCCATTTGGTCGATTTCGGCGACGCTTCCAGCACGTCCAACAGCTCGCGGACGCGCTCAACAACGATGGCGTCGACATCGAGGGCGAGCACCGAGCGCAGCGTGCCGGTCGCCGTTCTCCACAGTCCCCAGTCGCCCCGGGTCAGGTGGTCGAGACGATCCGTGTCGATCCAGTCGCCGTCGCCCGAGCGGACCTCGTGGCCAGCGATGAGGTCGGCGATATCCCCGGCGTCCTTCGCGTTGAGCTTCACGATCTGCAGCTTCGTGACGAGGAGATCGGTCACCGGGAGGGTCGGGTAGTCCAGCTCGAACCGGGACGACATGTCGATGCGATGGCACATCTCGAACTCGCCCACGAGGACGTCGAGATCCCACTCCGCAGCCTTGAAGACCATGCGCCGGTGCCCGTTGAGCGCGTTGAAGCGCTCTTCCGCGGCATAGCCCCCAGCGACGAGGACATCGGCGATCGCTCGATGACGCCCCGCCGGCACCATGAGATCGATGTCTGCGATCGCACGCGAGCCGTGCCGCTCACGCAGACCTTCATCGTGGTGGAGGATCCCGAGGCCACCCAGGATCCGGGCTTCGACTCCGGCGCGTCGCGCCGCTTCGACGAGCGCAACCGCATCACCCAGCAGGCGCGCATTTCGCGCCTTCCACACGTCCGTCTCCGGGGATGCGGCGGTCATCGGGCAGCGGTGGCGACCGGGGGTGCCTCGTATCCGCCGACCTTGGCGTGGGTGTAGCCGACCGAGCGGTACAGGTCCGCGGCCAACTCCGCCCACTTCCAGCACGCGACGCCCGGGTCGACGATCGGGAAGTCGACCTCGCGTCTGACCCGATCCCAGAAGGCGGGGGTCGCGATCTCCGAGAGGACGACCACTTCGGCACCGTCGTGCTCCACGGCAGCGCGGGCCTCGCGGATGCAGGCGTCGAAGAAGCGATCGGGCTCCGCGGCCACCTCGGGGATTCCCATCTCGACGCTGCGCAGGGATGCCAGGCGCCGTTCGTGACCGTAGAGCACCGCGTTGTCGGTCATTTTCGGGATCCACTTGCGGCGGCCGACGATGATGCTCATCCGGTGGCCCATCGTGGCGGCGACGGCCATCGCGGCCTCGGCCATGCCGGTGATCGGCATTCGACACAGCTCGCGAGCCTCACGAAGTCCCCCGTCGTAGAAGCAGCCGATGATGGCACCGTCGTAACCGGCTTCATCCGCCGCACGCATCTGCTCCAACATCGGGCCTGCGGCCTCGTGCTCGTAGGTGTGGTACTCGAGGTGCGGCGGCCCGTGCTCAAGGCTGCGCACCACGGGGGTGAACTCCGGCCGCCGGACACGGTCGATCAACTCGACCGTGTCCGCATCGAACGTGTCGGCCCCAATGGGATTCACCCACAGGATGCGGCGCGTCTCCGCTAACGGCATCGGCTCACTCCGGCGGGAGCGTCTCGAAGGCGAGGCCCAGGTCCACCCCGCGTCTCCGGTTCCAAGCGTAGCTGATGCCGTAGATCACGAATGGCAGCACGAACAGCACGATCATGGCGATGATCCCAGGGGTCGCGTTCGCCCCGAGTGTGTCGTTCGTGAGCAGCGGGACCAGGAAGATCAGGTACACGACAACCGCGGCCGCACCGATGATCGTGATGTTCGGGACGCCAAGAGTGCGCTGGTTGATGGGCGACGATTCGAACAGATCGGGGCGCCGGAACGGGAAGACCGCCGCCGCGACCGCCACCACGATGAAGGTGATGATCTCCGCCGCGCCGGCGGTGAACAGCAGCGTCAGGAACTCCCCAGGCCCGTAGACGGTGAGCGCCAGGAACACGAGCGTGATCACGAGGACGATGCCGTTCGCCCACAGCGGCGAGTGCGTGCGGTCACTCACCTCGTTGACCTTGTCCGGCAGGATCCGATCGAACGACCACGCGAACAGGCTGCGCGTCGCGATCAGGAAGGTCGGCGGCAGGGCCGCGAAGAACGCGAGGACGAAGCTGATGCCCATGATCCCGATGAGGAGTGCGTTGTCGGTCAGCATCGCCGCGAAGAAGAAGTAGAACGGGAACGACGGGAGCGGGTACAGCTCCGGCGCCTCGTTGGCGAGGAAGGTCGCAGCCCCCAGCCACTCTTCGCCGAACGTGCGCGACG
>JBDSJJ010000039.1:0-17027 GCA_039917415.1 Candidatus Limnocylindria bacterium | reverse complement strand
GGCGAGCATCACCGAGAGCTCCATGGCGACCATGTCCTTCATGTCGACGGCGCCGCGGCCCCAGACCTCGCCGTCCACGAGGTCTCCGCCGAACGGATCGCGTGACCACGACTCGGCGTCCACCGGGACGACGTCGAGATGGCTCAGCAGGATCAGCGGTGGCTCGGGATCGGGGACCGTTGCCTCGAGTCGCGCCACGCAGCTGCCGCGCCCAGGCTCGATCTCGATGATGTCGGCGCCGATGCCGGCGGCTTCAAGAACGTCCGCGCAGTACTGCGCCGCGAGTAGCTCACCACCGGTCGAGTCGCGACCCCCGGCGGCATCCAGCACGCCCGGTGGGTTGACCGAGGGAATGCGGATGAGAGCACGGAGGTGCGCGATGCACTCCTCGAGATCGAGGGACAACGAAGGGTCACGACTCATGCGGCGGAGGGTAGCGGGTCCGCCTCGGCGTTGCTCGCCGGTGCCGATGGGCGGTGAACAACGCCAGCGGGAGCTCGGCCGCCAGCATGGCGACCGCGGTCAGCAGCAGCACGGGCTGGGTGGATCCGAGCCCGAGGAGGATGAGCGCGACGAGAAAGAACCCGTGGATGGCGAGCCGAGTCGCGAACGCCAAGCGCAGGTCGAGGATCGCCATTCGGGCCCCGTCGGGCGTACCGCGATCCGGCCCCGCGATGCCCCATGCGGCCACCGCGGCGAACGCCGCCAGGGTGATGGCGAACAGGACGAGCCCGCCGCCGGGTGCCGGGTCGACCAGCGGCTTGAGAACGGTGAACGGCACGAGGCTGACGAGGAGGATGACGAAGGCAGGAACCGGGACGATGAGCTGCAGCCACTCAACGCGGGGCCGGCTGGGGGCGCGGACGCGAATCCCCCGGGACAGGAGGCTGAAGGCAAGGGTCACGAAGAGCCACGCGTAGAAGTTGCCGGCCGGGACGCCGAACCAGCCATCGGTCGATCCGACATCGCGCCAGGTCCAGAGGCCCATCCGGATCGCGACCGCGTCGAACGCAAGGTCGAGCATGATCGCGAGGACGCTGTCGACCACGGGCGCGTAGCGGCGCCGCACCCCGAGGGCATCGGTGATGCGCATCGCGCCGGCGATGATCAGCGCCCAGGTCAACCCGATGACGATCGGCGCCCGGTCGATGGCGAGGATCCAGCTGTCGGAGTATTGGTACGTCTCGAAGATCAGCTGATCGCCTTCCTCCAGCAGCAGCCCGAAGATCGCGGCGCTGATCAGCTCGAGGAACGGCAGACGTCCCCGCCTCAGCGCCAGGAAGGCCGCGAACACGAAGAACGCGGCGGCGCTGACTTCGAGCAGCAGGTAGAGCGGATCCATCGATCGATGATACGGAGCGGGGCCCCGATCGAATCGCCCGGGTCGTGGGCTCTTCCGCGTCCGATCGTAGAATGCGGGTCCATGTGCCGAGCGATCCGATGAGCGAACCCACGCCAGGCGCGCGCTATGCGCGTGTCGTCGCCGCCGATGAGCTGCGCGACGGGGAGCTGCTGCCGGTCGAGATCGACGGCACGCCGCTCGTGCTCGTCCGCCACGCTGGCGAGTTCTTCGCGGTGCAGAACAACTGCAGCCATCGGGACTTCCCGCTCTCCGAAGCGGGATTCGACCCTCGCGACGGCGTCCTCGTCTGCGCCTGGCACGGTGGATGTTTCGACGTGCGGTCGGGAAGCGCGGTGGTTCCCCCGGCGACCGAACCGGTTGAGACATTTCCCGTTCGCGTCCGTGCCGGGTGGGTCGAGATCGGACTCACCGGCAGCCTGACACCCGAGCGCGGGGCCGCCTGAGGACCGATGCGGATCGAGGCGCTGCCTTTCGTCAACTGGATCTTCTGGGCCGGGCTGGCCTCGGGGACGCTGATCGTGGTGGGGCTCACGGAGCTGCTCGGCGGCACCACGCGCGGCTATCGGCTGTTCATGGCGTGGATGCTCGGGGTGTTCGCCGTGGTGCTCGTGCTCAGCGAGCTCGCGCTGCCGACGGGTGCGGTTGCGGCGGCCACGGCCGGGCTGCGCCGACCACTGGCGCTCGCCGTCGCGGTGGGATGCGGTGCGTACATCGTTGCCTCGATCGCGGCATGGCCGCGCGCCGGGCTGGCCGTTGTCAGCGGTGTCATCGGCCTGGCCTCGCTGGTCGTGCTCGCCGCGGCCGGCGGCAGCCTCAGCATCCCGATCTTCGCCGGCCAGCTCGTTCTGAGCGCGCTGGCCCTCGGGGCGGCCACTGCCGCGATGCTGCTCGGCCACTGGTACCTGGTGACGCCACAGCTGGCACCGACGCCACTGCGCCGCATGATGTGGCTGCTCGGGCTGGTGCTGGTGGTCCAGGGTCTCCTGTTCGGAATCGCTCTGCTGGTCGTCGGCGGCGAGCCGCTGGTCGGTGGCCTGGCGTGGTTGGCCTGGCTGCGGCTGGGCGTCGGCATTCTCCTGCCGATCGTGATCACCATGCTCGCCATGCTGGCCTCGCGCGCCGCCTCCCTCCAGGCGTCGACCGGACTGCTCTATATCGGCCTGGCGTTGATCATGGCGGGATCGATCGCCGGTTCCAGCATCACCTACCTCTCCGGCGTCCCGGTCTAGGCCGATGCGGATCGAGGTTCGATGCTTCGCGACGCTGCGCGAGGCTGCGCAGGATTCGAGCGAGCTGACGCTGGCGGCCGGCGCCGCGATCGCCGACGCGTGGGACGCCCTCGCGGCCCACCATCCGGGGCTCACCCCCCACCGCCCGTACGTGCGCGCGGCGCGGAACGGCGTATACGCGGCATGGGACGACCAGCTGGCAGATGACGACGTGATTGCCTTCCTGCCGCCGGTGAGCGGTGGTGCGACGACGGCGCTCGTCGACGTACCGATCGACGTGCCTGCCCTTGAACGTGCCGTGGCTGATGCCGGCCGCGGCGCGGTCGTCACCTTCGTGGGCCGTGCCCGCAACCGAGCCGATGACCTTCGCGAGGTCACCGAGCTCGAGTACGAGGTCTACCCTGAGATGGCTGGATCGGTCCTGGCCGAGATCGCCAGCGAGGCGGAGGATCGCTGGAACTGCGCGGTCGCCGTGGTACATCGCCACGGCGTCGTCCCCATCGGCGAGGCGGCCGTCGCCATCGTCAGCGCGGGGATCCATCGCGCCGAGGCATACGAGGCGAACCGTTTCGTCATCGAGGCCATCAAGCAGCGGCTGCCGATCTGGAAGCGCGAGCGTTTCGCCGACGGCAGCGAGTGGAAGCGTCCGGGCGCGTGACCCGTCGAGTGCTCTTCGGGCTGGGGGTCGCTGCCGGCGCCCTCGTCGCGCTCATCGGCGCGGAGGTCTACCTCCTGTCGCGCCGTGACTACCTACCCACCGATCCCGGATATCGGGTCGACACCCGGACCGAGCCGTTGGCTCCCGGCGATGGCGAGCCGCTGAGGATCGCCGTGCTGGGCGATTCGACGGTGGCGGGCGTCGGATCGCCGACCGAGGCCGAGTCGCTGCCTGTCCTCATCGCCCAGCGGCTCGCCGATCGACGTGGCGTGCCGGTCGATGTCGTGGGGTTCGGCGTGAGCGGGGCGCGCAGCGCGGACCTCGTGAGCCAGCTGGGGCGGGTCGGTCCCGGTTTCGACGCGGTCGTTCTCGTCATCGGCTCGAATGACGCAACGCACGCCACGCCATGGACCGACGTCCGACGACAGACCGAGCTGGCGCTGCGGCAGGCCGCCGGCCGCGACGTCGCGGTGGTCCTCGCCGGCACGCCACGCTTCAGTGGGACCGAGATCATCCCGGAACCCCTGAGGACTGCCGTCGACCGCTATGCGGGCGTGCTGCGCGGCGAACAGCGCGCGGCGGTCGCCATGGTGCCCGGGACGCGGTTCGTCGACATCGCGGCGGATGCCAGCCCGCGCTTCGTCGGCCGGCCGGATGCGACGAGCGCCGACGGCTTCCACCCGTCGCCCACCGGCTACGGATTCTGGGCGGATGCCATCGCGCCGATCCTGTCCGAGGCGCTCGCCGGCCACTGAGCCAGCTGCCTGTCGCGTGCAAATCGCGGCGGGGGAAGGCACAATGCCGCAGACATGTCGACACCCAAGCCGGGCGAGATCCGGTGCCCGACCTGCCACCGCTCGACGGTGCCCGCTGCGTTCTGCACGCAGTGCGGATCGACGATCCCGTCGGATGCTCGCATCCGCCCGCGCGGCCTCGACCGCGACGAGCTCCAGGACAGGATCCGCGCCCGACGATCCGGCGCTGATCCCTATCGCCGTGGAGCGGCGCCGGACGACTCGGGACCCGCCTACGAGCGGTTCGAGCCCGAGCCGGAAGACGCGACCACGCGCCGCGCGCGGCGGCAGGATGTCAGACGACGAGACGAGTTCCACGAGCCGAACGAGCCCGTGGCTCCGGTCCCGGTCGCGCCGACCGAGGGAAGCGCGCCGCCGCCTGCCCCACCGCCGGCAGATCGGCCGGACGTCACGCGCGAGCACGACGATTGGGTGGAGCGCCGGCCGGTCGCGCCCGTGCCGCCGCCGCCGATGGCGGCCGTCGAAGAGCTGGAGCACGTCGATCACTACGACGACTCGGCCGACGACGCTGGTGACTACCCGTATGAGTACGACGAGTGGGACGACGATCGGAATCGTCGATCTCCGGGAGCCGGTGCGTTTGCCGTGCTGGGCTTTCTGGGCCTCGGCGTCCTGGCGCTCCTCGGAGGCGCCGTCCTAGCCGGGGTGTTCAGCGGCGATCCGAACACCGGTGGCGTCAACCCCGCGGTCACGCGGAGTCCGACGATCTCGGCGACGGCTTCCGAGACCGCCGAGCCATCGAGTGCGCCGAGCACCGATCCGAGCGTGAACCCCAGCGGTGACCCGGGAGCCAGTGGCGACCCCGTCGTCTTTCCGGATGGCTTCAGCGCCGAGGCGCAGCCCTGCATCCCGGGGAGCCCCAACGTCGATGGCTGCGACTCCAATGCGGTCAGCAACAACGGGAACCTGTGGGTCTGGGTGGGTTTCGCAAACGGAACGGAGAACGACGTGATCGGGGTGGAGATCACCGGGCCCGATGGGACGACGGTCGGGGACGGTTCGATCCCCCTGGCCCGCATCGGCTGCAGCCCGCGGTGCCCCGGCGGCTGGACCTACTTCCCGTTCGGCGGCCTGGGGCCGGGGACCTACGATGTCGAAGTCACGCGCAACGGCGATCGCGCCGGAACGACGAGTTTCGAGGTCTCCTGAGCGCGGGCTGGCCCTCAACCTGCACAGTGGCCGCTCATGTCCCGGTCAACCTTTGAGTCGCTGAGAGCGCCGGTCGCCGTGGTCCTCGTCGTCATCGCGGCCGTAGTGCTCTGGCCGCGCGGATCCGACCCGTCGGCCGCGGCGGCCGGCGTCTCACCGACGCCGAGCGTGGTGGTAGGCGAACCGGGTGGGGAGGTGATCGCGGCCACGCCAACGCCGCTGCCGCCGATACCCGCGCCGACCCTCACCCCGGCCCCGACGCCGACGGCGACTCCCGTTCCGACGCCGGCTCCGGTCGCCGATGGGTTCAGCGCCGAAGTGCTCGCCTGCCGATCGATCAGCGGCTCCGAGTGCAACGACCGTCTCGACCGCATGCCGCCCAATGCGGCGACGTTCACTGCCCTGGTGCGGTTCACCGATGCTCGCGCGGGTGACGTCATCAACGTCGTCCTGGCCGGTCCCAACGGGAGCACGCCGGGCGGGGCCTTCACGCTCCAGGGCGGCGGAGACGGCTACTACTATTCCACCTTCCAGGCCCGCGGCCTGCCTGCCGGCGACTACATCCTGACTGCGACGCGCAATGGCGCCCAGGTTGCCACGACGAGCCTCACCCGCCGACGAGGCTGATCCGCCGGCTCAGCCTCCGCCCGATGAGTCGCTGCCGGCGCCGAGGCTCGCGATCGGGGACGCGCCCGATGCACGGCGTTTCGCTGCCAGCGCACTGATGGCTTCGAGCACGCAGCGATGGGCCGCGGCCGCGGTCACCTCGGCCTGGTCGAACGGCGGCGAGACCTCGACGACATCCATACCGGCGAGCTCGACCGATCCCACGACCTGTCGCACGGCGCGCAGCAGCTCCCGGGTCAGCATGCCCCCGGGTTCGGGGGTGCCGGTGCCCGGCGCCATCCCCGGATCGATGACATCGATGTCGACCGACAGGTAGATCAGCTCCGGGCCGTCGAGCGCCTGCGCAATGGCGTCGGCGATCACGGCCTCGGCCCCGCGTTCCTCGATCTCGGTCATGAGGTGCCAGCGCATGCCCTGCTCGCGCATCCAGTCCAGCGTCTCGGCGCCCGGCCAGTACCCGCGCAGGCCGACCTGCACGAAGTTGCGCCCGGCGACGGCCCCCGATTCGATCAGCCGGCGCATCGGCGCTCCATGGGATCGCAGCGTGCCCCACGTCGAGTTGGCGGCGTCGGCATGCGCGTCGAAGTGGACGATGCCCAGCTTGCGCGGCGCGACGTGGCGGGCGATCGCCGTGGCAGAGGGGTAAGTGATCGAGTGATCGCCGCCCAGCACGATCGGAATCGCTCCGGTGGCGGCGACCTCGGCCACCTTGCGCTCGATCACCGCGTGGCTGCGCTCGATGTTCATCGGCGTGACCGGCGCGTCTCCCGCGTCCACGATGGTCAGCCAGTCGTACGGCTCGATGTCAAGCTGCAGCGAGTTGATGGAACCCGAGTGATAGCTCGCCTGCCGGATGGCGCGCGGCCCGAATCGTGCTCCGGGCCGGTGGCTCACCGCATCATCGAACGGCGCCCCCACGATCGCCACGTCGGGTCGCGCCGCAGCCAGTTCGGTCGCATCGGTGATCCAGGGCAGTTTCTGGAAGCTCGGCAGCCCGGCATATGCGGGCAGGTTGAAATCGTCGTAGGCCGTGTAGGGATCGCCGCCGGGCGTTGCCTCGTCATTGATGCTGCGCGCGAAGCGGTCTCTCTCGTCGGTCATGGCGCGGCTGCGCTCACCTCCGGCGGATCGGATCGGCGCCGTCGCGGTGCGGAGCAGGCCCATCCGGTGGCCGATCCTAGCACGCTACCATCGGCCTCACCGATGGATGAAGACCCCACCTACACCGTCGACGAGGCCCGCGCGCTCCTGCCGCTGGTCCGTGGCTCGCTGCTGCAGCTGGCGATCGAGCGCCGCCGCGCCGACGATGCGCACGATGCGCTCCATCATCGGCTGCGTGGAACCGGCGGGAGCGGCGAGCAGCAGCGCCTGGAGGCCGTGAACACCGAATTTCGCGCCCGGGTGCGGGACTTGCTCGACCACCTCGAGGCGCTGGGCCTGGTGGTTCGCGATCTCGACGACGGACTGGTCGACATCCCGACGCTGCGCGACGGGGAGCGGGCCTGGCTGTGCTGGCGCCTTTCGGACCCGACGCTGGCCTACTGGCACACGACCCGCGAGGGATTCAGCACGAGACGTCCGCTGTGACCCGGATGCCCCACGTGACCGTCATCGGCGACGCGCTGCTCGACACCCTGGCCCGCCCCTCCGACACCGTCCGTCCCGGCGAGGACGTGCCTGCAAGGATCGTCGTCGCTCCCGGCGGGCAGGGAGCGAACGTCGCGGTTCGCCTGGCGCGCCGCGGTGTCGCGGTTCGCCTGGCATGCGGCATCGCTGACGACGCCGCGGGCTCATTGGTGCAGGAGGCGCTGCGGCGCGAGGGGCTCGACCTCGACGTCATCCCCGTGGTGGCCACCGGCTGCGTTGTCATCGTGCTCGATGGATCGGGTGAGCGCACGATGCTCAGCCAACGCGCCTCGTTCGCCGCGGCGCTGGTCGATCGCGGGCTTCGCGATGCGCCGTGGACCATCGTCTCGGGCTACCTCCTCCTCGAGCCGGACGCGATGCTGCTGGCTGATGCGACGGCCGCGCTCGACGGCCGGGTCGCCGTGCTCGGCTGTGCCATTCCCCAAGAGCAGCGCGCGTCATGGCGCTCGACAGTCGAGCGGGTGCGGCCCGATCTCCTGGTCCTCAACCGGCAGGAGGCGCGCTGGCTCGCGCCGGTCGATGCTCTCGCACCGTGCGTCGTGGTCACTTCGGCGGATGCCGTGACGGCGTCAACCTCATCCGCCTCTATCACCGTCTCGCTTCTGCCCACACCCGCGCCAACGGACACGACCGGGGCTGGTGACGCCTTCGCGGCGGCGTTGGTCCACGGCCTTCTCGAGCAACCGTGGCCGCCCTCAGCGTCGATGCTCGAAGCCGCGATGTCTGACGCCGCGGAGGTCGCGACCCAGGTGGCCGACATCGCGGGCGCCCAGGGTTTGGTGGCCGCCGAGGCGGCGATGGCGAGGAAGCCGTGATCCCCCACGGCCTGGAGGTGTCGGACGAGGTCCGCGCGGCGCTCGCTGCCGGCCGGCCGGTGGTCGCGCTCGAGTCGAGCCTGATCGCGCAGGGTCTGCCGGTTCCGCACAACCTCGAAACGGCGCTGGCCGCGGAGGCGGCCGTGCGGGAGGCGGGAGCCGTGCCGGCCACCACGGCCGTCGACGCCGGGCGCCTGGTGGTCGGTGCGGGGCGCGACCTGCTCGAGCGCCTGGCGGATCCGGAGCGCGACGTGGCGAAGGCCGGATCCCGGGACCTTGGCGCACTGGTTGCCGCGCGGCGCCTGGCCTCGACGACGGTGAGCGCCACGATGCGCCTCGCCCACATGAGCGGGATCGCCGTGTTCGCCACGGGGGGAATCGGCGGCGTCCATCGCGGCGCGTCGACAAGCTTCGACATCTCCAGCGACCTCGATGAGCTGGCGGCCACTCCCGTCGCCGTCGTCTCGTGTGGCGCGAAGTCGATCCTCGACCTCCCCGCCACCATGGAGGCGCTCGAGACGAGGCGTGTGCCCGTCATCGGCTACGGCGTGGACCGGCTGCCGGCGTTCTACAGCATCGACTCGGGAATCCCGGTGACGCATCGGGTGGATGGCCCACGCGAAGCGGCGGAGGCGATCCGCGTCCATCGCGCGATCCCCGGTGCGGGCGGCATGCTCATCGTGCAGCCGCCCCCGGCCGACCTCGCCCTCGACCGCGCCGAGGTGGAGCGTTGGATCGATGAAGGCCTGCGCGAAGCGTCGGCGCAGGGCGTCCGAGGCGGTGCCATGACACCGCACCTCCTTGGATTTCTGGCGCGGGCCTCAGGTGGGCGGACCCTCGCGGTGAACATCGGCCTGATCGTCAACAACGCCCGGACGGCGGGAGCCATCGCTTCGGCCTTGACCTGAGACCGAGGCGGGGTATCCTCGGGCGGCCAGCAGGCAAGCCGAACGGAGGGACGCGCGCCGCCATGCGGATCTACGACGGGAGCCCGCGCCAGGACTGGGAAGAGGTGCTGCGCAGCATCGGGGCATTCATCGACAGCGAGCGCCTCAAGGAGGTCCTGCTGCTCGAGCTGGAGGGGGGGTTCCTGCTCCAGGGCCTGGGCGTGGCGGCCGGGTCGGCCGATTCGGACAGCTACGGGTCCATGGTCAAGCGCACGCACGAGCTGACGGACGAGCAGGTGGCGGAGATGATGGACGTCTCGATGGCGAAGCGCGGTTCGGCCGACGCCGATCGAGCGCACGCCGACCTCATCAACTACTACGAGCTCGCCATGCGGATCGTCGGGGCGTACGTCGACTCGGAGAAGGCCCACGACGTCTTCCTGTTCGAGCAGGAGGGCACCTTCGTCGTGCGGTTGCTCAAGGTTGGTGGGCCGCGCAACAGCGGCCACGAGCTGGCCGAATTCACGCGCGACGAGATCTTGGCTATGATCAAGTCTGCGCACGAACAGCGTCAGAAGAGCGCCCCGGGGACGACCGGAGCGTCGTAGGCAGGGGAGTCACTCATGAAGGCGATAAAGGTTCTTGTCATCGGCATCGGCGCCCTCCTGGCGGCGATGATCGTCATCCCGCTCACGATTCTCGCCGGACTCTTCGTGTGGCTGAAGCTCACCGAAGAGACCGATGACGAGATGATGGAGCTCGACGACGCGATCTGACGCGTCACGCACAGAGGGGGCCCTCGCCATCAGCCCGTCGCGAGCGCCCAGGCCGCGGTCCACAGCACGGCGGCCACGAGCATCCCTGCCCACAGTCGGCGGGGACCGGCAACGCCCTGCGCCACGGCCAGCAGCCCTCCCGCACCGAGCATGCCGGGGATGATCGCGAGTCCCTCGCCGATCGCCAGCGCGAGGCCGGCGCCGATTCCGACCGCCACGCCAAGACCCCAGGCGAGCCCGAATCCCGCCCGTTGACCGAGGACCTGCGCAAGGTTGCGTGAGCCAACGGTGGCATCCACCTCGAAGTCGCGCAACGTGTTGGCGAGGTGCGCCGCCATGGCGAACGGGCCAACCAGCCAGGGAGCCGCGGCAACGCGTTCAATCGGCGCGCCGACTCCGGCCGCCACCCACAGCGGCAGGAGCCCGAAGCTCACAAGATATGGCACGAAGCTGGCCGGTGTTCGCGACAGCCACAGGTTGTATGACGCCGCCGATGCGCTGGCCGCGGCTCCCAGCGCCAGCGGTGCCAGGCCCAGCGGGATTGATGCGCCGAGCTGCATGACCAGCCCAGCCAGGGCGATCGACAGCGCGCGTCGCGGCGAGATCTCGCCAGCGGGAATTGGTTTCGCCGGCTGGGCGGCTGCGTCGCGACGCCGATCCGCCCAGTCATTGAGGGCTCCGGTCAGGATCTGCGAGCCGAGCACTGTCAACACGGTCAGGCCGAGGCGCGACGAAAGCGGCGCCTGACCCGACTGTCCCAGGAGGACGGCACCCAACGCCGCGCTCAGCGCCACGACCGCCGCGGTCGGTCCGGGATGGACCAGCCGAACCGCAGCCCTCATCGCGCGGACGAGCGCCGGTACACGCCGCACTCGCACCGGTGATCTCGACTCTGACCCATCGGGGGAGCATAGGCGGAGCGCGCCACCGACAGCCAGCCGGGAACCGTACGATGGGCGGGTGACGGGCGAGGTGACACTGAACGCGGTCGAACTGTTCGTGGCGCTCGTCGCCGTGGCAGCGGTGGTGGGGCTCTTCGCCCGGCGCATCGCCGTTCCGTACACCGTCGCACTCGTCGTCTTCGGGCTTGCCGCTGTCCTGTTCGCTCCCGAGCTGGACTTCGAGATCACCGAGGAGCTGGTGCTCGCGGTTCTCCTTCCGGGCCTGATCTTCGAGGCCAGCTACCAGCTCGACTTCGGGGAGCTGCGCCGGGCGTTCGGCGGCGTGGCGATCCTCGCCGTGCCCGGCGTGCTGATCGTGGCGCTGGTCGTGGCGGCGGCCCTCACCCTGGCGACCGGACTCCCGTTCGAGCTGGGGTTCGTCGTGGGCGCCATGGTCTCGGCCACCGATCCGGCCGCCGTGATTTCGACGTTCAGGCGGCTGGGCTCACCGAAGCGCCTCGCGACGCTGGTCGAGGGCGAGAGCCTCTTTAATGACGGCACGGCCATCGTGGTCTTCGCCATCGCCATTGCGGCCGTCGGCAGCACGGTCAACCTTGCCGATGCCGTTGGCACGTTCGTCGTCACGGTCGTGGTCAGCACCCTCATCGGCGGAACCATCGGATTCGTCGCTTCGCGGGTCGTCGCGACCGTGGACGACCACCTCCTCGAGCTGACCGTTTCGCTCGCCACCGCCTACGGCGCATATCTCATCGCCGACACGTTCCACGAGTCGGGGATCATCGCCACCGTCGTCGCCGGCGTGGTCCTCGGCAACTACGGCCGCCGGATCGGCATGAGCGAGCGCACCCAGGAGGCGCTCGACACCGTCTGGGAGTTCCTCGCCTTCCTGCTGACGGCGCTCGTCTTCCTGCTCGTCGGCCTGGCGATCTCGCTCGATCAGCTGGTTGCGGCGGTGATCCCGATCGGCTGGGCGATCGCCGCCATCCTCGTGGGGCGTGCATTGGTCGTCTACCTTCTCGTCGGCGGCACAAGCAGGCTCATCAGCGATCGCTACCACCGCTCGATCCCGATCGACTGGCTGCACGTCATGTTCTGGTCGGGTCTGCGAGGCGCGGTCTCCGTGGCCCTGGCGCTCTCGCTGCCGGCCGACTTCCCGCAGCGCGCGCTTCTCCAGGAGATCACCTTCGGGGTGGTCCTGTTCACGCTGATCGTCCAGGGCACCACCACCGAGCTGCTCATCCGACGACTCGGTGTCGGCTCCGCGGATCCGGGCGAAACCCCGCCGCATCGGGTACCATCACCCCCCGAGTAGACCCCGGCGCCTCTGCTCGCGTGTCGTGCCCTTCCGACACGCCCAGCCGATCGCGGAGGACCCGAACGGATGCCCAAGTACGTCTTCGTGACGGGCGGCGTCACCAGTTCGCTCGGCAAGGGCATCACGGCCGCCAGCATTGGACGCATCCTCAAGGCTCGCGGGGTGCCGGTCAGCATCCTCAAGCTCGACCCGTACATCAACATCGACCCCGGCACGATGTCGCCTTACCAGCACGGCGAAGTCTTCGTGACCGATGATGGCGCCGAGACCGACCTGGACCTTGGCCATTACGAGCGGTTCATCGACGAGAACCTCTCCCAGGCATCGAACGTCACGACCGGCCGCATCTACCAGAGCGTGATCGCCAAGGAGCGGCGTGGCGACTACCTGGGCGGCACCGTGCAGGTGATCCCGCACATCACGAACGAGATCAAGGAGCGCATCGCACGCGTCGCCCGCGAGGGCACCGGGTCGGTGGCGTCGAGCGGCCTTGCGGCGCATGGCGTGGTCATCGTGGAGGTCGGCGGCACGGTCGGAGACATCGAGTCCCTGCCATTCCTCGAGGCGATCCGCCAGATGCGCAAGGACGTTGGCCGCCGCAACGTGCTCTACGTCCACGTCACGTGGCTGCCCCAGATCGGCGCGACCGGCGAGCTCAAGACGAAGCCCACCCAGCACTCGGTCAAGGAGCTGCGCGGCATCGGCATCCAGCCCGACGTCATCATCCTGCGCAGCGACGAGCCGATCGACGACGAGATCCTCGACAAGGTGAGCCTCTTCACCGATGTGGACGTCCACGCAGTGATCCCGCTCAAGACGGCCAAGAGCATCTACGAGGTGCCGATCCAGCTCGAGCGAGCCGGACTCGGCAAGCTCGTGGCGCGCGAGCTGGAGCTGCCGGGCGGCGAGCCCGATCTCGTGGACTGGCAGGAGCTGGTCGGACGCATCCGGACCCCGCGTCCGGAGGTCGAGATCGCCATCGTAGGCAAGTACACCGAGCTTCCGGACGCCTACATCAGCGTCACCGAGGCGCTCAAGCACGCCGCGCTGCACCACAACGTCGAGGTCAAGGTTCGCTGGATCCGATCGGAGCACCTCGAGCGCATCGAGCCGCAGCAGGTTGCGGACGAGCTCGAGGGCGTGGCTGGCGTCCTCGTGCCGGGCGGCTTCGGCTACCGCGGCGTCGAGGGCAAGGTCCGCGCCATCCGATGGGCGCGACGCGGCAACGTCCCGTACCTCGGCCTGTGCCTCGGACTGCAGTGCGCCGTCATCGAGTTCGCGCGCGAGGCGCTCGGCACCGACGACGCGAACTCGAGCGAGTTCAACGTTTTCACCGAGCACCCGGTCATCGATCTCATGCCGGACCAGGCCGACGTCACCGACAAGGGCGGCACGATGCGACTGGGCCTGTATCCCGCGCGCCTCGAGGCGGGCTCGAAGGTGCGTGCGGCGTACGACACCGAGATCGCCTATGAGCGGCACCGTCATCGTTTCGAGGTCAACAACGCCTATCGCGACCGCCTTTCCGAGGCGGGGATGGAGTTCAGCGGCGTGTCACCCGATGGGCGCCTGGTCGAATACATTGAGCTGCGCGACCATCCATGGTTCGTCGCGACCCAGGCTCATCCGGAGCTGAAGAGCCGACCGAACCGTCCGCATCCGCTGTTCCGTGACTTCGTCGGCGCGGCCGTGGAGCGACTGGTGCCGGCGACTCGGCCCAAGCGCGCCGCCGCCCGCGCCACGACACCCGCCGAGGCCCGAGGATGATCACCCCACGGACCGACCACGACGCCGCCCTGGCCGCCGCGGAGCGCGACGCCGTGGTGGTGTGGCGCGGCGAGCGCATTCCATTCGGTGACCTTCGCCGCCGCATCGCGGAAACCGACAGCCGGTCGGAGCGCGAGGGGCTGTACGCGAGCTGGATCGAGGCGCTCGAGGCCATGCATCCGCTGCACCGGGCGCGCCACGAGGCACGACCCGCCGGAGCGCCACCCGTCCTCGACGCGGGAGAGCTCGAGCGCTTCACCCTTGCCTCGGAGACCGAGTACCACGCTGCGCTGCGCCGCTACCTGGCGCAGCTCGGCATCGAGCAGGGTGACGCGACGTTGGCGGATGCCTGGCACATCGAGCGTGGATCGGCGTGGTCGAGTTGGTTCGGTCCGCGCGAGATCGAGCGAGCCCTGACCGCGACCGGGCGAAGAGCCGAGGACCTGCCCGCGGACGGTGGCTGGCGGGCCGCGCGTTGGGTCATGGCAGGCACGCCCGGGACATCCAGCGGCCGATCGGCGGTCGGCGAACTATTTGGCTGGCTGGTCGGAGATCCGACCTGGCTCGCGGACGCCTTGCGCATGGCCCCCGATGACATCCCCGCCTTCGCCGATTTCGCGGCGTTCGTGCGTCTGTGGGAGGTGCGCCGATCGATCGGCATCGCCCAATACCATGATCGTCTGCGCGCGACCGAGGACGAGGCATTGCAGCGCGCCTACTTCAGCGGGGTCGTGGGCCACGTCACCGGCCTGGTGATGCCCGAGGCCGCCTACCTGTGGATCCTCGACGCGGTGGACGCTCCGGTGCCTCATCTCGAGCGGTCGATGCTTGCCGGCGCCATGGCAGAGCAGCTCGAGTCGCGCTTCGGACCCGCCTGGTGGTCGGTCGACGAGGCGCGCGGCGTCGTGGATCGGCTCGCTGAAACATCGGAGGTGCGCGACGTGCTTGCGCAACTCGGGTATCATGCGATGGACTGGAGACCCCTCCTGCGTCAGATCCGGACGCGGCTCATCGGCGAGATGAGCGGGTACGGGGGACCCAACATCACCACTCGTGCCGGGACCCGCAAGGTCTGACCGTTTGACCGCACGCGATCCCGAGCACCATCCCACGACCCCCGGCCGTTCCGACGACCCCAAGGTCGACCTCTTCAACTGCCGCTCCTGCCAGCGATACACCTCCACCCTCATGACGGAGCGAGGGTGGTGCAGCAGGGACGGCTCCCCGAAGCTCATCGAGGTCAGGTCTTACATGAAGTATTGCTGGCAGCCGAGGCGATCATGAACGACGAAGCACGACCCCAGCAGCGACGGCGCTCGCGACGCCGTCAGGACTCGTCTCCCCGACGCCCGCCGCAGGGCCAGCAGCGCGGCGGCTACTCGCCCCGCCGTCGGAATGACTACGCGTCCGGGCAGTACTCGTCGATCTTCACCGGGCCGTTCCCGACGGACGCCGACGATCCCGGCATGAACCTCGCCGACCTCCAGGCGAAGCCGATCGACGAGCTGCGAGAACTCGCGGCGGAGCACCAGATCGACGGCCACGACGAGCTCGAGCAATCCGACCTGATCCTCAAGCTGCTCGACGTCGTCGCCCTCGCCCCGGCTCCCTCGCAGGAGCGCAACGGGCAGTCCGGCGAGGCGGAGGGCATCCTCGAGATCGTCGATGAGGGATTCGGCTTCCTGCGCGTCAACGGCGTCATGCCTTCGTCCGAGGACATCTACGTCAGCACCTCCCAGGTCCGTCGCTTCGGGCTGCGCACCGGTGACCGCGTCACCGGCCAGACGCGCCAGCCGAAGGACCAGGAGAAGTACTGGGGCCTGCTGCGCGTTGACAGCGTCAATGGCGTCGAGCCCGAGGTCGCCAAGCGCCGCCCCTACTTCGACTCGCTCGTTCCGGTCTTCCCCGATGAGATGTTCGATATCGAGACGGACCAGAAGAACCTCACCCAGCGGCTGATCAACCTCATCAGCCCGATCGGCAAGGGACAGCGTGGCTTGATCCTGTCCCCGGCCAAGGCCGGCAAGACGACAGTCCTCAAGCACATCGCGGCGGGCATCACCGAAAATTCTCCGGAAGCGCTCCTCATGGTCGCCCTGATCGGCGAGCGGCCGGAGGAAGTCACCGATATGCAGCGCAGCGTGGACGGCGAGATCTACTCCTCCACCTTCGATGAGCCGACCGAGAACCACACCCGGGTGGCGGAGATGTGCCTCGAGATCGCGAAGCGGCAGGTCGAGACCGGCCGCGACGTGGTCATCCTGCTCGACTCGATCACGCGCCTGGCGCGGGCCTACAACCTCGCATTGCCGGCCTCGGGCAAGACCCTGTCCGGCGGCGTCGACCCGGTCGCGCTCTACCCGCCGAAGCGATTCTTCGGGGCGGCGCGCAACATCGAACACGGCGGATCGCTCACGATCATCGCCACCTGCCTGGTCGATACCGGCAGCCGCATGGACGACGTGATCTACGAGGAGTTCAAGGGCACCGGCAACATGGAGCTGGCGCTCGACCGAAAGCTCAGCGAGAAGCGCATCTTCCCGGCTATCGACGTCCTGCGCTCCGGCACCCGGCGCGAGGAGCTCCTCCTCGACGAGAACGAGCTGCGCATGGTGTGGACCATGCGCCGCATGCTCTCGGCGGTGGGTCCGAACGAGGGCATCGAGCTGCTGATGCAGCGGCTCGGCAAGACGGCGAACAACGCCGAGTTCCTCGTGTCCCTGAGCAAGAGCGTCGACGCCTCCGAGCGCTCCTGACCAGCGACCCCCGCGTCCCGACGACCATGCGCTTCGTCCGACTTGCCATGGTTCCCGCCCTGGCGCTCGTGCTGCTCGCATCCGGCTGCGGTCTGGCCGATACGAACGCAACCCCTCGAACGACGTCCGAGGCAGCGCCGCCGCGGACTTCGGTCGCCGCGAGCCCCTCGGTCGCAGCGCTTCCGGGGGCCGAGGTGCCGGCACCCGGCTCTGACAGCGCGGTGTACGAGCCCAATCCCGGAGCCATCGTGGTGGCAATCGATGCCGGACACGGTGGCTGCCTCGACTGGGGCGTGCCCGATCCGTCGGAACGCGGCGTCG
>JBDSJJ010000038.1:0-15109 GCA_039917415.1 Candidatus Limnocylindria bacterium | reverse complement strand
GTATCAGCCGAGTGGGAAGCCTGCTCACCGTCTTCATGGAGGAAGGCCGCTACCCATCCTTCTTCCACGCCATGCTCGACGCCGGGATCATGCTGCCGCCCAGCCAGCACGAGGCCTGGTTCATCTCCACCGCCCACACGCCCGATGACCTGGCGCTGACGATGCGCGCCGCACGCGCCGCCTTCGCCGCATCTTCCACTCCAGCTGAGGACCGATGATCGACAGCGCACCGACCCCGACGACCACCTGGACCGGCGAGGCGCGGTTCTGCGCCGCGCTCGGCCACGAGCAGCCGGACCGCACGCCGGTGTGGTTCATGCGCCAGGCCGGCCGCTGCCTGGCGGACTACCGCAAGCTGCGGGAGCGGTACCCGATCCTCACGCTGGCCAAGACACCGGAGCTGTGCGCCGAGGTCACCGTGATGCCCGTCGACGCCTTCGGCGTGGACGCGGCCGTCCTCTTCGCCGACATCATGATCCCGCTCGAGCCGATGGGCGTGAGCCTCGAGATCCAGCCCGATGTCGGGCCGATCATCCACGACCCGATCCGATCGCGCTCCCAGGTCGACGCGCTGCAGACGTTCGACCCGGCCGAGGGCGTTGGCTTCGTCATGGACGCCATTCGGCTCGTGCGACGCGAGCTCGATGGGAAGCAGGGTGTCATCGGCTTCAGCGGCTCGCCGTTCACGCTGGCGTGCTACCTCATCGAGGGACGCCCATCGCGCGACTACGCGATCGCCAAGGCGTTCATGTACCGCGAGCCCGGGGCCTGGCACGCGCTGATGGAGAAGCTGTCGGCGGTGGTCATCGACTACCTCAACGCGCAGATCGACGCCGGCGTGCATGTCGTCCAGCTCTTCGACTCGTGGGTCGGTGCGCTCGGACCCTCCGACTACGTGACCTACGTTCAGCCGCACATGGCGCGCATCTTCCGCGAGGTGCGTGGCGCGCCGACCATCCACTTCGGCACCGGAACGGCGGCGCTGCTGGAACCGATGACGGTGGCCGGGGGGGACATCATCGGCGTCGACCATCGCCAGTCGCTCGATCGCGCTTGGGAGCTCATCGGCTTCGACCGCGGCGTGCAGGGCAACCTCGACAGCACGCGGCTCATCGCGGGATGGGACGCAACCGCCGATGGGGCGCGCGACGTGCTCCGCCGCGCCGCCAACCGCCCCGGCCACATCTTCAATCTCGGCCACGGCGTCCTGCCGGAGAGCGACCCGGACCTGCTGCGGCGGCTCGTGGACCTCGTGCACACCGAGTCGGCCCGATGAGCGAACGTCTGGGTGTCCTGCTCATGACCTACGGCTCGCCGGCCGACGACCTCCACGACCTGCCCGAGTACCTCGCGGCTGTGCGTGGCGGCCGAACGGCACCCCCGGAGCTCGTGGACGAGTTCCGTCGGCGATACGAGCTCATCGGCGGCTCGCCGCTCATTCCGATCACGCGGGCGCAAGCGGCGGCGGTCGAGGATCGGTTGCGGGTCGATGGGGTCGACGCTTCGGCGAGGGTCGGCATGCGGTTCTCGTCCCCCACTGTGCTGGACGGTATGCGCGAGCTGCGCGACCTGGGCTGTGACAGCATCACGGCCATCGTCATGAGCCCGCAATACTCGGAGCTGCTCATGAGCGGGTACCGACGAGCGATCGAAGCCGCGGTGGGCGAGCTGGGCCTGAGCGCGCCGCGCGTGGAGCTGGCGCCGGCGTGGCACACCGAAGTCGGCTTTGTGGGGGCTGTCGCCGAACGCGTGCGCGACGGCCTTGCGGACCTCCCCGCCGACACGCCGGCACTGCTGACCGCCCACTCGCTGCCTCGTCGCGTCGCGGAGGCCGAGCCTCGGTATCTCGACCAGTTGCGGGAGACGGCCCAGGCGGTTGCGCAGGCGGCCGGCCTCGATCGCTCCCGGTGGCACTTCTGCTGGCAGTCAGCCGGCCACGCGCCGGGCGAATGGATGAAGCCAGACTTCAGCGACCTCCTGCCGAAGCTTCGCGCCGACGGTCACCGTTCGGTTCTCGTGGCGCCAATCCAGTTCCTGGCCGATCACCTCGAGATCCTGTACGACATCGACGTCGGCGCACGCGAGCAGGCGACTTCCAAGGGCATGACATTCGCGCGCATCGAATCGCTGAACGTGTCGCCCACCTTCATCGGCGCACTTGCGGCCATCGCCACGCGGGCTCCCGCCGACCTGGAAGCCCAGCCCGCCTGACGGTCGCATCGTCTACCGTGGACTGATGCAGAGAGTCGAACATCGCATCATCATGGGCGCGGCACCTTCGGAGGTCTTCGCCTACATCTCGGACCTCGACCGACTCGCGGAGTGGCAGACCGGGGTGACGGAGGCGCGCCGAACGTCGGACGGAGCGATGCGTGTCGGCGCCACCGCCCAGGTTACGCGCGAGCTCATGGGCCAGCGCATCGAGGCGCCCCTGACCGTCACCGAGTTCGCACCGCCGAACCGGCTCGCGGTCGAGAGCGAGGTGAGCGGCGTGCGGGCCCTCGCGACGCTGGAGGTGGAACCGTCCGGCGTCGATAGTGAGCTGACGTTCGCAATGGAGATCCGCGGCTCGATGCTGACCGCCTTCATGGAGCCGATGATCGCCGGCGCGGCCGGGGGCGACATCAAGGCAAGCCTCGAGCGACTCCGCGAACGGTTCGCCCAGCCCCGTTGACATGACCGAGCAGAGCGCGCCGATGCTTCGCGTGGCCGATTGAGGGTCGGCGGACCCCTGTGATATCCTCGGCCGCGAACGCGTTGACGCGGGAGTAGTACGCGCTGCGCCTCGTTCACAGCGAGCCCGGATCGGTGGAAGCCGGCGAAACGAGGGGCGCGGAACTCACCCGTTGAGCAACCGGACGACGAGTCCGGTCGGCTGGCGTCCGATACCACGCCGACGAGTGGACTGACGATATCCGTGGGGTTGTAGCTCAGCTGGGAGAGCACCTGCATGGCATGCAGGGGGTCGGGGGTTCGAGCCCCCCCAACTCCACCACTTCATCGGCCAAGCTCAGGTGGTACCGCGGAGATGTAACCCCTTCGTCCCGAGCAGACGGAGGGGTTTGTCGTTGTCTGGAGAACCGTGATGGTCCTGACCGGGAGTGGCGAGGCGAAAACGGCGCGAGATGGTCGGCGCTGGACGCTGCGTCCCGGGCGCCCGAACGATGGTCGGGCCCTTGCACGCCTGTTCGCCGAGGTCCGCGAGGAGGGCCGCTGGCTGATCACGACGCCGGGCACCGTGAGCGAGCCGTCGGAGGCGTTCTGGATCAGCGAGCTGATCCGTGCATCGGAGCACCTGGCGCTGGTCGCCGAGGTGGGAGGAGACCTGGTCGGGAACATCCTGATCAGCGTTGACCGCGGTCGCGCCACCGAGCACATCGGCGTGCTCTCGATCTGCATCGGCGCCGAGTGGCGCGACGTAGGCATCGGCAGCGAGCTGGTCGCGAAAGCCCAGGCATGGGCTCGCGATAAGGGCCTGCGCAAGATCTCGCTGGGCGTGTTCCCGGACAACGAGCGTGCGATTGCGGTCTACGAGCACCGGGGCTTCGTGCGCGAGGGCGTGCGACGCCAGCAATACCGATCCGGCGACGAGTACCGTGACGAGGTGCTCATGGCCTGGTTCCCGCAGGAGGAGGTCAGCCGATGACGACCGACACCCCGGCCCGCACGCCCCGAGCCGGCCGGTTCGATCCCACCGCGTACGAGGCGAAGTGGCGCGAGCGCTGGGCATCCGATGAGCTCTACGTGGCCCGGGACGACGACCCGCGCCCGAAACGCTACGTCCTCACGATGTATCCGTATCCATCCGGCGACCTGCACATCGGGCATTGGTACGCGGCGACGGGGCCGGACATCGTCGCCCGGATGTATCGGATGCGCGGCGACAACGTCATGTTCCCGATGGGCTTCGACAGCTTCGGGCTGCCGGCCGAGAACGCGGCCATCGATCGCAACATCCACCCCGCGAAGTGGACCGCCGCGAACATCGAGCGCATGCGCACCCAGTTCCGCTCGATGGGCGCGATGTTCGACTGGACGCGGGAGCTCGCGACCTCCGACCCCGAGTACTACCGCTGGACGCAGTGGATCTTCCTCCAGTTCTTCAACGCCGGTCTGGCGTACCGGGCGAAGGCCCCGGTCGACTGGTGTCCGAAGGACCAGGTCGTGCTGGCGCGCGAGCAGGTCGAGGGAACCGATCGGCATTGCTGGCGCTGCGGCACGCCGGTCATCAAGCGCGACCTCGAGCAGTGGTGGTTCCGCATCACGAACTACTCCGACGAGCTGTTGGACTTCAGTGGCCTGGACTACCCCGAGCCGATCAAGCTCATGCAGACGAATTGGATCGGCCGGTCGGAGGGGGCGGAGATCGACTTCCCGACCGAGGCCGAAGACGTCGAGCCGATCCGGGTCTTCACGACCCGCCCCGACACCGTGTTTGGTGCCACGTTCATGGTCCTGGCGCCCGAGCATCCCCTGGTCGCCACGCTGACCACGGACGACCGCCGCGCCGACGTCGAGGCGTATGTGGCGACCGCGCGGCGCGAGACCGAGGTCGAGCGCATGAGCACGGATCGCGAGAAGACCGGGGTCTTCATCGGCGCACACGCCATCAACCCGATGACGAACGAGCGGATCCCGATCTGGATCGCCGACTACGTGCTGCCCGGCTACGGCACCGGCGCGATCATGGCCGTCCCCGCCCACGATGAGCGCGACTACGAGTTCGCGACGAAGTTCGACCTGCCGATCCGCTACGTCGTGGCCCCAGCCTCCGGCGAGCTGCCCGAAGGCGAGGCGCTGATCTCCCACTCAGCCGATGAGGTGCTCATCGACTCCGGGGACTTCACGGGCATGCGCGCCGAGGACGCGATCGGCGCCATCACCAAGGCGCTCGAGGAATCGGGGCGAGGCCAGGTGGCAGTCACCTACCGCCAGCGCGACTGGCTGGTGAGCCGGCAGCGCTTCTGGGGCGCGCCGATCCCGATCGTGTACTGCGAGGAGCACGGCGCTGTGCCGATACCGGAGGATCAGCTGCCGGTGGTGCTGCCCGACGACGTCGACTTCGCGCCGACGGGCGTCTCGCCGCTGCAGTCCCACGCCGAGTGGCTGGCCGCCGCATGCCCGACCTGTGGCAAGCCGGCCCGCCGCGAGACCGATACGCTCGACACGTTCATCGACTCGTCCTGGTATTTCCTGCGCTACTGCTCGCCTCACAACACCGAGCGCGCCTGGAACCCGGAGGAGGTCGCGGCCTGGATGCCGATCCACCTCTACACCGGTGGCGCCGAGCACGGCGTCATGCACCTGCTCTACTTCCGCTTCTTCGTGAAGGCGCTGCGCGACCTCGGCCACCTGGGCTTCGACGAGCCGACGCTGAAGCTGCGCAACCAGGGCCAGATCCTGGGCGCCGATCACAACCGCATGAGCAAGTCGCGCGGCAACGTGCAGGCGCCGGACGAGCTCGTGGATCACTACGGGTCCGACACCGTGCGCGCCTTCCTGATGTTCATCGGCCCGTGGGACCAGGGCGGACCCTGGAACCCCTCGGGCATGGAGGGCATCCATCGCTGGCTGTCCCGGGTGTGGGGCGCCGCGCTGCCGGAGGAGCGCCGCCGTGCCGCGGTTCAGACGCCCGGGAACCCGGAGGAGCTGGAGCGCGCCCTGCGTCGCGCGACCCACGCCACCATCGCGGCCGTCACCGACGACTACGAGGCCCTGCACTTCAATACCGCGATCGCCAAGCTCATGGAGCTGACCAACGCGATCATCCGTGTGCGCGAGGCCGGCCAGGCCAGCGGAGCGGCCTACCGCGAGGCGGTCGACACGCTTCTGCTGCTGATGGCGCCGCTGGCCCCGCACATCGCCGAGGAGCTGTGGGAGCGTCGCGGCCACCCGTACAGCGTGCACCAGCAAGCCTGGCCGCTGGCCGAGGAGGCGCTGGCGGCATCCGACACCGTGGAGCTGCCGGTCCAGGTGGACGGCAAGCTGCGCGACCGGCTGGTCGTCAACGCCGATACCCCTGCCGACCAGATCGAGCGGCTGGCGCTTGAATCCGAGCACGTGCAGCGCTACCTGAACGGCCGTGCGCCGATGCGTGTCATCCAGGTCCCCGGCAAGCTTGTCAACGTGGTCACGCCGCGCGACTGACGCTGGTAACACCCGCGTAACCCACGGATAAGCCCGCGGGCGATACGGTCTCTTCCTGCTTCCGACGCCCTGCGCCGAGTGCCCGGGTGCCGGGCGTCGGACGCAGCCACCTACTGGCTCGCTCCTCGCCTCCCGCGTGGAGGCCCTGGAGTGTCTCAACCCGACCGGATCGCGCTCGCCGCGGGAGGTGGAGCGCTGCTGCTTGCGCTGGTTGCCGCCTGGCTGTTCGTCGTACCGCCCGAGCCGGATGCGGTCGCGCTGACCGAGGTGTCCGGCGCACCTTTTGCGACCACTGGTGTCGATGTCGATGCGCCGACCACCGCGCCCACGACCATCGTGGTGGACGTCGAGGGCGCCGTCGTCACGCCCGGGGTCCGTGAGCTGCCCGCCGGATCCCGAATCGCGGACGCCATCGCGGCGGCCGGCGGCTATGCGTCCGACGCGGACCTGGATGCGGCCGCGACGGCGATCAACCTGGCGCAGCCGATCGTCGACGGCGAGCAGGTCCGGATTCCTCGCGTCGGAGAGGACACAGCCGGCAGCGTGGCCGGCGGATCCGACCCGGTGGTCGGCGGCTCGACGTCCGGGAGCACCGCGCTGGTGAACCTCAACACCGCGACGCCCGAACAGCTCGAGGCGCTGCCGGGGATCGGACCGGTCACCGTGCAGAAGATCGTGGCAGCACGCCAGGAGCAGCCCTTTGCCTCGCTCGACGACGCGGTGCAGCGCGGCGTCATCAACCGCGGACAGCTGGAGGACATCCAGGCCCTCGCCACCGCGGGCTGATCATGGGCGTCGATCGGCATGCGCTGCCCGTGGTGCTGCTGGGCGTGGCGGCCGGCATCCTGGCGGTCGACTCCGGGAGGGAACTGCCGGCGACCGGACTACTCCTCGTCGGGGCGGTCACGGCGGTCACGGCCGGGGTCCTGGGGCGACAGGCTGGCGCTTTGCTGCTCCTCGGGGTTGCGCTCGCTGGAGCCGGGATCGGAGCGTGGCGGCAGGATAGCGCCGACCCGACGCGTCTCTCCGTCAACCCCACGGCCGCCATCCTCGTCGACGGCGCCGAGCACGAGCTGCTGGGAACCGTGATGGACGATCCCCGGCCACGCGAGGATCGCATCCAGCTTGTGCTCGGCGAGCTGACCGCAGTCGCCGACAGAGGATCCATCGCGCTCGAGGGCCGGGTGCTGACCTGGCTGCCACGAGGCATCGACGCGAGCGCGGGCGACCGCCTCCGGATCCGGGCCACGGTCGAGCTTCCCGAGGACTTCGACGGCTTCGCGTATCGCGAGTACCTGGCGCGCCAGGGCGTTCTCGCCATCGCCCGTCCGCGCGCTGCAGAGGTCAGCACGCCCGCCAGCGGCCCGGTGGCGCTCCTGGCCGGCACTCGGAGCGCCCTCCTGAACGGGCTGAACCGCGTGGTGCCCGAGCCCGAGGCAGCCCTTGGGGCCGGCATCCTTCTCGGCGTCCGGGCCGCGATCGCACCCGAGATCAACGAGGCGTTCGCCACCGCCGGCCTGACGCACGTCGTTGCGATCAGCGGATGGAACATCGCCATCGTTGCCGCTCTCGTGGCAGCAGCGGTGCGCCCGCTTGCGCGGCGGCCGGGAGGCCGCTGGACGACGGCGATCGTCGCGGCCGCGGTGGTCGGCGGATACGTCGTTCTGACTGGCGCCAGCCCCTCCGTGGTCCGCGCCGCGCTAATGGCCGGCGCGATGCTGATTGCGCGCCTCGGCGGATCTCGCGCGCACGCCGCATCGGCACTCGAGCTTGCGGCACTCCTCATGCTGCTCGCCGCTCCGGCTGTCCTGTGGGACGTTGGCTTCCAGCTCTCCCTGCTCGCCACGGCCGGGCTGATCTGGTACGGCCCCGCCGTCGAGCGGCGGCTGCCTCGCTGGCCCGGATGGATCCGGGAACCGGTGGCACTCACCCTGGCCGCCCAGCTCACGACACTGCCGGTGATCCTCGTGAACTTCGAGCGACTCTCGCTCGTGGCGCCGCTGGCCAACGTCCTCGTGGTGCCCTTCATCCCGATCGCGATGCTGCTCAGCGCCGTCGCGTCGGTCGGCGGCGCCATCGACTCGATCGCTCACGTCCCGGGCATTGGCGACGCCGCGACCTGGTTCGCGGGAGGCGCCGCCTGGCTCGTGCTGCGCGTCGTCATCGTGATCGGCACCGCAGTCGCATCCCTCCCGCACGCGGCCGTCGATCTCACGCTTCCTCCCCTCGTTGCCGTCGCCTGGCTCCCGATCCTGGCGGTCGGCAGTTGGGCCCTGGCCGGCCAAGACCCTGACGAGCGGTCACCCGACGCGCGCGCTGCTGGCGCTGCGGCCGGCCTCACCGTGCGAATTCTTCGCCCACTGCCCATGGCCTCCGTGCTGGTGGCCGTGCTGCTCGGAGTCACGGTCGCGTCGCGCCCGGATGGACGCCTCCACGTCACCACGCTCGATATCGGACAGGGAGACGCCATCCTGGTCGAGACGCCGTCCGGCGCCACGATGCTCGTCGATGGCGGACCGGATCCGGAGCTCACGCTACGGCGGCTGGGCGCCAACCTCCCGTTCTCGGCGCGCCGCATCGACCTCCTCGTCCTGAGCCACCCCCACCAGGACCACGTCGCGGGCCTGGTCGACGTGCTCGCACGATTTCGGATCGGCGCCCTGCTCCACGGCGGCATCCATTACGAGAACCCGGCCTACCACCGCCTTCTCGCCGATGCATCCGCATCCGGCGTCGGGGTAAGGCTGGCACGGGCCGGCCAGCAGCTGATCCTCGACGCCACGACGACGGTGCAGATCCTCTACCCCGCCGAGGCCGACGCAGCAGCGCCGCTGCCCGAGGGCGACATCAACAACGGATCGGTGGTCGTGCTGGTCCGGACCGGCGGATTCAGCGCGCTGCTGACAGGCGATGCCGAAGCACCGATCGAGTCCATGCTGGTGGCCCGCGGCACCGGAGCCGTCGACATGCTGAAGGTCGGTCACCACGGGTCCACCTCATCGACCACGTTGGCGCTGCTGGAGGCCACCCGGCCGGGGATCGCCGTCATCTCATCCGGCCAGGGCAACGAGTACGGGCATCCGGCGCCCGAGACGCTGGCGGCGCTCGCCGCACGGTCGGGACTGGTCGTGTTCCGCACCGATACGCACGGCGACGTCGAGGTCGCCACGGACGGACGCACCTACGCCGTCCGGACTGATGCGGGCTGGACCGCACCGCGGCCGGTGCACGGGATGGATGCCACCGCTAGCATCGGGTCGTGGCCGTCCCCGATCGCTCCACCGCCCGCCAGATGCTCGCCGATGCGGACCTGCCCGATGGCATCGTTCGCCACTCCGAGGGTGTTGCTCGCGTTGCCGTTGCGGCCGCCGGTCTGCTCGCCGAGGCTCGGATTCCGATTGACGGCGCCCTGGTCGAGGCGGCAGCACTGCTCCACGACATCGACAAGGTCGAGATCCGGCGGACGGGCGGTGAGCACGGCATCGTCGGGGCGCGACGGCTCGAGGCGGCCGGCTTCGAGGAGCTCGCCATGCCGGTCGCCTCCCACCCGATCAGTTGCCTGCTGGACGAGGAGCGCTTCCCGATCGGCTGGCCTTCCGTCCTGGTGGCCGTCGCTGATCGGCACGTGGCGCAGGAGTTCCTCACCCTCGACCAGAGGCTGGATGACATGAAGGAGCGTCATCCGTGGCACGCGGAGACCATCGACGCCGCGCGCCGACCGGCCCACGCGCTCGAGGCCGAGCTGGCCGAGGTGGTCGGGCTGCCCGTCGACGACCTGGTCGAGCGCCTGCGGGGCGCATGGGAGGCGGGAGCGTGAGCACGTCGCTGCTCCTGCTCCACGGCGATGACGGCTTCGGCCTGGACCTCGCGCTTCGTGACTTCGCGTCCGAGCTGGATGCCACCGATCGGGTCGAGATCAACACCACGGGCACGCCGGACGAGGCGGCCATCGATCGCGCACGCCTCGAGGCCGGGACGATGGGGATGTTCGGCGCGCACCTCGCAGTGCTGCGCCAGCCATTGCGCGCGGCCGGACGCTCGACAGCGGCCACGGATCGACTGCTGGCGCTCGTCGCGGAGTTGCCCGATGGCGCGGCGCTGGCCCTAGTCGAGGAGCGGCCGTCGCGCGACATCACGAAGCCGCCGGCCCTCCTCAAGCGGTTGGCGGCGGCGGTCAAAGATCGCGGTGGCCGCGTCGAGCAGCGCGACGCCCCACGACGCGGTGAGCTGCGCGGATGGATCGTGAGCCACGCGGCACGCCTCGATGTGAAGATCGAAGTCCGCGCGGCGCACGTGCTTGCCGAACGCATCGGCGGTCAGATCTGGGAAACCGATGTCGAGCGTGGCGAGATGACGCGGATTGCCGACTCGGAGCTGCGCAAGCTGGCGACCTACGCCGGCGATCGGCCGATCAGTGTCGAGGACGTGGAGGAGCTCACGACCGACACGCGTCCGGCCTCGGTCTTCGCGATCACGAACGCGCTCGATCGACGCGAGCCAGCGGCTGCGGCAGACGCGCTGCGCCGGGCACTGGACGACGGCCAACCCGGCCTGCGCATCCTGGCCTCACTGGCAGGTCGCGTCTCCGACCTCATCGTGGCTCGCGACCTGGTGGCGGCGAAGACATCCCAGGCGGAGATCACGCGGCGCATCGGACGCGGCAACGCGCGCGTGGCGGATCGGATCGTGGAAGCCGCTCGGCGCTACCACGGCGAGGAGCTGGAGAGGATGCTCACCGGGCTGTTCGAAGCCGATATCGCGATCAAGTCGAACGCGATGGCCGAGGAGCCGGCGCTGGTCGCCTGGCTCGGGGAGCACCTGCTGGCGTCCCGGCCGGGTTGAGGGCTCAGGCGGCTGGCGCCTGGCCGGCCGATCCGGCACTCAGCACCCGATCGGACTCGATGGCGAACGTGCAGCGCGCACCGTCGAGACCCAGGATCCCGATGAGTTGCTGGTCGACGTACAGCTGCCGGCACGGCACGCACAGCGCGCCGGGAATGGCGAAGAAGAGCCGCTCATCGGCTTCCGGATCGCGGAATACGGTGTCGAACACGCTCGTCAGGAGCGACCCGCTGCAGAAGCGGCATGTCTCGATCGGTCGCGAACGTCGCGTCTGGTCGTTCATGTGCCAGAGCATGCGAAGCCCGGCACCGCGTCTCAATGGGACCGATGGGCCATGCCAGCCCGCCCTGCCAGTACCAATGGCGCTTGACTCGCGGCACGCGCGCCGGCGGCGGTCAGACGATGCGGACGACCTGCGTGGCCTGGCTCCACAGACGCTCAAGGCCATAGAACTCGCGCTCCTCCGGGGCGAAGACATGAACGATGACCGTCCCGAAGTCAAGCAGCACCCAGCGGGACGACTGACGGCCCTCGGTGCCGCGTGGGCGAATGCCCTCGTCGCGCAGTTCGTCAACGATGGCACCGGACAGCGCCGCGACCTGGCGATCACTGCGGCCCGAGCAGATGACGAAGAAGTCGGCCATCGTCGTCAGCTCCGCGGTGCGCAGCATGACGATGTCGTTGCCCTTCTTGTCCGAGGCGATCTCGACGATCCGATGCGCCAGCGACGCGGCATCCTCCGGAATGTCCACCCGCTCGGTCGCGACCTTCTTCTCGGCCGCCTCGTCAACCACGGCGGTACAGCCCTCGTTCGATGATCAGCTCCTCCACGTCGCGCGGCACAAGGTAACGGATGGCTTCGCCGGCCGCCACCCGACGCCGGATCTCGGAGCTGCTCACGGCCAGCGACGGCCCCGTGATCAGGTGAATGCGCGAGGCCCGGTCGCCGAACCGCTCCCGCAGCTGGTCCAGGTCGGGCGGGTCGAATCCGGGCCTCGGACCGACGATCCACTCGATCTCGTCGAGCAGGCGATCCGGCTCGTGCCACGTGTCGATCTGGTCCAGGGAATCTGCCGCCATGACGAGCCACAGCTCGTCGTCAGGGTGCAGCCGCTTGAGCTCGAGCACGCTGTCGAGGGTGTATGAGGGGCCGGGTCGTTCCATCTCGAGGCCGCTCAACGCGAAGAGCGGATCGCCCTGGATGGCCAGGCGCGTCAGGAGCATGCGGTCCGCCACGCGGGTCACCAGCCTGTCGCCCTTGTGCGGTGGCTGAGCGGCCGGCATGACGAGGACGCGATCGAGACCCATCGCGTCGGCCGCCGCCGTCGCCAGCCACAGGTGACCGACATGGGGTGGGTCGAACGTCCCCCCGAAAACGCCGATACGGGCGCCGGGCTCGCCAGGTGCCTGGCGGACTGCGCGACTTTCCGGTGCGCCGCGGGGCGCCATCAACAGTGCCGTGCTCAATCCTCGTCCCCCCACTCCAACTCGATCGGGCCGATGTGGACCGTGCTGCCGGCCGCCGCTCCCGCGCGTCGCAGCTCTGCATCGATGCCGAGACGCTCGAGCTGGCGCCAGAATCGGTCTCGCGACTCGGCGTTCTCAAAGTCAGTGCGCGCCGCCTGCATCTCGATGCGACGACCCCGGACGCGGAGCGCGCCCCCTTCGGCAACGACCTCCCAGCCCTCCGCCAGAGGGTCGAAGGTGTGGACCCGGACCCGAGCGGCGTCGGGGCGCTGCGCCTCGGCCAGCACCGCATCGGCCAAGGCAGCGGACAGGGTCGCGCGTAGTTCGTCGAGCCCCGTCCCGTCATGGGCACTGACCCCGATCGGCTGACCGCCATCGGCAGCCAGCGCCTGCCGCATCTCCGGCCATCGGTCGCGGGCCTCGGGCAGGTCGAGCTTGGTGACCACCAGCGGCATCGGGCGCTCGAGCAGCGTTGAATCGTGGAGGCGCAGCTCCTCGGCCACCGCCTCCCATTCGGCGACCGGATCACGGCCCGCGCCATCGATGACGCCGACAATCACCCGCGTCCGCTCCACGTGGCGCAGGAAGTGGTGACCGAGCCCACGGCCCTCGTTCGCGCCTTCGATCAGCCCCGGGACGTCGGCGATGACCGCGGTGCGCTCATCGTCGAGCTCCATCACCCCGAGGTTGGGTGTGATCGTGGTGAACGGGTACGCCCCCACCTCCGGACGTGCCGCCGTCAGGGCGGCGAGCAGCGTGGATTTGCCGGCATTCGGTGCACCCACGAGGCCGATGTCCGCGATGAGCTTCAGCTCGAGCTCGATGCGCAGCTCCTCGCCGGGGGTCCCCTTCTCCGCGTGCTTCGGCGCCCGATGGGTGGCGCTCGCGAAGTGCACGTTGCCACGGCCCCCACGGCCCCCACGCGCGACCACCAGGTGGGCGTCGGCTTCCATCAGCTCGCCGATGAACTCGCCCTCGGGGTGCGTGCGTACCAGCGTGCCCGGGGGTACACGGATCGTCACATCCTGGGCGTTCTTGCCGTGGGCCCGCCGCCCCATGCCACGGCCACCGGGCGCCCCGCGATAGTGGCGCTGGCGCTTGAAATCGCCAAGGGTGGTCATGCCAGGTTCGACGGCCAAGATCACGCTCCCACCCTTGCCGCCGTCCCCGCCGTCGGGTCCACCGCGCGGCACGTGGGCCTCCCGGCGAAACGAGGAGGCGCCATCCCCGCCGCTGCCCCCGGCAACCAGGATGCGCGCGCGATCAGCGAAGTTCGGGCTGGACATGGCAAAGCCGGCGACGAGCGCCGGCTGCGTGACGGTGGAGGGTCGGTGAGGCTAGAAGTATCGCTGTGGGTTGTCGATCACGCCGTTCACGATGACTTCGAAGTGAACGTGCGGACCGGTGCACATTCCGGTGCATCCAACTCCCCCGATCCCCTGGCCCGCGCCGACGGCCTGGCCGGGGCTGACCCAGATCGACCCGAGGTGGTTGTAGACGGTCGTCATGCCGTTCCCGTGATCGATGCTGATCACGTTGCCACCGCCGTTGTTGCGCCACCCGGCGGAGGAAACCACGCCGCCCTGGGCCGCAACGACCTGCGACCCGTACGGAGCGGCGATGTCGAGAGCGAGGTGTCCGGCATGGTAGTACTGGCTGATCGAGCCGACCGGAACGGGCCACACGAGGCCACCGATGGCGAATGCCTGGCCGCTGCCACGTGACGTCGGTCCGCTGTTCACGGCGCCCACGCTGTTGGGGGCGGCGAGTGGCGTCGCGTTGGGATCGATGGCAACGGGGGTGGGAAGCGGCTCAGATGGAACCTGGGCGGGTGCCGCCCGGTTGATCTGCGGCAGGTCGTCCGCAGGGCCTGCGCTCACGCTGAAGGTGGATGAGGTGTCCGAGGCCGTTGGGTCGGCTGCGCCGCGAACGGTGGACACGATCGTCGGGAACCCGGTCTCGGCGCGGGCCGGATTCACCGATCCGGTGCCCTGGGACTGCGCCACGCCGGCCGCGGCCGCGAACGCGACGAGGCCAGCGACGGAGAGGTGCGCGATCACCCTCGTCAGCAGGTGGCTTTCAGTGACGCGGCGGGTCAGCCGTCGCAGATAAGGCAATAGAAAGTCAGCTCCGCTTGCGGATGGTCACGTCAACGCTGTCACATGGGACCGCCACGACCGTCCGACGTGTCCGTTGGTCCCCCGTCGCCGAAGGGCCGGTTCCATGCGGCCACGATCGTAGCAGTGCCCCGGGCCACCGGTCAAACCAAAACATGCGGACTCCCCGCACCGGACCATCGGGTCAAGCGGAGCGGTGAGCTCCGCGGCGGTTCAGGGTGAGCTGGTGGAGAGCTGCAGCGCGGGGGACCCGAGATCCGCGAGCGTGGTTTGGCCACTGATGAGCGAGATCCATGCCAGCATCCGTCCACTGCCCGGTGCCAGCAGCTCGATCTCTACGCTGGCCGATGCGCCGGGCTCGAGCGCGGGGACGTCGATCGGCGCCGGAACGAGCTCGGCCGGCACCCCCGCCAGGTAGGGCTGGTCCGAGGACGCCCAGCCAAGGACCAGGCGCAGGCCGTGGGGCCAGGCGGCGATTCCGGTGTTCGTGAGTCGCAGCGCCAGCGGGCCGTCCGGAACGACTCGTGCCCAGAACG
>JBDSJJ010000037.1:0-24091 GCA_039917415.1 Candidatus Limnocylindria bacterium | reverse complement strand
GGGTCACTGCGCGCCCCGGCGTGAAGACCGACGCGCTGGAGCTCGCCACGCTGGCCGAGATCGACCGGCTGGCTGGCGACGGCCCGACGGACGCCGACCTCGAGCGCGTGAACAACCTCCATGCGGCCCACGTCGCGGGAGCGCTCGAGCGGATCAGCGAGCGCGCGGATCGGCTCAGCATGTACACCTGCCTCTTCGACCAACCCGAGCGCGTCAACGAGGAGGTCAGCCGTTGGCAGGCGGTGGACGCGGAACGTGTGCGCGCCGCCATGAGCGGATCGCTGCGGGCTGACAACCGTGTGACGCTGATCTATGTCCCGGCAAAGGCGGGCGCGGCATGATCGGACGCCCGACCACCACCGCCCCGCGACCATATCGCTTCCCCGACTTCGCGCATCACCGCCTCGATAACGGCCTGGGCGTGTGGCTCGTGCCGCTCCGGGACCGTGAGCTGGTGAGCATCCACTTGCTGACCGATGCCGGCGCGGCGACCGAGGCCGAAGAGCAGGCCGGTCTCGCCAGTCTGACGGCCAAGCTGCTGGTGACGGGGACACAGCGCCTGGACGCCTCATCCTTCGCCGAGACAACCGAGCGCCTGGGGATCGAGGTCGGCAGCGAGTCTTCGTGGGACAGCGCCCGGGCCGGGTTCACCGCGCTGGGCAGCAAGCTCGAGGATGGGTTGGGGCTCCTGGCGGAGATGCTGCGCACACCGCGCCTCGACGCCGGCGAGTTCGATCGGATCAAGAGCGAGCGCCTCAACGACATTCTCCAGGCACGAGCCGATCCGGGTCGCCTGGCCGACGAGAGTTTCCTGCGCGAGCTCTTCGCCGACGCCCAGCCGTACGGACGGCTTGCCTCGGGCAGGCCGGAGACGGTGGAGGGGCTCACGGTCGAGCACGCGAGGAGCTTCCACGCGGTGAACTACGCCCCGAACGTGGCGGACATCGTCATCGCCGGCGCCATCGACCCGGCATCGGCCCTGGCCTCGGTCGAGCGGAACCTGGCCGACTGGAGCGGCACGGCACCCGGTCATCGAAGCTTCGAGCCTGTGCAGCGCGGCGGCAGGCGTGTCGTCGTGGTTGACCGTCCCGGGTCGGTACAGAGCGAGCTGCGCGTCGGGCACCTCGGGATCGACCGCCACGACCCCCGCTACTTCCCGGCGCTCGTCATGGCCGCACTGCTGGGCGGGGTGTTCGGTAGCCGCCTCAACCTGCGGCTACGCGAGGAGCTCGGCTACACGTACGGTGCGCGTTGCTCGTACGACCCGCGACGGGCGGTGGGTCCCTTCACCGCGACGGCCGCGGTCCAGACCGAGGTGACGGTCGATGCCATCCGCGAGCTGCTCGGACAGCTCGAGCGCATTCGCCATGAGCCTCCGTCGGAGGAGGAGCTGCGTGGCGTGCGCGACTATCTCGTCGGGGTGTTCCCGCTCCGGTTCGAGACCACGGGCGGGATCGCATCTGCGCTCGAGCCGCTGGCTGTCTACGACCTTCCCAACGACTGGTGGCACAACTACCGAACCTCACTCGAGAGCGTCACGGCCGACGACGTCCATCGCGTCGCACGTGAGCTCGTGCGCCCGGAAGAGGCGCTCATTCTGCTCACGGGCGATGCGCAGACGCTGCGCGGCGATCTCGAGGGCGCCGATCTCGGGCCGGTCGAGGTGATCGCCGCGGCCTGACGGCCGCCCGATCAGAGGTCGATGCGGTGACGCCGGCCGAGCTCCGCCTCGACGTCGGTCAGCGAGATTTCGCGCGCGGCCAGCAGCGCCATCGCGTGGTAGAGCAAGTCGGCAGCCTCGGCCACGACCTCGTCATCGGTCCCGGCAAGGGCAGCGGCCGACAGCTCTCCGGCCTCCTCCGTCACCTTCTCGGCTGGCCGCCGCGGACCGCTCGCCACGAGGCGGGCGGTGTACGAGGCCTCTTCATCGGCGTGGCGTCGAATCCCGATGATGCGTTGGAGATCAGCCAGGGTGACTCGCTCCTCGGACTGATCGAAACATGAGCGCTCCCCCGTGTGGCACGCCGGCCCGGCGGGGTCGACGCGGTACGCGATCGCGTCGCCATCGCAGTCGACACCCATGGCGACCACCTGCATGACGCTGCCGCTCGTCGCTCCCTTCCGCCACAGCTCGTCACGCGAGCGCGACCAGAAGTGCGCTGATCCGGTGCGTGCGGTGGCTTCGACCGCCTCTCGGTTGGCGTAGGCCAGCATGAGGAGCTCGCCGCTCCCCACATCGGTGACCACGACGGGCAGGAGCTCGCCGCGCGCCCAGTCCGGTCGCCGGTCGCTCAACCAAGCCACGCCGCAACCTCCTCGGGCGTGGGACTCGGGGCCGGAAGCCGGACGCTCACGCCCCGGTTCGCCAGCGCAACCTTGAGCGATCCGATGTCGAGGATGCCGAAGTGGAGGGTCGAGGCCAACAGCGCGGCCGATGCGCCAGCCTCGAAGACCTCGGCGACGTCGGCGGCGTCACCCGCGCCGCCCGACGCGATGACCGGGACCCGCACCGACGCGGCGATGGCTCCATTGAGGCCGAGGTCGTAGCCCGCGCGCGTACCGTCGCGGTCGATGCTCGTGACGAGCAGCTCGCCGGCTCCACGCTCTACCGCCTCACCCGCCCACGCCACCGCATCACGCCCCGTCTCCTGGGTCGCGGCCACCGCGCGCACGCGCCACCCGTGGGTCGTGCCGGCGGCGTCCACCGCCACGACCACCGACTGCGAGCCGAGCCGATCGGCCAGCCGGCCGATGAGCGGCGGATCGCGCAGCGCGGCACTGTTCACGGCGACCTTGTCGGCGCCGGCGTCGAGGAATGCCGCGGCGTCATCCACGCTGCGCACCCCGCCACCCACCGACAGCGGCACGTCGAGCGTGGCGGCCGCGCGAGAAATGAGGCCGAGGAGCGCCTGGCGCGCGTCGATGGTGGCCCCGATGTCGAGGATCGTGATCTCGTCGGCACCCTCGGCGGCGTACCGGGCGGCCAGCTCAACCGGATCGCCGGCGTCCACGAGATCGGTGAACCGCGTGCCCTTGACGACGCGACCGTTTGTCACGTCGAGGCAGGCGATGATCCGCCGGCGCAGGGTCATGCCAAGGCCGCCATTGCGGCCTTGGGGTCGATCGCGCCGGTGAGCAGCGCGAGGCCGACGACCGCTCCGTCGCAACCGGCATCGCGCACCGCGCGGAGGTCATCGAGAGAGCCGATTCCGCCGGCCGCGACGAGCGTCGTATTGGGCAGCGCGGCCCGCATGCGTTCCAGCAGCTCGATGTTCGGGCCGCCGAGCGTGCCGTCGCGCGCGGTGTCGGTCACGATCAAACGCGATGCTCCGTCGGCCACGAGCCGGCGGGCGAGGTCGATCGCATCTGCCTCGCCGACCCGCAGCCAGCCGTCCAGCGCGGCGCGCCCATCTCGCAGGTCGAGTGAAACGGCAACGCGGCCGGGATGCGCCTCGGCGCTCGCGCGAAGGAACGACCCATCCTCGATGGCCGCCGTGCCGAGCAGGGCCTCGTCGGCGCGCTCGAGGAGCGCGGCCACGTCTTCGAGGCGGCGCAGGCCGCCTCCGGCCTCGATGACGACGCCAGCCGTCGCCTCGCGCACCGCAGCGGCGATCCGTCCCAGCAGGTCGAGCTGCATCGGCCGCCCCGCGCGCGCACCGGCGAGGTCGATGACGTGGAGCCGGCGGCAGCCCGCGGCCACGAATCGTCGGGCGAGCTCAACCGGTTCATCGGCGGCCTTGATGCGCCGCTCGTAGTCGCCCTGGACCAGCCGCACCGCACCGCCGTCGAGCAGGTCGATGGCGCAGATCAGTTCCATGCGGCCGACTCGACCGGAACGTCGAGCCTCCCCGCTGCAAACGCCGCGAGCAGAGCGCGGCCGGTCGGCCCGCTCTTCTCCGGGTGGAACTGCGTGCCGGTCAGCGACCCGGAGCGGAGGAGCGACGGAAAGCGGAATCCGTCAACTTCCGTCCAGCCGCGAACCGTGACGGGATCGGCGTCGAGCCAATAGCCGTGCACGAAATACGCGTCGAACGCGGCGGCATCGGTCTCGACGGCGTTCCAGCCGATGTGCGGCACGAGGCGCGGACCGCCCTGCTCGACGCCCGGGAACGCTCGGCAGCGCCCGCTGATGAGCCCCAGCCCGGACGTATCCCCCTCGTCCGACCCGTCGAGAAGCAGCTGCGCGCCGAGGCACAGGCCGAGGAGTGGACGCCCGTCGGCGCCCCATCGCCGGACCGGATCCCACAATCCGCGGGACTGGAGCTCGGCGACGGCTGTCGGCGCTGCGCCGACGCCGGGCAGGACCACGCGCGCCGCGTCCTCAAGGCCGTCGGGAGTGGTCACCAGGCGCGCATCAGCGCCGATGGCCTCGAGGGCACGCAGGACGGAGCGGGTGTTTCCCGACCCGAAGTCCACGACCGCAATCACCGCAGCGTTCCCTTGCTGCTGGGCATCGGCTCGTCGGCCTCGGCAAGGCGCGGGTCGGCATCCCATGCCTGTCGCAGCGCGCGCGCCAACGACTTCGCTCCAGCCTCGACGAGGTGATGAACGCTGGCCGCGCCGCGAACCTCGAGATGGACCGATGCGCGCGCCTCACGCGCCAGTGTCTCGACGAAGTGTGGCCACAGCTCGAGCCAGACGTTGGCTCCCGACATCGGATCCGGTCGGGGGGCGACGTCGGAAAACGATCGCCCGCCGAGATCCACGGCACACAGGGCCAGCGCCTCATCCATGGGGAGCCTGACGTCGCCGTAGCGGCGAATTCCGGCGCGCGAGCCGAGCGCCTCGTCGATCGCTCGACCGAGGACCAGCGCGGTGTCTTCGACGGTGTGGTGCTCGTCGATATGCACGTCGCCATCCGCCCGGACCTCGAGATCCACGAGCGCGTGGCGCGCGAACAGCGTGAGGAGGTGATCGAGGAAGCCGATCGGCGTCTCGACGTCGGACGTGCCGGCCCCGTCGAGATCGATGACGAGCCGGATCTGGGTCTCGGTGGTGGATCGCTCGACGGTTCCCGTGCGGCTCATGCGAGCACCTCCCTGAATGCGGCGGCCATCTGATCCTCCTCGGCGGCCAGGCGTGCCGTCACGCGCAGCCAGCCGGCCATCGGGCCAGCCTCGTAGCGCCGAACGGCAACACCCCGGGCCATGAGCGCAGTGTCAATATCGGCGGGGTCCATCACCGCCCGGAACGCCAGCGAATTGGTGACCGATGGCAGCACCTCGCACCCGAGATCGATGAGCAGTGCCTCCAACCGGTCCCGCGACGCGATGACCGCTCGTCGCCGCTCGGCCGCGCCCGACTCATCGGCGAGGACGGCCAGCGCGACCGCCTCGGATGGGACGGCCATCGACAACGGCAGGCGCACGCCGTCGAAGCGCTCGGCCAGCGGCTCGGGAACGACGAGGTAGCCGACGCGGGCGCCCGCGATGCCGTGCGACTTCGAGAGCGAGCGGAGCACGAGCACGTTCGGGAGGTCCGCCTGCAGCCCGATGGCGGAGGTCGAGCCCCGCTCGACGCCGATGCTGTCCTCGGCGAATTCCAGGTACACCTCGTCGACGCACACCAGCGCCGGCAGGCCATCGGCGAGCTCGCGGATCTCGTCGAGGGTGTAGGCATCGCCGGTGGGGTTGTTCGGACTGCACAGCCACACGAGGCGCGCGGCCTCACGCTCCGCGACTGCCCGAATCGCCGCGACCGGCTGACGCTCGGCCATCCGGGTCCGCGGCAGCTCGACGACCCGCGCTCCGGCCAGGCGGGCCTCGACCGCGAACATCGCGAACGTCGGGGTGGGGATGACGACCGCGTCCTCGGGTCCGAGCGCCTGAGTCGTGACGAGTCGGATCAGCTCATCGGCGCCAGCACCCGGCACGATCCGTTCCGGCGCCACCCCGAGCCGCGCGCCCAACGCCGCCCGCAACCGCACGTATGCCAGGTCGCCGTATTCGTTCATCCGCTGGCCGTCGAAGTTCCGCAGCGCCGTCGCAGCCGACCGAAGGGCGCCTCCTCCGAGCGTGTTCATGTCGGCCCGCACCACCGAGCTGACCGGGATGCCCGCCCGTGCCGCCAGTTCCTCGTCAGAGGGTTCCGCGGGATACGGGCTCACGGTTTGCGGATTGCGAAACAGCTCGATCGGATCGTCATCCGCGGTGTACTGATCGACGGCGACGGCGCGCGCGGCGACGCTAGCGGCATGGGCAGGCAGCCCTTCCGCGGCGGCGATCGCCGCGACGACCGGAGCCACGCCGCGAACTCCTCGGGCGGTCAGCCGTTGGATCTCGATCCATCGACCGAACGACTCGACGCCCACGCCGCTCCACGCTCGCGCAGCGGCGCCGGTGGGCAGGACGTGGTTGGTTCCCGTTGCGTAGTCTCCGGCCGCGATCGCTGACAGCGGGCCGATGAAGACCGCGCCGGCATTGCGGACGTCTGCGGCACGAGCCTCGGCATCGGCGCACTGCAGACTCACGTGCTCGGCCGCGACCTGGTTGACGACATCCATGCCGGCGTCGAGGTCAGGCACGAGGACCGCGGCGCCGTGACGCGCCAGCGTGGCCATCGCCTGCTCGCCCGTCGCAAGGTCAGCGGCCAGCCGCGGTACCACTCGGGCGACGGCGTCGAGCACGGCGGAGTCCGTGCTGACCACGATGGCCACCGAGTCCGGCCCGTGCTCGGCCTGCGCCAGCAGGTCGAGCGCCACAAAGTCGACGTGCGACGAGCCGTCCGCCAGGACGATGCACTCCGATGGGCCCGCCGGCAGGTCGATGGCCACGAGCGAGCTGACGGCACGCTTCGCCGCGGTCACCCACGCATTGCCGGCGCCGAAGATCTTGTCGACGCGGAGGACCGACTCGGTGCCGAACGCGAGCGCGGCGATGGCCTGTGCACCGCCGGCCTTGAGCACGCGATCGACACCGCCCAGCCGCGCGGCGACCAGCACGGCGGGCGAGATCGAGCCATCGGGCTGCGGAGGGGTGGCAATCACCAGCTCCTCGACGCCCGCGAGGCGCGCCGGGACGGCGAGCATGAGCACGCTGCTGGCGTACGCCGCTCGACCGCCCGGTACGTAACCGCCGGCACGCGCGATCGGCTGCCAGCGACGCCAGGCGGTGACTCCCGGTCGGGTTCGCACGCGCCGCTCCTGGCGCAGCATGGCGCGCTGCTCCGCGTGGTAGCGGTTGATCGCACCGGCCGCCTCAGCCAGCGCGACCCGCAGCTCGTCGCTCACCACCGCGGCGTCCCACTCTGCCGCGGACACCCACGAATCGGCGAGGTCGACGCCGTCGTGACGAGCCGTCAGCTCCCGAAGCGCCGAGTCGCCGCCGGCCTTGACGGCCGCAAGGATGTCCGAGACGTCGGCATCCGGCGTTGGCGGCCGCAGCGACCCGAGCCAGGCGGCGCGCTCGCTGGCATCCAGTGCGGACCAGTCAACGCGCGGGAGCGGGCTCATCGCACGACCTTCTCGATCGGCACCACAAGGATGTCGCGCGCTCCAGCCTCCTTGAGCGCCGGAACGATGCGCCACAACTGGCTGCGCTCGACGACCGAGTGGACCGCGATGAAGCCCGGGTCGGCCAGTGGCATCACCGTCGGACCGGAGAGGCCCGGGATGAGGGCTCGGATCCGCTCAAGCGATTCGGCCGGCGCGTTCATCATCATGTACTCGCGTCCGCGAGCGTCGAGCACCGAGCGCAGCATGGCGACGAGATCGCGCACCCGATCGTCCTGCGCCGCAATGCCGTTGCGGCCGACGAGCACCGCCTCGGACGCCAGCAGGGTCGCGATCGGCCGCAGACCGTTCATGCGCAACGTCCCGCCCGACGCGACGAGATCGACGACGGCGTCGGCGACCCCGAGCTGCGGCGTGACCTCGACCGCCCCGCGCACCTCGACGACCTGCGCCTCGACGCCGTGCGCGGCCAGATAGTCTGCCGTCACCCGCGGGAACGACGTGGCGATGCGGCAGCCGTCCAGCCCCGTCACGTCGGAGACATCGGCGTCGCGCGGCACCGCGAGGACCAGCGAGCAGGCGCCGAACCCAAGCGGGAGAACCGTCGACAGTTCGCCGCCGTGCTCCGCCACCAGATCGGCGCCGGTCAGGCCGAGCTCCACCAGGCCGTCGGCCACGTACTCGGCCACATCCTCGGTACGCACGAACAGCAGCTCGATGTCGGCGTTGCGCACCGAGGCGCTCAACCGGCGCTCGGACAGCTCGAACTCGAGCCCCGCACTGCGCAGGAGATCAATGGCGGGCTCGGACAGGCGGCCCTTGTTCGGGACGGCCAGGCGTAGCGGCGTACTCATCGGCGTCGGCGAGCCCGTGCTCTTCGATCCAGAATCAGGCGGTATCCGTCGCGCCCGTAACGCAGCCACTGGTTGACGCGGCTGATCGTGGCGCTCGACGCCCCGGTCCGTTCGCTGATGTCGTGGTAGCTGATCCCCTCGTCGAGTAAGCGGGCGACTTCCCAGCGCGCGGCGAACTCGCGAAGCTCGTTGACGGTGCACAGGTCGCGCAGGAATCGGAGTGCCTCATCGCGGTCGCGCAGCGATGAGAACGCCGTGGCGAGCTCGCGCAGCGGCTCGCTCATCCAGCGGTCTTCCGCGGCCGTGGCTGGGCCCGAGGTGTCTGTGGGTGTCGGCTCATTCGTCATTGCTTTAGCACGCTAAAGCCTCAGCCGGATAGCGTCAAGTCGGGTGCGGCGCCGTCGCTGGCGGCCATCGTAGGGCGAACACGGCCGCCGGCGCCCGATGCTCGAGCTGCACCGACCCGCCCATGGCCGTCATCGTCGCGTGAACCAGGTAGAGGCCGAGGCCCAGTCCCCGACCGGCGGACACGCGATCGCGGAAGAGACGACGGGCGACTTCGTCCTCGATCCCGGGGCCTTGATCGCTGACGCGCAGCGTCACCCACTCACCGTCGATGACGTCGATCGCTATCCCCCCGCCCGGCGTCGAGTAGCGGTCCGCGTTGGTGAGCAGGTTCGTGATCGCCTGCTCGCTGAGATGTCGATCACCGATAACCGTCAGCCCGTCGGGCATGTCCACCCGCAGCGAGCGTTCCGATCCTCTGGATCGAAAGCGCTCGATCGCGGCTCCCACGGCCGGCGCAAGCTCGAAGGCCGCACGCTGCGCCTCGATGTGGCCGGCGTCGGCGCGCGAGTAGAGCTCGAGGCGTTCCAGGATCTGGATCGCGGCGTCGACGGATTCGAGGGCGCGCATGCCATGTGACGCCGCGCGCGTCGGCAGCGCCGGATCCCGCTGCGCCAGCTCGATGCGTGCCTTTGCCACCGCCAGGGGGTTGCGCAGCTCATGAGCCACGAAGCTGGCGAACCGCGACAGCCGGCGACGCTCGTCCTCCTCCTTCCCGATGTCCCGCAGCAGGAGGACCGCGCCGCCGCCGGGAATCGGAGTGCCCTCGACATCGGCGATCACGTCGCGGCCGCTCATCGGCACCCGCAGCTTCATGCGTCGACGGAACGCCTCGGTCTGGGCTCGCACCTGCGGCCATTCGTCGGGTGGCAACGCCACACCTTCCTCGTCACGGGGCTCGGTGACCCTCCCCCATTCGTCGAGTGGACGCTCGACGAAGCTTCGCCCGAAGAGGCGCAGGGCAGCACGGTTGCCGTACGTCCCGCGAGGCTCGTCGTCGTAGACGATCAGGGGCTCCGGGATCGACTCCGCCACCTCCTCGAGCCTGGCGCGTTCGCGTTCGGCCTTGGCCAACGCAGCGTCGAGCTGACCGTGCGCCTCCTCGAGCCGCGCGCGTTCCGCGTCCGCCTCGCTACGTGCGGCGTGGCTGGCCTCCAGGGCCTCGGCTGCCGATCGACGCACGCCCTCGCCGCGGTACATGACGTACACGATCAGCGGGACCCCGAGCAGGAAACCGGCGAATCGGACCACGTCGGCGCCGCCCCAGTCCGGGCCGCCCACCGCGGTCGTCTCCGCCAGAAGAATGAACGCGCCGGCAACGTAGGCCGCCGCGGCCGACGTCGCCCCCAGTCCCAGCCCGATGAGGGTCACCGCGAGCACCAGCAGGACGGGGACGGGGACGACCTCTCCCGAGAAGCGACCAACCCAGCCGCCGACGAGGGCGGTCACGGCCCCGAGCAGCGCACCGAATAGCACCGCTCGATTCAGCCTGAGCAGTCGCATCCGGTCCCCTCGTGCAGCGATTCCGCGCCGGAGCCTAGCACTCCCACCACCGTCAGTTGCCGCGGCGCGCGGCTGCGCGGCGCGCGCGGGCCAGCCGCTGCCGGGCGGCCGCGATCCGACGCCACGGACCGTGCACTCGGCGGGCGTCGAGCGCGTCGGGATGATCGCCGCGCGCGATCTCGGCAAGCAGGGCAGACGCCCGATCAAGCTGGCCTGCCTCGGTCAGGAGCTGCACGAGGCTGAAGCGCCGTCCGGGCTCCGGAATCGGGGCGGCCATCACACGCTCGACGAGCTCCGCGGCTCGTCCGCCGTGCCCGGCCCGGCGATGCGCGACGATGGCCGCACGGTGGTCGGTGAACGACGGCTCGATCTCGAGCGACTCGAGGAAGTTCAGCAGGAGCTCCGCGTTCTCCGCGCGCTGCTCCCGCGGTCCGCGGCGAACATGGGCATCGCGATACTCCCCCAGCAGTACACGCAGCTCGCGTTCGGCCCAACGGCGCTGGATCGAGCCGATCGGCTCGCGCTCCGCGATCTCCCGCAGCACGATCGCGCCGCGCAGCTCCTCGCCCGCCGCCAGGTAGGCGCCGCGCAGATTCGCGTCGACCAGCTCGGAAACGGGTGGATTCAGCGACACCATGCGCTCCAGGGTGCCGAGCCAGTCGTCGATCCGGCCGCGGTCGGCATAGTGTCGCGCCGCGAACCGCAGCCAGTAGCGCTCCGAGTGGTCGCGCCAGTCCTCGCCGTCGATGTGATTGGCGACGATCCAGCGCTCCTGGGCGGCCGGGCCGGCGCCGAAGACTTCCACCGGTACCCGAAAGCCCGCCGACGAGCGCCACTGCGGCTGGTGCCACTCGCTCGGCACGCCCGGCTCGGAGCGCCGGTGACGGGCGGGGCGCACGGTTCGGGGTGCCTCGCCGGCGTCGAGCGGCCAGTCCATGCGATCCGCGCGGCCACCCTCGAGTGCGTGGTCGTAGTGGAGCCGCCGCAGCGGATCGCGCAGCTCGGCCCACGCCTTATTGAGGATCGATGTGCGGCGCGTGGCCACCTCGGACGACGGGGCGCGGTCCGGATGGTGGCGAAGCACCGCGGCGCGGAATGCGACGCGCAGTTCGGCGCTCGATGCGGATGGCTCGGCTCCGAGCACCTCGTAGTAGTCGCGCATCTCGGTACGGGGCGGTGATACGGCGGACATCCGATCGAGTCTAGGGACGTTCGGCCCTTCCCGCACTTCGCTATGCTGCGGACCATGCCTGTGAAGCCGGGCTCGCGGCAGGCCCGCGCCGGCCACCTTCTCATCATCGGCGGCGCCGAGGACAAGCTGCGACAGCGCCAGATCCTGTCCCGCTTCGTGTCGCTGGCCGGTGGGAGCGATGCGCGGATCGTGATCATCTCGACCGCGTCATCTCTCGGGGACGAGGCGACGGAGCTGTACCTCTCGCTCTTCCGCCAGATGGGCATCGGCGACGTGCGCGGCATGCGGCCGATGGTGCGCGAGGATGCCAACGACAAGCGGCTCGTGTCGCAACTCGATGACGCGACCGCGATCTTCATGACGGGGGGCAACCAGCTCAGGCTGTCGAGCGTGATCGGAGGAACCGCGCTTGGGCGCGCGATGATCGAGCGCCACGAGCACGGAGCGATGATCGCCGGCACGAGCGCGGGGGCATCGGCGATCGCAAGTCACATGGTCGCCTTCGGCACCAGCGGCGCGACGCCCAAGCAGCGGATGACGCAGATGAGCGCCGGGCTCGGCCTGCTGCCGGGAGTCCTCATCGACCAGCACTTCGAGCAGCGCAACCGATTCGGCCGTCTCCTGGCGCTGGTCGCGCAATCTCCCGCGCTTCTCGGTCTCGGCATCGACGAGGACACGGCAGCCCTCGTCAGCCCGAAGGGAGTGCTCGAGGTGCTCGGCAAGGGATCGGTGACCATCATCGACCCGGCCCACATCCGGACCGATGCCTACGAAGTCAAGCGCCACCGGCCGATCATGGTCTCGGGCGTGACGCTCCACTCGCTGCCGTCGGGGTATCGCTTCGACCTCGCCAAGCGAGCGCTGATGCCTCCGCTGCGCCCCGTCAGCGCCACCGACCGGGAGCTCGCCAGCCTCCAGGCCGCCACGAACAACACGCGACGCCTGATCCGGCGCATCGCGGCGGAAGGCGCCGACGACACGGCGCCCGTGCGAGCCCAACGCCGCGCACAGCGTGCCAGCCGCATGGACAACGAGGCGAGCGAGTGACCACGCGCGCACGCGCAAAGGATCGGGCCTCGAAGCATCCCCGCGAGGCCGATGCGCCGCCCGGCGTGGTCCCCGCGCCGGAGCTCAAGGTCGTCGAGACGCGGGTGTACCGCGGACCGAACTACTGGAATTACGAGCCGGCCATCAAGCTCATCGTGGATCTCGGCGTGCTCGAGCATTTCCCCTCGAATACGATCCCCGGCTTCGTGGAGGCCCTGCTGGAGATGCTGCCGGGGGTCGGCCAGCACACGTGCGGCACGGGCAAGGTCGGCGGATTCGAGGCGCGGCTGCACGACGGCACCTGGGTCGGGCACGTGGCCGAGCACATTGCGCTCCAGCTGCAGCGCGAAGCCGGGACCGAGGTCGGTCGCGGCAAGACGCGCGGCACCGGTGAACCCGGCCGCTACCACGTCGTGTACTCATTCGGCGAGGAGTCGGTCGGTCGCGCCGCCGGCAAGCTCGCCGTCCGCCTCGTCAACCACCTCGTGCGGGCTGAGCCGGACTTCGACTTCCGCGCCGAGCTCGAGGGGCTCATTCTCTTATCGGAGCGCGCGGCCTTCGGGCCGTCGACCCAGGCCATCCTCGACGAGGCGGGCCTGCGCGACATCCCCTGGATCCGGTTGAACGAGGGGTCTCTCGTCCAGCTCGGCCACGGCGTCCATCAGCGACGCATTCGGGCCACGATGACGAGCGACACCGGCTCGCTCGGCGTCGACATCGCCTCGGACAAGAAGCTGACGAACCGACTGCTGGCCGCCACCGGCGTGCCGGTTCCCCGGTCGGAGGTCGTGCGCGAAGAGGACGCTGCCGTGGCCGCCGCGAATCGCATCGGCATGCCGGTCGCGATCAAGCCGCTCGACGGGAATCATGGCCGCGGCGTGATGCTCAACATCACCGATGACGACAGCGTCCGCGCCGGATTCCGGGCCGCCCAGGCGCAGACGCGCCGCGGCGCCGTCATGGTCGAGAGCTACCTCGTCGGCAACGACTACCGCTGCCTCGTGATCGGCGGCGTCCTGCGCGCGGTCGCCCAGCGGGTTCCCGCGCACGTGGAGGGCGACGGCAAGCATTCGCTCACGGAGCTCGTCGGGATCACGAACGCCGATCCGCGCCGTGGCATCGGCCACGAGAAGGTCCTGACCCGCATCAAGGTCGACGACGAGTCGATTGCCTACGCCCGCGAGCAGGGCTTCGAGATGTCGGACTCCCCGCCGCGCGGGCACCGCGTCTACCTGAAGCGCACGGGAAACATGAGCACCGGCGGGATCAGCATCGACCGCACCGAGGAGGCGCATCCCGACAACGTCGAGCTGGCCGAGCTGGCGGCACGCGTCGTGGGGCTCGACATCGCCGGCATCGATCTCATCTGCCCCGATGTCAGCCTGCCGGTGCGCGAAACGGGCGGCGGCATCGTGGAGGTCAACGCCGCGCCCGGGTTCCGGATGCACACGCACCCGACCGAGGGCGAGTCGCAGTACGTGGCAAAGCCGGTGATCGACATGCTCTTCCCGCCCGGCGTCGATCCCCGGATTCCGATCATCGCGGTGACCGGCTCAAACGGGAAGACGACGACCACCCGGATGATCGCCCACATCATGAAGGGCATGGGCCACAAGGTCGGCCTGACGAGCACCGATGGCATCTACGTCGACGGACGGATCGTGCGCCGAGCCGATTCATCCGGTCCGAAGTCGGCCTCGATGGTCCTCCAGAACCCGACGGTCGACATGGCGGTGTTCGAGGTGGCGCGCGGCGGGATCCTGCGCGAGGGCCTCGGCTACCAGCGCAACGACGTGGCCGTGGTCCTCAATGTGACCGGCGACCACCTCGGACTGGGCGGCATCAACAGCCTGAAGCAGCTGGCCGGCGTGAAGCAGGTCGTGGTCGAGGCCGTCCCCCGCGACGGCGTTGCGGTGCTGAACGCCGACGATCCGCTGGTGGCCGAGATGGCACGCGCCTGCTCGGGGTCGGTCATCTATTTCAGCATGGATCCGGACCATGAGCGGCTGAAGTTCCAGGCATCCCGTGGGCGACGCGCGGTGACCCTCGAACACGGCCGCAACGGCGAGATGATCGTGATGCGCCAGGGCCGCAAGAGCATGTCGCTGGTGTGGACGCATCTGCTGCCGGCGACATTCGAAGGTCGGGCTCGGATGAATGTCCAGAACGCGCTGGCGGCAACCGCCGCCGCGTGGGCCGCGGGGGCGCACCTCCATGACATCCGCCAGGGACTGCGGACCTTCACTACCAGCTACTTCATGGCCCCGGGACGCCTGAACATGTTCGAGCTCGACGGCTACCGCGTGGTCGTGGACTACGCGCACAACCCGCCCGCGATGCGCGCGCTGGGCGAGTTCGTCGACCTCCTCACGGTGCCGTCGGCCGGCGGGGCGCGCGCACCCGTCACCGGACGCCGCATCGGCGTGATCGCCACTGCCGGTGACCGCCGCGACGAGGACATCATCGAGCTGGGAAGGGCCGCGGCGGCCTACTTCGACGAGATCATCGTGCGCGAGGACGCGAACAACCGCGGACGGCCTCCCGGACAGACGGCCGAGCTCATCGTCAAGGGCCTCGAGTCGGCGGAGGCCGACGCGTCGCGCGTTGCATCGACCGTCACGATCCTGGACGAGCTAGAGGCGACCCGCCACGCGCTGGACACCGCACGCGAGGGCGATGTCGTCGTCGTGTGCGTCGACCACGCCAACCAGGTCTGGAAGGAGCTCCAGCGCCGCCAGCACGGATCGGCGAGCGAGTCCGACGGCCTGCAGGCAGTGGTCGGCGTCATCGACGCCGAGGACGAGATCGAAGTCGACCTCTGATCGCCGAATCAGGCGGAGACTAGCCCACTCAGTTGCGCGATGCCCACCGGTCGGAACCCCTCGGCGGCGAGCCGGTCGAAGATCTCGGACCGCTCGGTGTGGGCCATCACCGCACACACGTCTCCCCCCCGCGCGCGTCCCAGGAGCGCCCCGAATGCCTCCATCTCGTTCGGGCGTGCTTCGATTTCGCCGCGATAGCCGCCGTCGCGTGCGCCCCGACGGAGCAGCTCGTTCATCTCCTCGAGGTCGCGACCACGGAGGTAGTGCTCCTTCTCGGCGATGACGAGATCGTTGGCGCGCCCCGCCAGCCTGCCGAGGGCGAGCAGGATCTCGTCGGTGCGGTCCCCCGCTGTGCCGAATGCCAGGCGCACGGCGCTGGTTCCCGCCACGGCCTCCGCCACGTCCAGCAGTCCCGCCAGCCCCGCCTCGTTGTGCGCGAAATCGACGATGACGTAGATGCCCTCGCGCTCGAACACGTTGAGACGGCCCGGGTTGGCCGATGCGTCCTGGGCGAACGATTTCAGACCGCGCCCGATGCGCGGAGCCGGGATGCCGAGCGCATCGCACGCAGCCGCCGCCGCGAGCGCGTTGGCGATGTTGTACCGCGACAGCCCGGCGACGGTGACAGGCATCTCCGCGGCCACGCCCAACCTGCGGGCACGGCGGCCGGCGCCGAGCAGCACCAGCTCCCCATCCCGCAGGATCGCGCCCCGACCGCCTGCGGCGACGGTCCGACGAACGCGCTCCGAGTCGGGCTCGAGGCTGAACCCGTGGATCGCGGCGCGCGTGCTGCGCCGCATGCCCCAGGCGCGGTCGTCATCGGCATTGAGGACGGCCCAGCCGTCGCGGCGCGTGATGCGCGGCACGACACCCTTGACCTCGGCCAGCTCGTCGAGCGTGTCGATGCCCTGCAGCCCCAGGTGATCGGCACTGACATTCGTCACCACGCTGACGTCATTCGCCGCGTACCCGATGCCGCGCAGCAGGATCCCACCGCGCGCCGTCTCGAGCACGGCGAGGTCGAGCCCGGACTCCGACAGGATGCGCGCGGCGCCGCCGAACCCGGTCCAGTCCCCGGCCTCGACCATCTCCCCCCGAACAACGATGCCGTCCGAGTTCGTCATCCCGACCTTCATCCCGGCCCCGGTCGCGATATGAGCGATGAGGCGAGTCGTGGTGCTCTTCCCGTTCGTTCCGGTCACGGCCACGATCGGGATCCGCGTGCGGGGGAGGTGCGATAGTGGACCAAGTGCCGTTGCCCGCAGGCCCGCGACCTCTCGTCGCTGGGTCGAGCGGCCGAGGGCGAGCCGCGCGGCGGATGCGCCAATACCCTGCGCGATCGTCCTTCGGCGCCATGTGAACGCCACCGCCACACGCAGGCCGTCCATCGACGGCCGGTGGGTGATGCGCGGGGCAGGGAGGTCGAGCGCCTCGTGGAGCCGCCGAATCGCTTCGGCCGCTTCGGCCGCGATTCCCTCGACGGCGCCCGTGTGCTGTGCCACGAACTCGATCTTGACCGCCGGGCGCGTGAAGAATCGATTCGGGCCGTCGAGCACGCGCAGCTCGAGCAGCTCGGCGTCGAAGTCGGGTGGGTCGGCATCGCGCGGCATTGCCGTGAGTATATTGGGCGCCATGCCCGATCCATCCGCACTGCGGCGCCGTGCCGACGCGCGCCTGCCCCGCTATCTCGCGGACCTGGAAGCCCTCGTGAACATCGACAGCGGCTCGTACACCCCTGACGGCGTCAACCGCGTCGCAGATTTCATGGCCGAGTCCCTCTGCGAGCTCGGAGCCGAGGTCCAGCGCACGCCCCACCGGCCCGCCGCCGGGGAGCCGCAGCTGGGCGACCTCGTGGTCGGCAGCCTGTCCGGGAACGGCCCGCGGATCCTTCTCATCGGCCACATGGACACGGTGTTCGACGCGGGCACCGCCGCCGCGCGCCCGTACCGATCCGATGGCGAGCGCGCTACGGGTCCGGGCGTGACTGACATGAAGGCCGGCCTGCTGGCCGGGCTCCACGCCATCGGCGCGCTACATGAGGAGGGCGAGCACCTCTCCATCACGTTCGTCGCGAACCCGGACGAGGAGATCGGCTCGCCGTTCAGCACGCCCGTCATTCGCGACCTCGCGGCGCGGCACGACGTGGCCCTTGTCCTGGAGTGTGCGCGCGCCAACGGAGACATCGTGAGCGCCCGGAAGGGCATCGGCGACTACGTGATCGAGCTGTCGGGCCGCGCCGCTCACGCCGGAATCGAGCCCGAAAAGGGACGATCGGCGATCCTTGCCGCAGCGCACCAGGTCGTGGCGCTCCAGGGGCTGAACGGTCGATGGCCGGGAGTCACCGTGAATGCCGGCGTGATCCGCGGCGGGACGCGACCGAACGTCGTTCCCGAGCGCTGCGAGCTGATGGTCGACCTGCGCGCAACCACCACCGAGCCATTCGCCGCTGCCGCGGCAGAGGTCGAGCGCATCGCCCTCACGCCGGCGGTCAAGGGCGTCACCGCTTCGCTGCGCCGCACGGCGGCTCACGCCCCGATGGAGAAGACACCGGCAGCCGAGCGCCTCGTTGAGCTGACCGTCTCGATCGCCGCCGACTTGGGCTTCCCCCTGCGCGATGCAGCAACCGGCGGGGCCTCGGATGCGAATACCTGCGCCGCGCTTGGCCTGCCGGTGCTGGACGGTCTCGGTCCGGTCGGAGGCGACGACCACTCGGCGGACGAGTGGCTCGACCTCGGGAGCATCGTCCCGCGCACTGCCCTGCTGGCTGCTCTCCTCAGCCGCATCGGCGAGGCTGTCTGACCGACCGTATATACGCGATATACTCGGGTTCATGCCAGCCAAACGCGTCCTGATCTCGATTGACGAGCGGCTCCTCGACCGACTCGACCGCTCCGCTGCTCGAAGTGGGCTCACGAGAAGTGGGCTCATCGCCAACCTGGCGAGCGAGTCGCTCGACCCCCAGCACGGCCCCGGCGCCGATCCGGAGGTCCGCGCCGCACTCGCGGGAATCGATCGGCTGGCCGAAGGGAAGACGGCGTGAGGCGGGTCGTCCTCGACGCATCCGCATTCCTCGCATGGTTCGGACCGCAGGCAGTTCGTCGACTCCGCGACGAATACGAGGCCGGGTCCCTCGAGGTCGTGGTGTCGTCAGGCTTCAGCGCCGCGGTCCTCGAAGCTGCGGCGCGGCTGGGCTGGGACCCCGACCGACTGCGCGCGCTGGCGCCCCTGACGGCTCGCGTGCCTTTCGACGTCCGCGAGCCTCGGACCGACGAGCTCGTCAGGTGGCTGGGACGGGGCCTCTCCGGGCCCCAGGCAGGGAGTGCCGCGGTCGCCGAGGCCCTCGGCATTCCGCTCGTCAGCGGCGACGCGGAGCTTGCCCGCACGGCTGCGTCCCTCCTGCTGCGAGATGACGACTGATCGTATATACCGTATATACGATCAGTCGCGCGCGTCGCCAGCGGGATAGAATGGCCGCCCGTGACCGATGACTATCGCCACCGCACGAGCCTGCAGGTGCGCTTTCGCGACATCGATGCGTTCGGGCATGTGAACAACGCGGTCTTCTTCAGCTACGTCGAGCTGGCCCGTATTCGCTACCTGCTCGACGTGCTCCAGTCCGATGAACCATTCGACCGCCTGCCGCTCATTCTCGCGCGCGTCGAGCTCGACTACCGATCGCCGATCGCATTCGGCGACGAAGTCGTCGTCGAGACGAGGATCGACCGCGTCGGACGAAGCAGCTTCGGGATGAGCCATCGAATGACCGCGTCCCCGACCGGCCGGCTGGTCGGAGATGTGCAGACGGTTCTCGTGGCCTACGACTATGCAACCGCCCGCCCGATCGCGGTCCCCGATGCGAGGCGTCGCCGTTTTGGCGCCTACCAGGATCGGAGCTTCGACGCGGCGACGCCCGAACCGGCGACGGCCGGCTGAACACACCAGGAGACCCATGGCAGAACAGCAACGCTTCGATCTCCTCATCCTCGGCGGCGGCATGAGCTATGTCGGCGCCATCCGCGCTGCCCAGCTCGGTTTGAACGTGGGTCTGGTCGAGCGCGACCGACTTGGCGGCACGTGCCTCAACCGCGGCTGCATCCCGTCGAAGGCGCTCATCGAGACCGCTGATCTCCTTCATCGCGTGACCGAGCAGGGCGGCGAGTTCGGACTCTCGGGCAGCGACGGCATCGGGCTTGACTACGGCGCGCTCGGCAAGCGACGTGACGAGGTCATCGACAAGCATGTCGGTGGCGTCGAGTTCCTCATGAAGAAGAACAAGATCACCGTCCTGCGCGGCAACGGGGTGCTCACCGGCCCGACCAGCGTCCGGGTCTCAGGAGGTGAGTCCGGCGACGTGGAGGCCACCGCCGACAACCTCATCCTGGCCACCGGCTCGGTCCCCCGCTCGCTGCCCGGACTCGAGCCGGACGGGCACCTGATCATCACGAGCGACGAGGCCCTGACCCGCAACAACGTTCCCGGGCGCGTCGCCATCGTCGGCGCCGGGGCCATCGGCGTCGAGTGGGCGAGCATGTACCGCGACTTTGGAGCGGAGGTCACGCTCGTCGAGTACGCCGACCGGATCGTGCCGCTCGAGGATCCCGACGTCGGCAAGGAGCTGGCCCGGGTCTTCAAGAAGCGCGGCATCGCGATCCACGCTGCCAGCAGCATCGACTCCGAGACGATCAACAAGGCGGAGAACGAGGTCAGCTTCCAGGTCGCGACAAAGGACGGTGGGAACCGAACCGACGTGACCGCCGACGTGATCCTGGTCGCGGTCGGGCGCCGGCCGGTGACCGAGGAGATCGGTCTCGATGCGATCGAGGGCGTGAAGACGGAACGCGGCTACGTCATCGTCGACGAGTTCATGCGCACCGGCGTCGAGCACCTGTACGCCATCGGCGACATCGTCCCGGGCTTCGCGCTTGCCCACGTCGCCAGCCACGAGGCGGTCGTCGCCGTCGAGCACCTCGCCGGCCACGATCCGGACCCGGTTCGCATGGACCTCATGCCGCGAGTCACGTTCTGCCGCCCGCAGATCGCGTCGGTCGGCATGAGCGAGGACGAGGCAAAGACCGCCGGTCACGACATCAAGACCGGATCCTTCCCGTTTCGCGCGCTCGGCAAGGCCACGATCATCGGGGAGGTCGATGGCTTCGCGAAATTCGTCGCCGATGCGGAGACCGGGGTCCTGCTCGGAGCGCATATCATCGGGCCCCACGCCGGCGACCTGCTGGCTGAGCCGACGCTGGCCCGACTGGTCGAGGGCACCGTCGGAGAGATCGCCATGAGCGTGCACGCGCACCCAACGCTGACCGAAGTGCTCGCCGAGGCCGCGCTCGCGGTCGATGGCGCCGCAATTCACGTCTAGGAGGCAGTCTGAGAATGGCCCAGACCGACACGCGCCCTCGACACCACGAGCTAGGACTCGACGACGACGCCGTGCTCGGGATGTATCGCGACATGCTCCTGGCGCGCGCCGTCGACGAGCGGATGTGGCTCATGCAGCGGGCCGGCAAGATCGCCTTCATCATCTCGGGCCAGGGGCACGAGGGCGCCCAGGTCGCCACCTCGTGGGCAATGCGCAAGGGCCAGGACTGGATGGCGCCGTACTACCGGTCCATCGCCAGCGCCATGACGTTCGGGATGAGCGCCGAGGACATCATCACCGCTCACTTGGCCAAGGCCGATGACGTGAGCTCCGGTGGTCGCCAGATGCCCGGCCACTACGGCGGGGCCCCGTACAACATCGTGTCGCTCAGCTCGCCGGTCGGCACCCAGGTCCTCCATGCGGTGGGGATCGCGATGGGTGCATGGGTCCGCGGCGACGACGTCGTGACCATGACCCAGTTCGGCGAGGGGACTTCGAACCAGGGCGAGATTCACGAGGCGATGAACTTTGCCAGCATCCACAAGCTGCCGGTCATCTTCGTGTGCGAGAACAACGGCTACGCCATCAGCGTGCCGCTCGATCAGCAGGTCGCCGGCAGTTCGGTCGCGGCGCGTGCCGTTGGGTACGACATGCCGGGCGTGGTTGTCGACGGCGGGGACGTGCTGGCGTGTTATTCCGCCGCGAAGGATGCCCACGATCGGGCGCGGCGTGGCGAGGGCCCGACCCTCATCGAGGCACGGGTGGTTCGACTGACCAGCCATTCCTCCGACGACGACCAGCGCCGCTATCGGGATCCCGATGAGGTGGCCGCTCTCAAAGAGCACGACCCGATTCCGCAGTTCGCCAGCGAGCTCCGGGCAGCCGGAGTCCTGACCGACGAGATCGACGAGGCCATCCGCGCCGAGATCAAGACGCAGGTCAACGAAGCCAACAAGCGAGCCGAGGCACGGCCGGAGCCGACGCCTGGTGATGCGCACGAGCGGGTCTACGCCGAGCCGATCCCCGGCGGCGGCACCGCGGTTCCGCTTTTGCCCATCGACGGAGGGCACTGACCATGGCCGAGATGAACATCCTCGAGGCGATCCGCAGCGCCATGGACGAGGAGATGGAGCGCGACGAGTTGGTCATGGTCCTGGGCGAGGATGTCGGGAAAAAGGGAGGCGTGTTCGGCGCGACCGAGGGCCTGTTCGCGAAATACGGTCACAAGCGCGTCCTCGACACCCCGCTGACCGAGGGGATGATCGCCGGCGCCGCGATGGGCGCGGCCGTCTACGGACTACGTCCCGTCGCCGAGATGCAGTTCGCGGACTTCGTGTATCCCGCCTTCAACCAGATCGTGTCGGAGATCAGCCGACTCCACTACCGATCAAACGGCACCTTCCGTGCGCCGATGGTGATCCGCATGCCGTACGGCGGCGGCGTCCACGGGGCGCTGTACCACTCGCAGTCGAACGAGGGCTACTTCACCCACACCGTCGGTCTCAAGGTGGTCGCCCCCGGCACGCCGGCCGATGCCAAGGGCCTGCTCAAGGCCTCGATCCGCGACCCCGACCCCGTGATGTTCTTCGAGCACAAGAAGACGTATCGGCTGTTCAAGGGCCAGGTCCCCGACGGTGACACGGTCGTGCCGATCGGCAAGGCTGACGTGGCGCGCAACGGCAAGCACCTGTCGATCTTCTGCTACGGGTTCATGCGCACCTGCGCCCTCGAGGCGGCCGAGACCCTGGCCCGCGAGGATGGTGTCGAGGCCGAGGTCGTCGACCTGCGGACCCTCCGGCCCCTCGACACCGAGACGATCCTGGCCTCGGTGGCGAAGACGGGCAAGGCCCTCGTGGTCCACGAGGCGAATCGCTTCGGTGGCTTCGGCGCCGAGATCGCCGCCGAGATCGGCGAGCGCGCGTTCGAGCAGCTCGATGGACCGGTCACGCGCCTTGCCGGACCCGATGTTCCGGGCGTTCCGTATCACCACGCCCTCGAGGAGTGGTACATGATCGGGCCCGCGCGGATCGTCGACGCGGCGCGCAAGCTCGCGGCCTACTGACCGATCGTTCACAATCTCACCACAACGACGACGAACCGAACCCGACCAGAGGAAGGCTTCCACCCGATGGCAACCACGATCAAGATGCCGCAGCTGGGCGAATCGGTCACCGAGGGAACGATCGAGCGCTGGCTGGTGAAGGAAGGCGACACCGTCGAGCAGTACGACCCGCTCTTCGAGGTCGTCACCGACAAAGTGAATGCCGAGGTCCCGGCCGAGATCGCCGGAACGATCGCCAAGATCCTGGTCCCCGATGGCGAGACCGTCGCCGTGGGAACTCCCGTGGCCGAGATCGACTCGGATGGCGCTGGCGCAGGGGCCGAGCCTGCCGCAGTAGCCGAGACATCTGCCGAGGCTCCCGCAGCGCCCGCCGAACCCTCCCCGGCGGCCACCGAGGGGGAGGCAGCGCCGCAGGAGGCGTCGGCCCCTGCCCAAGTCGAGACGCCGGTCCAAGCCGATGCAACCCCGCCGGCCGACGCGCCGACGTCCGGCACCGAGCCGGCCTCCGCCGACGAGGAAGCAGGAGGGTCGAATGGCGACAGCAGCGCGCGGATGACGCCCGCCGTGCGACGCCTCGTGCGCGAGCACGAGATCGACGTCGCCAAGCTCAAGGGCACCGGGGCCGGCGGTCGCGTCACGCGCGACGACGTCCTGCAGTTCATCGACGGCGGCGGAGCAGCACAGACAGCCGCCGAGGCATCCCCCACCCCCGAGCCGACTCCCGCCCCGGCAGCCGAGCCCGCGGCGGCCACCGCACCGTCGCCGGCACCGGCGTCGCCCCCGATGCCTACCGCGTCAGGCGGCGATACCGAGGTGGCGCTGTCGCAGATGCGCAAGGCCATCGCCAGGAAGATGACCCAGGTCAAGCAGACCGTGCCCCACGCCTACACCGTGATCGAGGTCGACATGACCAGCGCGGTGAGGTGGCGAGAGGCGAACAACGCAGCGTTCAAGGCGCGCGAGGGAGCATCGATCTCCTTCGTCGCCGTCGTCGTCAAGGCCGTGACCGAAGCGCTGCGCAAGCATCCGACCCTGAACAGCCAGTTCGCGGATGACCGGATCATCCTCAAGCAGGCCATGAACATCGGCATCGCGGTGGCCGTCGACAACGGGCTCATCGTGCCGGTCATCGCCAACGCCGATCAGCTCTCGATCAGCGGCGTCAACGCCCGCATTCGCGACATCTCGGGCCGCGCGAAGGCCGGCAAGCTGCGGCTCGACGAGCTCCAAGGCGGCACCTTCACCGTGAACAACACCGGATGGTTCGGCTCGGTCAGCTCGATGCCGATCATCAACGCCCCGGAGGTCGCCATCCTGTCGATGGAGGCGATCGTCAAGCGCCCACGTGTCATGGAGGTCGACGGCGAGGACGTCATCGCCATTCGCCACATGATGAACATGACCTGCAGCTTCGACCATCGCGTGCTGGACGGCGCCCAGGTTGGCTA
>JBDSJJ010000036.1:0-4757 GCA_039917415.1 Candidatus Limnocylindria bacterium | reverse complement strand
CGCCTACCTGCTCGTGAGCACCCGCGGCAGCCGCGCGGTCCAGTTCGACCTGGGCGGCGCCCTCATCGGGATAGGACGCGCGAGCGACAACGACGTCATCGTCGACGACCCGATGGTCAGCCGCCACACTGCCAGCTCAAGCTCCAGCACGGGGCATACGGCTTCACCGATCTCGGCAGCCGGAACGGCTCGGCGGTGAACGGGCAGCAGGTCAGCCAGATCGCCCTCGGGCCGGGCGATGTCATCGAGATCGGCGACACGAGCATCGAGTTCCAGGTCCGCACATGACCGCCGACATCGTGCGCGTGCTGCTGCTGCTCGCCCAGCTCGGGTTCGTCGCCCTGCTCTATATCGTGCTCATGCGGTTCGCCGGCTCTCTCCTTCGCGACCTGCGAAGCGCGGAGGAGGCGCAGATCACGTCGCGCTCAGGTATCGGGCGCCTGTCGGTCCTCGAGTCACCCGCCGACGAGCCACCCAACGGCAGCACGATCGCCCTCGGCCCGATCAACTCGATCGGCCGCAACGTGAACAATACGATCTTCGTCGAGGACGACTTCGTGAGCGCCAACCACGCCATGCTCACGTTTCGCGGGCGGAGCTGGTTCGTCGAAGACCAGGGGAGTACGAACGGCACGTACGTGAACGGGCATCGCATCGAGCGCGCGGTTGCGTTGAGCTTCGGAGATGAGCTCACCGTCGGGCGCGTGCGGATGCGGCTCGATCGGTGACTGCCCGCGCATGAGGATTGCCTGGCGCGGAGCGGAGCTGAAGCTTCTCCTGCCGATCCTGCTCCTGGTTCCGTTCGGCTTCGTCGTCACGAACATCGCATTGAGCGGCGCGTTGGAGACCGGCGACCTGACCATGGCGGTCGGATATGTCGGGCTCATCGCCCTGGCGCACGTCGTCCTCGTCGCCTCGGGTCATCGCGGCGATCAGCTCGTCCTGCCGGCGGTGGGTGTGATGGGTGGGATCGGCATCATCATGCTCAACCGGCTGCCGCAGGATCTCGCCGGGACGCGGGCATTCGGTCTCGAGCTCGGCATGGCTTCGACGCAGCTGCTTTGGTTCGCCGTGGGCATCGTCGCGATGTTGGCCATCGCCGTCGGCTTGCGCGACGATGGCATCTTGCGCCACTACAAGTACTCGTGGGCCGCCGTCGGCATTGCCCTCCTGGCCGCCACGATGCTGTTCGGGTACGAGGTCAACGGCGCGCGGTTGTGGATCGACCTCGGCGCGATCAGCATTCAGCCGGGTGAGCTGCTTAAGATCGTGCTCGTGATCTTCATCGCTGGCTACCTGGCCGAAACCCGGACGCTGCTCACCAGCGCGAGCATGCGCATCGGTTTCCTGAGCGTTCCTCCGCTGCCGTACTTCCTGCCGATGCTCGCCCTGTTTGGCGTGGTGATGCTCATCGTCGTGCGGCTCAACGACCTCGGCACCGCGCTCCTGTTCTTCGGGATCTTCCTCACCATGCTGTTTGTCGCCACCGGCAGGCGCAGCTACGTCCTCATCGGGCTCATCCTGTTCGTGGCGGGCTTCTACGTCGCCTACCAGCTGTTCGGGCATGTCCACGCTCGCGTCGATGTCTGGATCGACCCATTCGCCGATCCGCTGGGCGCCGGCTTCCAGCCGGTGCGCGCTCTCTACGCCCTCGGGCGTGGCGGGTTGTTCGGTGAGGGCCTGGGCCAGGGCCTCGTCACCCTGGGGGGCTCCCTCACCATCCCGTTCGTGCACACCGACTTCATCTTCACCGCGATCGCCGAGGAGCTCGGGCTCCTCGGCGCCTTCGCGCTGCTCGGCTTCGCGGCAGTCCTGGTCTTCCGCGGCCTTCGCATCGCCGCGCTGGCACGCGACGATTTCGGCGCGCTGCTTGCGGTGGGCCTCACCGCGAGCCTGGGCCTCCAGACCCTCATCATCATCGGCGGCAACACCAAGCTCATCCCGCTGACCGGCATCACGTTGCCGTTTGTCAGCTATGGCGGGTCGAGCGTGGTGGCCAGCTTCATCATGATCGGCCTGCTCCTGGCCATCAGCCACCGCAGCCAATCCGCCGAAGAGACTTCCGGCTCGTGATCGCGACGAATATCCGGCGGCTCGGGCTCTACCTCATGCTGGCATTCGCGGTCGTGTCGGCCAGTGGCGTGTGGTGGCAGGTGATCGAGGCGGACAGCCTCGCAACGCGAACCGATAACCCCGAGGTGATCGCCGCGCGGCGCAGCCTGCTTCGTGGCACGATCTTCGACGCCTCGGGCCAGGTCCTGGCCTCGTCGGAGGTCATCGACGGACTCAGCCGTCGCAGTTACTTCGACCCTGCCTTCACCCACGTGCTCGGGTATTCGAGCCTGCGGTTCGGGACGACCGGGCTCGAGCGCGCGTTCGAGGACATCCTGGTCGGGCAGACCGATCCCAACCCGATCCGCGACCTGGTCAGCGACGTGCTCGACCGCCAGCCCCAGCCGCGCGACCTGACGCTCACCATCGACAAGCGCCTGCAGGATTTCGCGGCGGCACAGCTGGGAAGTGACGCCGGCGCGGTGGTGGCGATCGATCCGCGCACCGGGGCGGTGCTCGCGCTCGTGTCGGCCCCGACGTTCGACGCCACCCCGATCTCGGGAGACCCCGATGGCGCCCAAGGGGCGATGGATGCCCTCCGCAACGACCCCGCCGAACCCCTGCTGTCGCGCGCCCGACAGGGCCTGTACGTCCCGGGATCGATCCTGAAGGTTTTTACGGCCGCCGCCGCCCTTGACGCCGGAGTCACGACGCCGGACACCACGTTTGAGAATCAGCCACGCGAGGAGCGGGAGGGCTTCGTCGTGGACGGCTTTGCGATCCGCGAACACGACCTCGGGGGCATCGAGCCGGCGCTGTGGCCGCTGTCACCGGCCCTCCAGGTGTCGAGCAACATCTACTTCGCTCACGTGGGGCTCGAGCTGGGGCAGGAGACCTTCCTCGAGTACGCGCGTCGCTTCGGCTTCTGCGCGCCGATGCGGATCGGTCCGCCCGATCGCGGCCTGTCGGTCGGAGCAAGCTTCGTGACCGAGGAGGTGGACGGGGACTGCGGGCCATTCCGCGACAACGTCGAGCTGGCGAGTGCTTCGTTCGGCCAGGGCCGGACCGCGGTGACGCCGGTGCAGATGGCGATGCTGGCTGCGGCCATTGCCGGTGACGGGGTCGCGCCCAACCCGTACGTCGTCAAGGACGTCCGCGCGCACGCCGCCGACGGGTCGCTCAGCCACGAGGTGCTCGAGACTCTCGGCTCGGGCGGTGGAACCCGCGTCGTGGGGAGCGCGGCGGCGGCCGCCACTCGCCAGGCGATGGTCGATGCCGTGAACGGCGAACTCGGCCGCCTGTATGCCGGCCAGGCGGACGTCACACTGTACGGGATCGGCGACGCGCGCTCAGCCGGCAAGACCGGCACGGCAGAGCTCGGGGGAGAGCAGGCGCCGCACTCCTGGTTCATCGGCTTTGCGCCGGCCGAGGATGAGGCCACGCCGCGGATTGCAATCGCCGTGCTTCTCGAACGCGGCGGCTCAGGCTCCGCCGGCGCGGCACCGATCGCGGGACGCGTCATGGCGGAGTGGCTCCGCCTGTCGGAGGGGTCCTAGGCCGGGTCTCGATGCGCCGGGCCAGGGGCCGCTGAACCGATCCGTAGGGTCGTGGGGTATTGTCTTCACGAGGAGCGAGCCCCCGTCATCGGTGGCCGCAGCGCCGGAACGGGGAGTCCACCACATCGTGAAGAATGTTCAGCAGCCTGCCGAGCGCGTGGTCGCCAGCGTCGAGCGGGTGATCATCGGGAAGCATGCCGAGGTGCGCATGGCGCTGGTGGCGCTGCTGTGCCAGGGCCACATCCTGATCGAGGACGTCCCCGGCGTCGGCAAGACGATGCTCGCCAAGGCGCTGAGCCAGAGCATCGGCTGCTCCTTCCGTCGCATCCAGTTCACGCCGGACCTCCTGCCCTCGGACGTGACCGGCATCTCGATCTTCAACCAGAAGACGACCGAGTTCGAGTTTCGGCCGGGGCCGATCATGGCCCAGGTCGTGCTCGCGGACGAGATCAACCGGGCCACGCCGAAGACGCAGAGCGCGCTGCTCGAGTGCATGGAAGAGCGCCAGGCCACGATCGACGGCACCACCTACCCGATGCCGTCGCCGTTCCTCGTCATTGCGACCCAGAACCCGATCGAGTACGAGGGGACGTTCGCGCTGCCCGAGGCCCAGCTTGATCGCTTCATGCTGCGGCTGCGGCTCGGCTATCCGAAGCCGATGGAGGAGCTCGTCATCCTCGACGAGCAGAAGCGCCGCCACCCGCTGGGTGACGTGGAGCAGGTTCTCGGTCTCGAAGAGCTGCGCGAGATGCAGGCCAACATCAAAGAGGTGTACGTCGACCAGGCCGTGGCCGAGTACATCGTGCGACTCGTGCACGCCACTCGGGACCACCCCGACGTCTATCTCGGCGCGTCACCTCGCGGGTCGCTCAATCTCTACCGCGCCTGCCAGGCCCACGCCGCGCTCGACGGGCGTGACTACGTCATCCCCGACGATGTTAAGCAGCTGGCGGTCGCCATCCTCGCGCACCGGCTCATCGTGAAGAGCCAGGCATCGCTGCGCGAGGTCGACCCCGAGCAGATCGTGCGCGAGATCCTCGCCTCGGTCCCGGTGGCCGATGCGGCCGGTGCCGCGGAGACCGGTCGCAGCCGGGTCTCCTGATCGCGCCATGGGGCTCGTCAGCCGCCACCTGCGCCTGCTGTTCCTCG
>JBDSJJ010000035.1:0-3435 GCA_039917415.1 Candidatus Limnocylindria bacterium | reverse complement strand
GATCAGCCGGCGTGCCGTGCCCGGCAGGTGGGCCCTCGCTCGCGCCATCGTGCGACGCGGTGGACCCGCCGTGCTCGCGGTCGCGATCGGGATCGGCACCGGATTCGGCGTCTACGGGGCCGGCGTGGAGATCTGGACGCCGGACTGGGCATACTCGAGCGAGGGGTCCGGCCCATCCGGTGCGCCAACGGACTCCCGACCGGTCCGGCCGTCGCTGGGTCGCGTCTTCGACGACAACGAAAACTCGGGGTTCGGTGCACAGGCGGGCGGGCGCCTTGCCTCGTACGGGCTCGCGTTCGTGGACACCACCGAGGCACCCCTCGTCGGGCACGGCATGGGCGCCCTGGCCAGGGTGCCGTGGGCATGGGGTGGGTTCAGGGCCTACACCGTTGGCAGCCAGCCCGGGGTTGACAACGCGTTCCTGACCGTTGGGCTAAAGGCGGGGGCGATCGGTATCGCTGCGTTCGCGTCGATGATGCTCTGGCCCCTTCGCACGGCGTGGAGGCAGCGGCGCCTGCGAAGCTGGTTCGTCCCGGCCTGGCTGGCCGTCCTCGGGCTCATGCTCATCCAGTCGTTTGCCGCGAGCGGATACGCTCCGTTTGCGCTCTCACTCCTCGTGATCCTGCCCGCGATCGGTGTCCGCCCGAGACGCGCCGGCGTTTGATCGGTGGTCAGGTCGCGTCCGCTAGCTTCGCTCGAGCGAAGAGCGCCACCGACGGTGCGAGCGTAGACACGAGCCCGATCACCATCCACATCAGGAAGCCGGGGAAGTTCCCTTCGAAGATCATCTCGGTCACGTTGTTGAGTGCGACGATTCCCACGGCGGTGGCCGTAGCGGCGAGGAGCGTGAAGACGATCGGATCCGTGGCGCGGCGCGCGGCGCGGACCATTCGCAACCAGAGGCCGACGATCATGGTGAGAAAGACGGCGGTGCCGAGCACTCCCACCTCGCCAAGCAGGTGCAGCCAGAAGTTGTGCACTGTCCGGAAGCCGTAGAGGCTCGTGTCATAGGCTTCGAGGACCTCCGTCGAGCCCGCGATCGCGGCGGCCGCACCTCCGTATCGTCCGGGACCGACACCGAGGACTGGATTGTCGAGAACGATCGGGAGTCCCTCGCGGATGAACTGCATCCGGAGATCCCGGCGCTCGTAGATGGCATCAAGGCGGTCGAACGTCGAATCGATGATATTCGGTGCTCCGGACTCAGGGAAGTAGAGGGCGAGGTCCTCTGGTGGAATGAGCAGGTTCCGCGGCATCACGATCGTGATGAGCCATGCCGCCGCGACGGCGAGGATCAAGGTGAGCAGGGCGCGTCGGTCGAGGACCAGCACTCCGACGAGCGCACCCAGAAAGACCGCCAGCCAGGCCCCCCGCGAGAAGGTCAGGAGCAGCGTCAGACAGAACCCGACGAGTATCGCGAAGGCGATCTGCCGGTGCCGAAGCTGGGTCAGGTGGCGAGCCGCGTAGAGGGGGTACGGCAAGACGAACCCGACGATCGCCGCGATCATGTTCGGGTTGCCGAGGAACGACGTGATCCTCCCTCCTTCGCCGAAGCGGCCCGCGAATGAGGCGAACCCGAGCAGGTCAGGATGAAGAACGACCTGGAGGATCCCCATGAGGGAGGCGAACGCCACAACCGCGATGATGGTGCCCAGCGCGTATGCCAATGGCTTCGTGCCCGCGGGCGTCATTCGAGCGATGAAGTAGACAGCTACGGCGTCGACAGTCATGACGATGCCGAGCAGCGCCGTTCGCGGAGGGGTACCTGAGACGATGGCCGAGATCGCCGCGACGGCGGTGAATGCGACGATCAGGGCCAGCACCGGATCGCGCAGCGCGGGCCAGAACGCACCACGGCGCCAAGCATCGACGGCGATCACGGCCCCGGTCACTGCGATGAGCCCCTCACTGACCCCGACCGGCCCGAGGACAATCGTATCTGGCAAGACGGTCGGAACCAGCACGGGATCGGCGAGGACGGCCAGGGTGGAGACGACCAGCGTCGCCAGCGGCCATCGATGCGCCGCGTAGGCGGTGAGAGCGAGCGCAACGATCGCCATCGCGATGAGGAGCGGCCAGGCGACCCACGCGGCAATCGACATCGCCACCACGAGCGCCAGTGAGGCGCCGACGACCCGGATGGCATGAGGATCGGTGAATCGCCGAGTGATGATCATCGAAGCAGCCTAAGCGTGTTCAGGATTTCCTCAGCCCGTGATCGCCAAGAGCGGGACCGCGCCGCGTCCCGCGCGTTGTCGGACCACCGGTCAATTGAGGTGGCCCGCGCGGACATCAGCCGCAGGATGCCATCGGCGATCTCCGACTCATCGTCTGCAGTCACGATTCCGGCATCGACCTCCCGCACTACGGCAGCCTGTTCCAGGCAGTCGGTCACGAGCAAGGGCCGACCATAGGCAAGGTAGTCGTACAGCTTGACGGGTACGGCGAGGTCATTGTAGGCACCCCGCGGCCGTGGGATCACGGTCGCGATGACGTCAGGCAGGAGCGCATCAATCTGGCGACCTTCCGCGTGGACGACGCGCAGCCATGCTGGGTGCGGTGGCTCTGGCTCCTCCCCAGGCCGTGACACGATCGTGAGTTCCACTCTCGATCCGCGCGCACGAGCGAGATCAACCGCTCGGATGAGGCGAGGCGCTCCCTGCGCGCCGGTCCGTCCGTTGCCCACGAAGAGCAGCCGGTGCGCGTCGGCCGCTCGGGGAACGTCCACTGGGGGAGGCGAGCCAGGCGGGATGAGGATGACGTCGACGTCCGACCCGACGACGGCTCGCGCAAGGCCCGCCGACGGGAACGCAAGCGCCGACGAGACCGCCCCGAGCGCTCGGAGCGCCGGCAGGAATGCTCGGGCCGCCAGCCAGCGGCGCACGGAAGTGACGTCGTAGTACTCGTCGAAGAGCTGGTACGCATCGCGAACGTACGTGAGGACGGGGATCCCAAGCGCACGGGCGAGGCCAAGAAACATGATGTCGATCTCGGCCGGGAGAAACGTCGAGCTCTCGACGTAGATGCCGTCGAGCTCGCGCAGCCGGCCGGTGAGCGCGTAGCGAACCAGTGCCTTCCGACGTGCGCCGCGGTAGGCGGCGATGAGGTCGACGTCGACGAGCTGTGCGAGCTCGTGGTGCAGGTGGCTGATCCTGACGGTTGGCCCCCAGCGTCCCTGGTCGAGGGGATACATCGACACCAGGAGCAGTCGCGGGCGGGAGACGGACAGTGCGAGACCTCCAAGACCGGGCGGGCGGTTCAGCGAATTCTACTGGCCCGCCGGCCTCGGCTCCTAGAAGGCCTCCAGGTACCGCTCCACCTCCCAGGCGGAGACCTGGGTGCGGTACTCGTCCCACTCCTCGGTCTTGGCCTCGACGAAGCGCTCGAAGACGTGGTCGCCGAGCGCATCGCGGATGACCTCGTCCTTCTTCAGCT
>JBDSJJ010000034.1:0-5275 GCA_039917415.1 Candidatus Limnocylindria bacterium | reverse complement strand
CGGCCTCGATCCCGGCCTCCGCCAGGGCGATGACCGTGCGGTCGAGGCCGATGCCGAAGCCGATGCCCGGGGTCGGCCGCCCTCCGAGCAGCTCAATGAGGCCGTCGTACCGTCCTCCACCTCCCAGAGCCTGCTGCTGGCCCTCCCGACCGGCAACGTAGAACTCGAAGGCCGTGCGGGTGTAGTAATCGAGACCGCGCACCAGCCGATGGTCCAGCTCGTACCGCACGCCGAGGGCGTCGAGCAATCCGCGCACGGCGTCGAAGTGCGCGCGGCAGTCGTCACAGAGGTGGTCGATCCCCCGCGGCGCTCCCTCGGCGAGGTCAGGCGCCAGTGCCTTGTCGTCGAGGATGCGGAGCGGATTGGTGTGGAGACGTCGGCGTGAGTCCTCGCTCAGCCGGTCTTCGTAGGCACCGAAGTAGGCGACCAGCCCGTCGCGATATCGGGGCCGGCATGCCTCGTCTCCGATGGAGTTGATGTGCGCCACCACGTCGCGCAGGCCGAGCTCGGAATAGAACCGGTGCCCGAGCTCGATCAGCTCGGCGTCGACCGCCGGTCCCGCGTCGCCGATGACCTCGACGTCCCACTGCACGAACTGCCGATAGCGTCCGGCCTGCGGGCGGTCGTAGCGGAACATCGGCCCGATCATCGTCAGCCGCAGCGGTCCGGGACGGACGTGCATGCCGTGCTCGATGAACGCACGGGCGATCCCCGCCGTCGGCTCGGGCCGCAGCGCCCATGGGGCCGCCTCTTCCTCGCTGCCCGTGGCGCCCGCCACGCGGAACATCTCCTTCTCCACGGCATCGCTGCTCTCTCCGAGGCCGCGTGCGAAGAGCTCGATGCGTTCGAACAGCGGGGTCTCGATGCGCTCGAAGGCGTAGCGTCGGGAGAGGTCGCGCGCCACGTCCTCCACGCGGGACCAGGTACGCGTCTCCTCGGGCAGCAGGTCCCGCGTGCCGCGGGGTGCCGCAATCGTCTTGGACATCACCCGGAGTCTATCGGGCCGGGACCGGTCGCTAGCGGGCCTCGCGCGCGACGCTGGTGACGTCCCGGAGACGCTCGATCTTGGCAAGCACCCGGGCCAGCTGCTGCAGCGACTCGACCTTGAAGGTCGCCGTGATCACGGCAGTCCCGTCAGCGTTCGTCGCCACCGAGGCGGCGACGATGTTGACCTTGTACTCGGCGACAACGTTCGTCACGTCGCTCAGCAGACCCGGCCGATCGACCGCGGTGATGCGCACCGTGATCGGGTACGTCTGCTGACCCGCCAGCTCCCACTCCACGTCGATCAGCCGCTCGATGTCACGCTCCGACAACACCGAGGGACACGACGCCCGGTGCACGGTCACGCCCTTGCCACGCGTGACGTACCCGGTGATCTCGTCACCGGGTATCGGTGAGCAGCACTTCGCGAAACGGACCAGCAGGTCGCCGACCCCCTTGACCTTCACTCCCGTCGTGGACGGTGCCGCGGGCGGCGCCTCTTCCGGCAGGGTGATCGCCGCGTCGTCGTGGATCTCGAGCTTGCTGACGACGCTGGCGGAGCTGACTGCGCCATAGCCGATGGCGGCGTAGAAGTCGTCGAGCTCCTTATAGCGGTACTTCCCAGCCAGCTCGACGAGCTTGGTGGCATCGATCGACGCCAGCGTCTCGTGCGCCAGGCGGCGCAGCTCCCGATCCAGCAGGTCCTTGCCCTGGGTGATGTTCTCGTCCCGCTGCTGGCGCTTGAACCAGGCGCGAATCTTCTCGCGCGCGTGCGAAGTGCGCACGATGTTCAGCCAGTCCCGACTCGGGCCGTGCGCCGCCTTCGTCGTCACGATCTCGACGATGTCGCCGTTGCGCAGCCGGTAGTCAAGCGGTACGAGCCGATTGTTCACCTTGGCGCCGATGGTGCGGTGACCCACATCGGTGTGGATGCGATACGCGAAGTCCAGGGGTGTCGCGTCGCGCGGCAGGTCCTTCACGTCGCCCTTTGGCGTGAAGACGAAGACCTGGTCCTGGAAGACGTCGAGCTTCAGTCCCTCGACAAACTCGGTGGCATCGCTGACCTCGCGCTGCCAGTCGATCAGCTGGCGCACCCACGCCAGCTTCTCGTCGTAGCGACGGTCGCCGCGGCTCCCCTCCTTGTATCGCCAGTGCGCCGCGATGCCGGCCTCCGACACCTCGTGCATCTGGTAGGTCCGGATCTGGACCTCGAGCGGTTTCGCCTCGGGGCCGATCACCGCGGTGTGGAGCGACTGGTACATGTTCGCCTTCGGCATGGCGATGTAATCGTCGAACTGCCCCGGCACCGGGCGCCACAGCGAATGGACCACGCCCAGGGCCGCGTAGCAGTCCTTCACCTCGGCGACGAGCACGCGAATGGCGTGGAGGTCGTAGATCTCGGTGAACTCGGCGCCCTTTCGCTCCATCTTCCGGGCGATCGAGTACAGGTGCTTCGGGCGCCCGCTGATCTCCGCCGTGATGCCGACCTTGCCGAGCTCCTTGCGCAGGATGCCGATGCTCTTGTTGACGAAGCTCTCGCGCGCGCGCCGCCGATCGGTGAGCATCTCGACCAGCTGCCGGTATTTGTCGGGCTCGAGGTACTTGAAGGCGAGGTCCTCGAGCTCCCACTTGATCTGCCACATGCCCAGCCGATGCGCCAGCGGCGCGTAGATCTCCATTGTCTGGCGGGCGATGCGCTGCTGCTTCTCCGCTGGCAGGAAGCCGAGCGTGCGCATGTTGTGGAGCCGATCGGCGAGCTTGATGATCACGACCCGCACGTCCTCGGCCATCGCCATGAACATCTTTCGGATGTTCTCGGCCTGCTGCTCCTCCACGGTCCGGGCGCTGCCGAACTTGCTGAGCTTGGTGACCCCATCCACGAGGCGCGCGACCTCGCGCCCGAAGCGCTTCTCCAGCTCGGCCAGGGTGTAGTCCGTGTCCTCGGGAACGTCGTGGAGCAGCGCGGCGGCCAGGGTCTCGGCGTCCATCTGCAGCGTGGCGAGGTAGTAGGTGACCTCGACCGGATGGGTGACGTACGGCTCGCCCGAACTGCGGAGCTGTCCCTCATGGGCCGTGACGGCCGTCTCGTACGCTCGACGGATCAGGCTCTCGTCGACGACCGCCCTATGCAGCTGGGCCTCGGCAACGATGTCATCGATGCTGTGGAGGCGCTCGCCCGCCGCGTCGCCACCGCGCGTGATTCGCTGCACGACGGCTGCGGGAGAGAAGCGTGCGAGCTGGGCCATGGGACAACCGATGCTAGCACGCGGCCGGCATCATCCCGCCGCGCGGTGGGTGGGCGTGGCGTGGCGCGTCAAGTGCGCCCTGGGCGAGCAGATGTCAGTAACGCCCCCTCCGTTGTGCCAAAGGCGCCTCGGTGACGTCGTTAGCGGATGCAGGTCTTCAAGTCACCATGATCGCGAGCGTGAATTCGGTGCCGGCCACCCATCCGGGTCGGCTAACGCCCTCCCACCGAGCGGTTGACAGCCCGCAGCTCGCGAGCCGATGTCCGCCGTGCTAGGGCCGCTCCATCGCGAGTCCCTCCACCACGCGGAGCCCCGGTACCGCACGCAACATCGAGGGCGGCAGCCTGTGCTTCGAGGTACGGTTGCCTCCGCCTCACTCAGGGCCCCGGCAGGCATCGGCATGTGGCTTGCCGCCCAGGTTGAGGGGTCGTACCGTGGCGAGGTGGAAGCGCCCAGGACACGCTATGCCCGCAGCGGCGATGCGTATATCGCGTACCAGGTTGTCGGCGATGGCCCAGTCGACATCCTACTCATCCCCCACTTCTACCAGCACCTCGAGCTGTGGTGGGAGGACCGGCATCGGGCGGGCCTGGTTCGCGAGCTGGCCGAGCATGCACGCGTCATCCTGTTCGACAAGCGCGGAACCGGCATGAGCGAACGAACGGGTGGCGTCCCGCCATTCGACGTACAGATGGACGACATGCGCGCCGTGCTCGACGCGGTCGGATCGGAGAGAGCCGTCCTGTGGGCGGGGGGTGATGGAACCCCGATGACCCTGTTGTTCGCCGCCACGTTCCCAAAGCGCGTCATCGGGCTTGTGCTCTGGAATCCGTATCCGACCATCCTGCGCAAACCGGACATGCCATGGCTCATGACGCGGAGCGAGTTCGACGAGGCGGCAGACCAGGTTGCCCGCGACCTCGAGGACCCAATGCCCCCCGGGCTCAGGCAGGGGCTTCCCTCGGTCGGGACCGATGAAGAGCTTCGCACGTATTGGCGCGTGAGCCGCCTCGGTACGAGCCGCGGCGACAGCATCGCGTTCGCGAAGGTCCTCGTCGAAGCCGACGTGCGGCACGTGCTCCCGACGATTCGCGTCCCGACGCTCGTTCTCAGCAACGAGGCAAACGCCGACCAGCACGCGACGTTTCGGTACGTCGCCGAGAAGATTCCGACCGCCCGGCTCGCCATCCTCCCGGGTCGCGATGGGCCCATGTTCGTCGGCGACACAAGGCGGACGGTCGCCGAGGTCCAGGCCTTCGTCGATGAGGTGCGCACCAGCGAGCCCGAGGAGCCGGATCGGATTCTTGCCACGGTGCTCTTCACCGACATCGTCGGATCGACCGCCACGTCCGTACGACTGGGTGACGCCGCGTGGCGCGAGCTGCTCCGCGCCCACCACGCGCGGGTTCGCCGGGAGCTTGCCCGCTTCCGCGGCCGCGAGCTCGACACCGCCGGGGACGGGTTCTTCGCGATGTTCGACGGGCCAGCCAGGGCCATCCGCTGCGCCTGCGCGATTCGCGACAGCGTGCGTGAACTCGGCATCGAGATCCGCGCTGGCCTACATGCGGGCGAGTGCGAATTGCTGGACGAGAAGGTCACCGGCATCGCGGTCGCCATCGGCGCGCGGGTGGCAGCGACGGCGGAGCCCGGCACGGTCATCGTCTCGAGCACCGTCAAAGATCTCGTGGCCGGCTCGGGACTGCGGTTCGCCGATCGCGGGACCGTGGAGCTGAACGGCGTTCCCGGGGCCTGGCAGCTGTTCGTGGTCGAGGGCGAAAGCCGCTGAGTCGCATCGTCCGCATTACCGTCTGCGGCCAGCAGCCCATGCTGTCAAGCGCTGATTGCAAGGGCCTCGATCACACGAACCGTCGCAACCGCCTCGAGCGCCGAGGGAGCGACGCGCAACTTGGAGGACCGATTGCCGCCCCCGAGGATGATCCAGTCCGGTTCCAGGACTCTGCCATCCACGAGCACGGTCAGGTGGGCCGGCAGTCCGAACGGTGTCACGCCGCCGATCTCCATCCCGGTCAGCGCGCGGACTGAAT
>JBDSJJ010000033.1:0-6158 GCA_039917415.1 Candidatus Limnocylindria bacterium | reverse complement strand
TCGTCACCCTCAAGGGAGACGAGATCATCGTCGGGATCGCGGTCAATCTGCTCGCGGTCGGTCTGACGGCGTACTTTCTCCAAGAGATCACATCAGGCGCCGCCTTCCTGCGCCTCGATTCGGGGCTCCCGAACATCGACCTGCCGTTCCTGGAGCCGATCCCGGTCATCGGATCGCTGCTCGCGCACCAAGGCATCTTGGTCTGGGCGTCGTTCCTGCTCATCCCGCTCGTGTCGTGGGTGCTGTTCCGCACCGGGCTCGGCCTCCGACTCCGCGCCGTCGGAGAAAGCCCTGAGGCCGCGATCTCCGCCGGTGTCGCGCCGGACCGCACCCGTTACATCGCCTTCGGCATCTCGGGCGCGTTCTGCGCGCTGGCGGGCGCCCAGCTTGCACTCGGCGCCCTGAGCCTGTTCTCGATCAACATGACCGCCGGCCGCGGCATCATCGCCTTCGCCGCGGTGATCTTCGGTGCCGCGGCGCCGCGGTGGGTCGTGCTGGCGGCGCTCCTCTTCGGATTCGCGGACGCGCTAGCCACTCGGATGCAGACTCTCGGCCTACCTGTGCAGTTTGTGCTGATGGTGCCTTACGTGCTCACCATCGTCGTCCTGCTGGCCGCGGCGGTGCCTTGGTCGCGCCTATTCCGCACTCGTCGGGAGGTCCCGGCATGACCCAGCAAACCGAGGCGGGAAAGGTGCTGGCGACTCCTGACATCGTCGTCGCAGGCCAGGCCACGATCGACGACATCCACCGCGAGGACGGGTCGGTTTCACTCAACACGCCCGGTGGCGCTGTCCTGTACGCCACCGTCGGGGCCACGATGTGGCCTGTGCGTGTCGGTGTGGTCACGCGGTTTGGTGACGACTACGACCCGTCGTTCGCGGAGCAGGCAACGGCAAACGCGGAGTCGACCGACTGGACGGGTGTCTCCTTCCTCGTGGGCGAGAGCATCCGCGACGTCGCCACGTACCACCGCGATGGCTCGCGGAGCTACCGCTTCCGAAGCGCCCATCGGCTGCACGAGTTGACGCCAGTGCCCTCCGATATCCCCCAGCACATGCTCGGCGCCCAGTACGTGCACCTGGCCCCAGCTCCGCTGGGCAAACAGCTCGCACTTGCCGAGGCCGCTCGACCGCACGGTTCGGCCATCTCGCTCGACACCGAGCGCCACTTCGTGAAGGAAGACCCGGACCTCCTCCGGCCGCTGCTCGAGCACGTGGACTTCTTCGTTCCCAGTCTCGAACACCTCCAGCTCATCTTCGGGTCGGATGACACTGCGCCGCGCGCGTTCTGGTCAGGAGTCAGGGAGCTGGGACCTGCCTTCGTCGTCGTGAAATGGGGCGTCTTCGGCTCCTATGTCTTCGATGTCAAGCGCCGGCTGGGCTGGCACATCGGCGTGGTGCGGGGACTCGACGTGGTGGATGCGACCGGTGCCGGAGACGCGTTCTGCGGAGGGTTCCTGGCGGGGCTCATGGGCTCCGGTGACGTTGTAACGGCGGCGGCCTACGGAACGGTGAGCTCGTCGTTCATTCTGGAGTCGCTCGGCGCCCGGCGCCCGGCGCACTTCGATCGCACGCTTGCCGCCGCTCGCCTGGAGCAGGTCGTCCGGACCATCCCGGCTAGCCCGGATCGGCTCGAATGACCGTGCGCACGAAGGGCGTCGACGGCGACGGGCCGTTCCTGCCGGACGAAATCCTCGCGCAGGGAGACGTGGTGCGACGGGTAGCCGAGATTGAGCCGCAGATCGCGGAGGTCGCCGAGGAGGTGTACCGTCGCGGTGTTCGGGACGTGGTGATGACGGGATGTGGCGACTCGCTGTTCGCTGCCATGGCCGCCCGCCATGCCTTCTCTGGATTCTCGCGATGGCTCACGCACGCCATGCATGCGCTGGAGTACGCGCGCGACTTCTACCGCACTTCGGATCGGGACACGCTGGTCTGCGCCCTCTCGTACGGTGGCGAGACGCGACGGACCCTCGAGGCGGCGATCGGGGCCCGCTACCGCGGCGCGCAGGTGCTCGCCATCTCGGTCGATAAGCGCGGCCCGATCCCTCAGCTGGCTGATCACTTCCTGCCCAACGTCGCCCCGCTCGAGCGCTCGAATTGCCGCACCGGCAGCTTCCAGGCCGCGTACCTCGAGCTCTACCTCCTCGCGGCTCACCTGGCCGCGCAGCGTGGCGAACTGGATGACGCGCAGCTGGCGCTGGTCCGGGGGGACCTGGCCGAGCTCGAGACGGTGCTGCACGACTTCGCGTCTGAGATTCGAGGCCGCGCGACGGAGGTTGCCCACATGATCCGGACCGCGGGCCACGTCCACTATCTCGGTGGTGGCGAGGCGCACGCCGCGACGCTGTACGGCGCCGCCAAGCTGGACGAGACGAGCAGTATCCCCACCCTGCCGCAGGACACGGAGCAATTTGCCCACGAGGCGATCTTCAGCCTCGAGCCGGACTCCCTCGTGATCGTGACGGCACTGTCGGGCCCGTTCTATGAGCGGGCAGTCCAGGTTGCCGATGCCGTGCGGACTATCGGGGCACCCACCATCGGCATCGGTGACGACGGCGCATTCGCGTCGCATGTCGACCAGTTCATCGAGACGCCCCGGCTGGCAAGCGGGCGGTTCGGAATGAGCATCGCCGTGGTCCCGATGCAATGGATGGCGCTGGCCGATGCACTCGCCCGAGGATCCGACCCGGATCGAGTGCGCCACAAGAATGTCAACAGCCCGCTGATTCGAGAGATCCCGATCTGGTCGGAAGACGACTACCGACGACATGACCCGCAGGGAGAACTATTGCGTGGCTGAGCTCGAACTTGCGATCAACAACGCCTACATCGTTTCCCCAGGAGGAGTCGTCCAGGGCTCTATCGGGGTCGCGGAGGGCCGCATCACGGCGCTCGACGCCCGCCCGCTGGCCGCGAGCCGCGTGATCGACGCGGCAGGACGAGTGGTCCTTCCGGGCCTCATCGAGCCACACGCCCATTTCTGGGATCCGGGAGCCACCGATCGCGAGGACTGGGCGCACGGCACTGCGGGTGCCGCTGCCGGTGGCATCACGACCGTCATCGAGATGCCGCTCAGCCTGCCGCCCACCGTGGATGCGGATGCGTTCCGCATGAAAATGAAGATCGCGGAGCAACGGTCGCACGTCGACTACGTGCTGTGGGGGGGCGTCACACCGGCTACCGACGACGAGGTATCGACGCGCATGGAGGCCCTCACCGGGCTCGGCGCTCCGAGCTTCAAGGTATTCATGTGCCATGCGGCGCGTGAGTTCCCGGCGTGTGACGACGGCGTGTTGCTCCATGCGCTATCGGAAGGCGCACGCTTGGGCGTCGTGATGGGTATTCATGCCGAGAACGACGCGGTGATCGAGCACCTCGAGGCGGAGCTGCGGCGTAGCGGTCGGAAGGATCCGATGGCGCACGCCGAATCCCGGCCGCCGCGCGCCGAGGCCGAGGCGATCGACCGCGTCATCGGCCTGGCGAGGATGACCGGTGCGAAGATTTACATCGTCCACATGAGCCTGGCCGAAGGCGCGGGGATCATCCGCGACGCGAAACGCCGCGGGCAGGAGGTCTACGTCGAGACATGCCCGCAATACCTCGCGTTGGACGATTCGGCGCTGCGCGAGCAGGGCCCGTGGGCGAAATGCGCGCCGCCTCTCAGGCCGGCGGAGAACACGCGGCAGATGTGGGAATACGTCCTCGACGGGACCATCGACACCGTCGGATCTGACCACGCTCCGTTCACACTCGAGGAGAAAGCCGTCGCCGAGGAAGACATCTGGAAGGCGCCGAACGGCCTCACCGGGATCCAGACCATGTTGCCCCTTCTCATCGACGCCGGGGTGCACGGCGTGGATCTGCCACTGACCCGCCTGGCCGAGATCACCGCCACAAGGGCTGCGCAGATCTTCGGACTCTATCCACGGAAGGGAGTCATCGCCCTTGGTTCGGACGCCGACCTGGCACTCGTCGACCTCGATGCACAGTGGACGATCCGCGGCGCGGAGCTCCTGCACAAGGCGAAGTGGACGCCATACGAGGGGCGAACCGTGCGCGGTCGTGTGGACGCGACCATTGTGCGCGGCACGGTGGTGTTCGAGGATGGCGCCGTCCAGGTCGAGCCGGGGTTTGGCCGCTTCGCCAGCGCGCGCGGATGACTGGCGTACCACTACGGCCGTTGGTGGGGATGATTCACCTCGCGCCACTGCCCGGAGCGGCAAACGACGAAGGCCTTTCAACCGATGAGCTGGTACGGCGTGCCGTAAACGACGCGACCATCCTCGCTGAGGAGGGCTACGACGCCATCCTGTTGCAGAACGCGAACGATCACCCCCCGACAGCGCGGATCGGTCCTGCGGCCCTTGCCGCGTACGCCTGCGTCGCCCGTGAGGTGCGGGCGGCGTGCACGCTGCCGATCGGCATCAGCGTCCTGAAGCAGGACGTGGGTGCATCGTTCGCCATCGCGCGTGCCAGCGCAGCGGCCTTCATCCGCCTCAAGGGGTACGTCGGTGTCGAGGTCGGTCCGGAGGGGCTGCTTGAGGGGTGCGCTGCGGACGCAGTCCGCGAACGGCGGGTGCTCGGTCTCGACGACGTCGAGATCTGGGCCGATGCCATCCAGCCCACAAGTCGGCCGATGGGCTCGGTCTCGGTGACCGATCTTGCTCGTTGGTGCGTTGAGTTCGGCGAAGCGGATCGGGTGATCGTCACGGCGGACGATGTCGCGGCCTCGATGGAGCTGCTGCCAACGCTCCGCAGCGCGATAGACCATCCCCTGATTCTCGGGGGCGGAGCCACGCCCGACGACATCGGCCGCGCGACAGTCGAGTGGGATGGCGTCATCGTCGGTAGGTATCTCCGTGGGGGCGGCCTCGGCTCGCCCATCGACCGGCGGCTCGCCGCCCAGATCCGCTCCGCGGCCGCGTCGAAGCGCGACCCGGCGTGACCGCCGCCGAGCCCCTGCGCGCGGTCCCCCAGGCACAGGATGCGTCGGCACCACTGCCGCGGTTTATCGCGTGCGGCGGGATGACAGTGGACAACGTCGTTACTGGCGACGGCCGCCGCCTGATTGGCGTGTGCGGCGGCAATGCCTTCTATAGCGCGGTGGGCATGGCGGTGTGGAGCGATCGTGTCGGCATCGTCGCGCGCGTCGGGGATGACTACCCTGGCGATTGCCTCTCGCGAGCTGGTGACCATGGCATTGACCTGCGGGGACTGCGACTACGGCCGGGGCCACACCAGTTGCGCGTAGCGTTCGCTTACCGGCCCGACGGAGCAAGGACGCGTGGGGTGCCCGCCGATATCCTGTCCACCATCCCCACCGCTGAACGCGAGCTGTTCCGCGACACCACCTTCGAGGATGAAACGTACCTCGCGTTCAACCCGCGACCTACTGACTTTCCGGACAGATGGATCGCGGAGGCCCAGGGCCTCCATCTCCCGGCGCTGCGGTTCGTGACGCACGACGAGATCACGGCCCACGTCCGTGGACGGCGGACCGACATCCCGATCACGATCGACTCACCATGGTACGAGGGCAGTGACGTGCCTGGCGAGAACATCGCGGACGTCCTCGGCCGGGCATCGGTGGTGTTGCCCAGCGCGGAGGATCTTCGCGTGGTGTGGCCAGACCTCGAGCCTGATGATGCGGCGCGAGCCCTCATCGCACGTGGCGCGCGGGCTGTGGTAGTCAAGCTCGGTTCGCGTGGATCGCTGGTGATCGACGAGCGCGGCCGGGCATGGCAGGTGCCCGCCGTCGCGCTCGACGCGACCGAGCCGACCGGCGCCGGCGACGCGTTCTGTGGGGGCCTGCTGGTCGGCCTCGTCGCGAGCCGCGGCGACCTGGTGGATGCGGCTTGCCATGGCACCGTGTCGGCGTCACTCATCGTGGAGACTGATTCACCTGTGGACGCCCTGGACCGGCTAGACCGGGGCCGAATGGTGGAACGACTGAGCCTGATTCGGAATGGGGTCAGGCAGATCGGAGGAGCATCGTGAAAACCATCGCGGTCATCGGACGCGCGCAGCGTGGTGAGACAGACGCGCTGCCGGTGGAGACCATGGCGATCGCGGAGGCGGTCGGACGGCACGTCGCCATCGGCGGGGCCGCCTTGATCACCGGCGGCATGACCGGCGTCATGGAGGCGTCGTCGAAGG
>JBDSJJ010000032.1:0-6131 GCA_039917415.1 Candidatus Limnocylindria bacterium | reverse complement strand
CTCCTCCTCCGTGCTGCGGATCTCATTGCCGAGCGGCCGGAGGGCACGTCGGACGACATCCATTTCACCGAGGCACTGGCAGCGTCCGTCATCGGCCACGCGAGCGAGCCGGGAGACCTCGTGCTCGATCCCTTCGCCGGCTACGGGACGACCGTTGCGGTGGCGGAGCGCCTCGGCCGCCGGGCGATCGGCATCGAGCTCATGCCTGAGCATCTCGAGATCGCTCGACGGCGGGCCCCGACTGCCAGGCTGATCCTGGGTGACGCCAGGGAGCTGTCTCGGCTGGTGGATGACCCGGTCGATCTTGTGCTGACCTCGCCGCCGTACATGACGGGCGTGGACCACCGGGAGAACCCGCTGACCGGCTACGCGAGCATCGACACCAGTTATCGGCGCTACCTGGACGAGATCGGTCGGGTCTTTGAACAGGTCGCGACGCTGCTGCGGCCGGGCGGACAGCTCGTGGTCAACGTCGCGAACGTCATTGCCACGGACGGGCGGGTGACGCCGCTAGCGACGGACCTGGCCGGCATCATCGACCAGCACGTGCCGTTGCTCGGGGTGACGACGCTGCAATGGGACGAGCCACCGGCCGGCCTTGACGGCGACTACCTGCTCTGGTTCGCTCGGCCCCACGCCTGAGAACGCAACGCAGACAGCGCAGGCAGGGTCATGCTGAGCCGATGCCTGGGGCGGGTCGCGACCTCATGGGAGGTGCACCTCGATCCTTCCGGACCCAGGTGCACCTCCATCACGAGCGGAGCGGCTACATCAGGCCGACGACGTGTCCCTCGGGATCGGCGAAGAGCGCGATCGTCGTCTCGGGAGCAACCTCGGTCAGAGGCATGATCACCTTCCCGCCGCGCTCCTCGACGCGTCGGAGCGTCTCGGCCGCGTCATCGGTCGCGACATAGAAGGTCACATGACCGGGTCCGCCGCTCGGTGTGGCGCCGAAGCCGCCGGTCAGGTCGCCTTGGCGCAGCATGCCGTAGCCACCGGGGTTGTTCGTATCGAGGTCCCACTCGAAGACCTCGCGATAGAACTTCTGGATCGCGTCTCCGTCCTTGCCGACGACCTCGACGTGGACGACCTTGGCTGTCATGGATGGACTCCTCTCGGTGCTGGTGTGTGAAAACGTCCCTCACCCATGCGACGATCGCGCTGGCCCGATTTCGACAGCGATTCAGCCACGTCTATACTGGCCGCCCGCGACAGCCATGCAGCGTGCTGGCGCGCCCAGCCGAGGGATCATGACCGCCGAATACCCCTACAACGGACGGCTGAGCCGATGGGAGGAGGTCGCGCCCGGCCTCGCCATCGTCTGCGTGCAGTCGCTCGATGAGCCTTTCGCGTTCCAGCCCGGTCAATACGCGACCCTTGGGCTCATGGGCCCCGAGAAGCTGATCCAGCGTCCGATGAGCATCTCATCTTCCGCCGACGACGTGAGTGAGTACGAGTTCTTCATCCGTCGGGTCGAGGTGGGCGGACTGACGTCGCTGCTCTGGGAGCGATCCGTCGGCGACCCGATCAACATCAAGGGCCCCAAGGGCAAGTTCGTGCTCCAGGACGACGACCGGATCTGCCTGTTCGTGGCGTCGGGGACCGGATTGGCACCGTTCATGAGCATGATCGACACGCTGCGTGCACGCGGGCAGAGCCGGGACATCGTCCTGCTGCACGGCGTCAGCTACGACTACGACCTCGCCTGGCGAGAGGAGCTATCCGAGCTCGCGAACGGCAGCGGCTTCCCGCTGCGCTACGTCGGCAGCGTCTCGCGACCGCAGGGATCGCCCGACTGGAAGGGTGCCACGGGCCGGGTGGAGGCCATCGTCTCCGAGCAGCTCGACGTCCAGGGGCTGACCGCCGAGAACACCACGATCTACCTGTGCGGTAACCCGGAGATGGTGAGTGCCGTGGAGGAGATCGCAACCGCGCGCGGCTTTGCGCCCGAGCAGGTGCGCAAGGAGCTCTACTGGCCCAAGGGCCGGCAGCACTGAGCGGCGCGGCATGACCGAGCGTTTCTACCTCAGCACTGCGATTTTCTATCCGAGCGAGCGCCCGGCGCTGCACTCGATGTTCGAGGCGATCGGCGCCGATGCCATTGCTCGCTATTCACGCCTCATGGGCCGCGACACGCGCTTCCTGACGGGCATGGACGAGCACTCGGCCAACGTCGAGCGCGACGCCCGCGAGAAGGGGATCGACCCGCACGAGCTGATCGACCCCTGGGCCGCAACCTGGCGGGAGACCTTTGCGCGGTTCGGGATCAGCGCTGACCGCTTCATCCGGACGACCGACCCCGACCACGCGGTGGCCTCGGTCGAGATGGTGCGTCGTGCTCAGGCGGCGGGCGACGTGTACGAGGGGACGTACTCGGGCTGGTACTGCACCGGCTGCAACGAGTTCAAGACCGACCAGCAGCTCGTCGACGGACGCTGCCCCGATCACCCGACGCTCGATCCGCAATGGCTGGAGGAGAACAACTACTTCTTCCGTCTCAGCGCCTACCAGGAACGCCTCGAACAGCTGTATGCCGACAACCCATCCTTCTGTGAGCCCGAGCACTTCCGCAACGAAGTCCTTGGCTGGCTGCGCGACGGGCTGCGCGACTTCAGCATCAGCCGATCAGGCACGACCTGGGGCATCCCGTTTCCGGGCGACGAGAAGCACCGCATCTACGTCTGGTTCGACGCGCTCACGAACTATCTGACCGGAGCCGGGTTCATGAGCAATGACGGGGACTTCGCGAAGTGGTGGCCGGCCGACCTCCACGTCATCGGCAAGAACATCACGCGCTTCCATTGCCTCTACTGGCCGGCGATGCTCATGAGCGCGCGACTGCCGCTGCCGACCCAGGTCTTCGCCCACGGCTTCATGCTCGACCGCGGCGGGCAGCGCATGAGCAAGACGACCGGCAACACGCACGATCCGAATGCGGCAGCCGATACCTTCGGCGTCGACGGCGTTCGCTACGTCGTGCTGCGTGAAGTGCCCTTCGATCGCGATGCCGACGTCACCTTCGATGGCTTCGTGCGCCGATACAACGCGGACCTGGCCAATGACCTCGGCAACCTCGTGAACCGCACGGTGAGCATGAGCCGCCGATATCTCGATGGGCAGCTGCCCCCTGTGGCCGATGCGAGCGAGGCGGCCGACCTCGAGATCCGCGCCGCAGCTGAGAGTGCGGTGACCAACTACCACGCCGCGATGGAGGATCGGCATCTCGATGAGGCGCTCGTGGCGACCATGAGCCTTGCGGGGACCGCAAACGGCTACGCCGAGGGGCAGGCGCCGTGGGCGTTGCACAAGGCGGGGGAGACGGAGCGCGTGGGAGAGGTGCTTGCCGTGATGGCCGAGGTCTGCAGGATCCTCGGGCATCTCCTCGCCCCCTTCACGCCCACCGGATCGCGCACGATCCTCGAGCAGCTCGGTGCGGACGTGCCTTACGACGAGCGCGGAGCGGGCGGCCCGGGCTTAGACGTCCTGTTGCCGTGGAGCGGGGCTGGCGCCGGCCTCGTCACTGGTGCGGCGAGCCCGATCTTCCCTCGGATCGAGGCGGAGGCCCCGGCCTGAGCCGACGCGACCGGCCCCAGCGACTCGCGGGGCTGGTCGATTCGCACTGCCACCTGCAGCACGAGCGTTTTGACTCCGACCGCGACGCCGTGCTGGAGCGCGCCACGGAGGCGGGCATCGAGCGCATCCTGGTTCCTGGTTGGGATCTGCCGTCGTCGATGGCGGCTCTCGCACTCGCCGAGCGTCACGCGCCGCTGGTCCAGGCGGCGGTTGGCGTCCACCCGCACCACGCTGCGGCGGTCGAAGCGGCCGGCTGGGAGGAGCTCGAAGGGCTCGCCTCGGATCCGCGCTGCTCGGCGGTGGGGGAGATCGGTCTCGACTTCTTCCGCAACCTTTCGCCACCGGACGTCCAGCGCGAAGCCTTCGGGCGACAGCTTGCGCTTGCGACGGCTCGGGGTCTACCGGTGCTTGTCCACGATCGCGACGCGCATGCCGACGTGACGGAGGCCCTCGTCAGGTGTGGCGGCCGCGGCGTGTTGCATGCGTACTCCGGGGATGAGGAGATGGCGGTTCAGCTGGCGGCGGCGGGATTCCTGATCAGCTTCGCGCTCCCGGTCGCCTTTCGGTCCGCACAAGGGCCGAGGGCAGCCGCCGCGGCGCTCGACGACGGACAGTTCCTGGTGGAGACCGACGCGCCGTACCTTGGTCCGGATCGCGACCGGCGCAACGAGCCCACGACCGCGCTGCGCGTCGCCGCAGAGTTGGCGGCTCTGCGCGAGGTCACCCCGCAGGCCGTCGCGGACGTTGCCCGCCGCGCATACGATCGCCTGGTCGCACACTGATCGAGTGCTCAGCGACTGGGCAGCAAGGGGTTGGCACGCCGGTTGCTTCAGTGGGTGGCGGCGGTGATGGCCACTGCCCACGATTTTGAAGGAGGAGGACCCACCCGATGGGCCAGGTCAACGTCAATACGCCCGGCGGCGGCACGGCTGGTGAGCCGGCTGGCAGCAGCGGCGCAGGATTCATCCTCGGCATCATCGTCGCGATCATCGTGATCGCGGTGCTTGTCTACGTCCTCGTCCTCGCCCCGGGCGGGAACGGCGGCGATGGCGGCGATGGCGGCGGCGATGTCGATCCCGTTCCAAGCGCCCTGATGATCGGCCATCGCGCCTGACCGATCCCGCTTCAAACGAGCGGCGAATGCCCCGGCCACCGGCCGGGGCATTTCCGCGTACGCCGCCTTGACACCCCCGTCTCTGCGGTGATACCTTGCCACTTGGCACTCTCGTCGGTTGAGTGCCAGATGACGGCCTCATCGGTCGCGCTGGCGCTCCCACGACTGGGCATCTCAGATTCGGATCTATGCGCACCGGTTCCGCACGCAAGGAGGCATAACGCACACATGACCAGCACGGTCGGCGGCACGGCGACCCAGCTCAAGCCCCTGGGTGACCGCCTCGTCGTCAAGCCCACCCCCCGCGAGGACATGACCAAGAGCGGCATCGTCCTGCCGGACACCGCCAAGGAGCGCCCCCAGGAGGGCACGATCGTCTCGGTCGGCCCCGGCCGCACCCTGGACGACGGCAAACGCGAGGAGATGGAAGTCAAGGAGGGCGAGAAGGTCCTCTTCCAGAAGTACGCGGGCACCGAGTTCAAGCTGGATGACGAGGATCTCCTGATCCTCTCCCAGAAGGACATCCTCGCCGTCATCGCGTAGCGAAACCGACACATTCAACCCACTCGCCGCGCGGAGCGCGGCGATCACCGAGGAGGAAGAACAGAACCGTGGCGAAGCAGCTGCTGTTCGAGGAAGAGGCGCGTCGCTCACTGAAGCGCGGCGTGGACAAGATGGCCGATGCCGTCAAGGTCACGCTGGGGCCGAAGGGCCGATACGCACTTCTCGACAAGAAATTCGGCGCACCGACCATCACAAATGACGGTGTCACGATCGCGCGCGACATCGAGCTCGAGGATCCCTACGAGAACATGGGGGCCCAGCTGCTCGAGGAGGTCGCCACCAAGACGAACGATGTGGCCGGTGACGGCACCACCACGAGCATCGTCCTGGCGCAGGCCATCATCACCGAGGGCCTGAAGAACGTCACCGCCGGCGCCAGCCCGATGGGTCTGAAGCGCGGACTCGAGAAGGGCGTCGCTGCCATCGTCGAGGAGATCAAGAGGCTGTCGAAGCCGGTCGAAACGACCGAGGACATCGCGCACATCGCCTCGATCAGCGCACGCGACACCGAGATCGGCCAGATGATCGCCGATGTCATGGACAAGGTCGGCAAGGACGGCGTCGTGACCGTCGAGGAGTCGCAGGGCCTGAAGCTCGACAAGGAATACGTGGAGGGCATGCAGCTCGACCGCGGCTACCTGTCGGCCTACATGGTCACGTCGACCGATGGCGGCAAGATGGAGGCGACGCTGGATCAGCCGTTCGTGCTCGTCACGGACAAGAAGATCAGCGCCGTCGCCGACATCCTGCCGACGCTCGAGAAGACCGTATCGACCGGCAAGCCGCTCCTGATCATCGCCGAGGACGTCGATGGTGAGGCGCTGGCGACCCTGGTGGTCAACAAGCTGCGTGGCACGATCAACGTGCTCGCGGTGAAGGC
>JBDSJJ010000031.1:0-7856 GCA_039917415.1 Candidatus Limnocylindria bacterium | reverse complement strand
ACAGCCATCCGATGCCCGCCAGTGCCGTGACGCCGAACGACAGGTACGCCAGCCACGCCGATGCCACGTGCGGATACATGATCCGCTGGGCATCGCCCTGGTTCTGGTCGGGTGGCACCACGAACAGGGCGACGCTGGCGGCCGCCACGACCGCAGCCAGTGCCACGAAGCCGAGCATCCGGGTCTTCATCAATCCTCCAGGAGATAGCCGTAGGTCGCCGCTCCGGCGACGATCATGATGACGTCGAAGGCGACGAGCAACTGCAGCCACGCCCCCAGCTCGCCGAACGGGTCACCGGCCAGCGCCGCCCCCGTGGCCTTCACAGCACCGAGCAGCAGGGGCGCGAGCACGGGCAGCATGAGCAGCGGGAGCATGACCTCGCGTGCGCGCAGACGAATGGTCACACCTGCGTAGAACGTGCCGACCGCGGCGACGCCCGCGGCGCCGAGGACCGCGGTCACCAGCAGCGCCGGCCAGGCGGACGGCACATCCACCGCGAACAGGATGCCCACGGCGCCGAGGACCAGTACCGCCAGGAGCAGCATGACGGCGAATCCACCGAGTGCCTTGCCGGCGTAGATCGCCTGGCGCGGAACGGGGTACAGCGCCAGCTGTTCGAACGCACCGTCGTCCGTCTCGAGCAGATGGAGCCGGTTCACCGCCAGAACCCCGGCGAAGACGACAGCCAGCCACAGCAGGCCGGGGGCCGCAGCCGCCAGTCTTGCGGCGTCCGGCCCAAGCGCGAAGCCGAACAGCAGCAGCACGACCGCCGCAAAGAAGAGCGTGCTGACGAGAGCATGCCGGCCGCGCAGCTCGGCCAGCGCGTCCTTGCGCGCCACGGCCAGCGCAACGCGGGCATGGCCGCGCAGCGAGTTCATCGTGTGACTCCGGCCACGGCGGGACGCCGCTGCTGCGGCATACCCGGCGGCGCATGGGTGACGCCCTCGCCAGACGTCTCGGCGACCAGGCCGCGTTCGAGGACCACCCGTCCGTCGAGGTAGGCGTCCAGGCGTCCGATGGCGTGCGATGCCACAACGACCGACACGCCGACCTCGTGCCACGCGACGAGCAGCCGGTCGACGAGCTCCATGCCATCGGCATCGAGCGCCGCATACGGCTCGTCGAGCAGCACCACCGACGCCGATCCGAGCAGGATTCGACCGAGCGCCAGCCGCTTGCGCATGCCGGCCGAGAACGTCACCACCCGGTCCTCGGCACGAGACCCGAGCCCGATGTCGTCGAGCGCGCGCTGGATCCGTGGTCTGGCGTCCGGCGTGCCGAGCATCGCGGCGGCGAACGCCAGGTTCTCGCGCGCCGTCAGGTCGTCGTACAGGCCGGTGGCGTGCGACAGGTAGGCAACCCGCTTGCGAAGCTCCCCCGCGTCGCGATCGACGTCGAGGCCGTCGACGCGCACAATCCCGTACGAAGGCCGAATGGCGGTCGAGAGCAGGCGCAGGAGCGTGGTCTTTCCCGCTCCGTTCGGTCCGAGGAGGGCGACCGTTCGTCCACCCTCGATCCGCAGCGTGACACCGGCCAGCGCCGGACTGCCCGCGAAGAGGCGGGCGAGGTCCGTGGTGGCGACCGCCGGCGGACGGCTGTCGGGTGCCCCGACGGAGCGGGGCGACCCGTAAATCGTGGTCTGCGGCATGCTCGACGCGCGGGGCGAAGGTGGGTTCCCGCATCATGCGGGCCCACTCGGTGGGCGTCAAATGCGCCGCGCCGTAACGCGGGCCGTACGGATCGATGGACGCCAACCCCCACCTCACGACAGGAGCAACCGCATGAACCGAACTCGAACGATCCCGGCGCTGTTCACCGGGTTGGCACTGGTGTTGGCCGCGTGTGGCACGGCACCGGCCGATGAGCCCAGCGAGGCCGGTAGCGGCAGCAGCGCGCCGTCCGCCACCGCCGCACCGTCCGAGGCCGCCGCGCCATCGGCAGCCGGTGGTGGCGAGGAAACCGTCCGTCTCGAGGGATTCGCGTTCGACGCGGACGAGCTCGCGATCGCGGCCGGCACATCGGTGCGCTTCGTGAACGCGGACGGCGCGGCGCACACAGTGACCGAGGGCTCCGACGGCGCCGCCACGGACGATCCGATCCTCGACGAGGAGCTCGCCCCGAACGGCGTGACGTCCTTCGTGTTCGACGAGCCGGGCACGTACCTCATCACCTGCCTCTTCCATCCGTCGATGAACATGACCGTGGTCGTGGAGTAGGCCCACGGTTGATCGGCGTCGGGGGGCGGTGCTAGGGTTCGCGTCCTGATGGACGCCGGACTCTCTTCACCGCCCCTCGCGCTGCCACGCTCCCGGGCGGCTCGCCGCGCCCGTGCCCTCCGTGCGGAGTGCGCGGCAACCGAGGCATTCAATGTCATCGGCCAGAAGTGGGTGCTGCGCATCCTCCGCTCTCTCGGGGATCGCACGCAGCGCTTCTGCGAGTTGCAGGACGCCCTGGGTGGCGCGAACTCGGCGACCCTCTCGCAGCGCTTGAAGCTGCTCGAGGACGAGGGCCTGGTCGAGCGCCGCGCCATCAGCGAGGTGCCGCCGTGGGTCGAGTACTCCCTGACCAACAAGGGTGCGGACCTGCGCGGCGCAATCTCGGGCATCGACCGCTGGGCGGAGCGCTGGGCGGCGCGGCAGTGAGTCACCCGGTGGCCGAGGAAGGTCTCGCGGCACACGGCGACGCGCTGGACCTGGTGCGTCGGGCGATCGCCGAAGCATCCGACCCTGAGTCTTCCGCCCAACGCGTGGTCGACCTCCTCCACGAGCGCTTTCCCTCCTACGACTGGGTCGGCGTGTATTGGGTCGACGGCAGCGATCTGGTGCTCGGACCCTGGACCGGACCCGAGGCCACCGAGCACACCCGGATCCCGATCGGAACCGGCGTGTGCGGCGCCGCGGCGAGCAGCGGCTTAACGGAGATCGTCCCGGACGTCAGCGCCGATTCGCGCTACCTGTCGTGCTTCGCCAGCACCCGCAGCGAGATCGTGGTGCCGATATTCGACGCCGATCGAGTGGTGGGTGAGATCGACGTCGACGGATCGGACCTCGATGCGTTCGACTCGACCGATGCCCGCTTCCTCGAGGAGGTCGCGGCCCTCCTCGCCCCGCTGCGTCCGCGGACGTAACCGGCGGCGTATCGCATCGGTGAGATGCCTGGCGCCCCCGGTTCCTTCGAGCAGGTCTACGCCGACCACGTGGTCGGGGTCTACCGATTCGTCTTCGCGCGCGTCGGCAACCGCCCGGATGCCGAGGACCTGACCGCGCAGGTGTTCATTCGGGCGGTCGAACATCTCGACACCGACCGCGATCCGCGCCAGATCGCGGCCTGGCTGTACCGGGTCGCGCAGAACGCGATCGCAGACCACTGGCGGGCCTTCTACCGGCTGCCACTGGTCGGCATGGACCACGTGGCCCCGGGCTGGGAGCCTGCGGATGGCGACGCAGTGCCGACGCCGGCACCCGATGACTCGTCGCTGGCGCGGGTCCAGGCGCTGCTCGGACGACTCCCGGAACGCTATCGGCGCGTGCTCGAGCTCAGGTTTCTCCAGCGCATGTCGGTCGCTGAGACGGCCGCTGCGTTGGGCATCACCAGTGGAAACGCCAAGGTGCTCCAATACCGAGCCCTGCGGCGGGCCGCCCTGCTCGAGGAGGGACGCCATGGATGACGACCGCACATCGGGCGCCGACCAGGCCGAGCGATTCGAGCGCTACCTGGCGGCCCTGACCAGCGGTGACCGGCCCTCCCCGCAGCACGTCGAGGGTGAGGACGAGGCGGAGATGGCCCGCCTGGCGGCCGAGATCGCCGGATCCTCGCGCGGCGCTGCGATGGACCCGGATCCGGCCTTTGTCGAACAGCTGCGCCGCCGCATGCGCGCCGCTGACGACGGGATGACGGCGGTCCTCGTCCCCCCACCGGTGCGGACGACCGCGATCGAGCCGGGCGGTCGGGCGCGTTGGCGCGTCTCGCGCCGCGAACTGCTGCGTGGCGGGCTCGGCGCGGCCGCCGGGCTGGCGGCGGGCGCCATCGGCATGTCGTTGGCGTCTCGCTCGGAGCCGCCGGCGGCTGGCGGTGGTGGCGAACTCGTGACGGGTGAGGGATTCTGGCAGGAGGTCGCGCGCGTCGCCGATCTGCCCGAGGGTTCGGCGATTCGGTTCAGCACCGCGGCGTTCGACGGCTTCGTGGTCAACGACGGCGGTGACGTTCGCGCCCTGTCCTCGGTCTGCAGCCACATGGGCTGCACCCTTCACTTCCGGCCGGAATGGCAAGACCTGCGCTGCCCGTGCCACGGGGCCAGCTTCGACCTCGCCGGCCGGCTGGCGAACGGACGGCGGACGTGGCGTGAGAACCCGTACCGCGGAGACGCGGCAGCCTATCCCGTGGAACTTGCAGACCTCGTTCGGCCTCGCGTCAAGGTCGACGGCGATCGCATCCTGGTATGGACGGCGCAGGCGTGAACGAGGCTAGAGGACGACCTCGAACAGGTAGCCGATGACGTACGGGATGGCGACGATGGCGAGGATCACGAGCAGCACGAGTCCTGCGTAGAGAAACAGCGACAGGTCGGGCGGTTCGCTGCGCGCCGGTGGGGGCGTCAGCCGCTTGGGCAGGTGCGACGGGCGCCTGGGCCGCCGATGCTCGTACGGGTGCGGATGCGACAGATCGGGAAGCTTGAGGCGGCCGTCCGGCACGTCAGTCGTAGACCTCCGGGTTGATCGGCGTCGGGAGGCGCTCGCCCCGCACGCCGGCCAGAAGATTCGCCGCTGCCATCTGGGCCATGCGGTCGCGGGTGACTCGCGACGCCGATGCGATGTGCGGCACGACCACGCAGTTCGGCAGACCCACCAGCCCGTGGTCGGCCGGGAGCGGCTCCGGCTCGGTGACATCCAGCCCGGCGGCGAAGATCTGCCCATCGCGCAGCGCCGCCTCGAGCGCCGGCGGATCGACGACCGGGCCGCGCGACGTGTTCACGAGCACGGCGCTCGGCTTCATGGCGTGCAGGGCATCGGTACTGATCAGGTGGTGGGTCTCGTCGGTGAGATTCACATGCAGGCTGACGAAGTCGGACTCGCGGAGCAGCTCGTCCATCTCGACCCGGGTCGCGCCGAGCTCGGCCTCGTCCTCGGGCGTCGCCGGGTGGACGTCGTGGTACAGGATCCGCATCCCGAAGCCTCGTCCCCGTCGAGCCATTTCGCGCCCGATGCGTCCGAAGCCCACGATGCCGAGCGTGGCCCCATGAATGTCGACGCCCATGAGGAGCATCGGCCCCCACGTCTTCCAGTGGCCGTCGCGCACGTAGTCCACCGACTCAGGAATGCGACGGGCAGCGGCCATGAGCAGCGTGAAGGCGAGGTCGGCGGTTGTCTCGGTCAGAACGCCGGGCGTGTTGCCACCAGGGATGCCGCGACGGGTGAGGGCCGGGACGTCGATGTTGTCGAAGCCGACGGCGAAGTTCGAGACCACGCGCAGCTGAGGCCCGGCGGCGTCGAGCAGCTCGTCGTCCACGCGGTCCGTGAGCAGCGACAGCAGGCCCTCGACTCCGGCAACCCGCCGCAGCAGCTCGTCCCGTGGTGGCGGAAGCTCGTCCTGCCACAGGTCGACGTCACAGGCCTCCTGCACCGCGTCGAGGCCGGCGTCCGGAATCACGCGCGTGACGAGGACTCTTGGTCGCGTCATGCGCCGCCGCTCACCAGCTCGCCGGTGCGCTCCAGCTTGGCCAGCGACTCCCCCACACGTTCCAGCGCGGCGGCCAGGTTCTCCCGCGAGTTCGCATAGCTGAAGCGCAGATGACCCTCGCCGTGCTTGCCGAACGCGGTGCCCGACAGGCCGCAGACTCCGGCGTCGTAAAGCAGGTGGTCGGCGATCTCGGAGCTCGTCCGCCCGAAGGACGAGACGTTCGGGAAGGTGTAGAACGCACCGTGCGGCATCACGCAGGTCACGCCCGCGATGGCGTTGAGTCCGTCGACCATCAGCTGCCGCCGCGCGATGAACTCCGCGCGCATCGCGTCCGCGTCGTCCTGCGGCCCGGTCAGGGCCTGGATCGCCCCGGCCTGGGCGAAGGCGTTCGTGCAGCTGACGCTGTTGATGACCAGCCGGCTGAACGAGGGGATGAGCCACTCGGGGATGACGCCGTAGCCCATCCGCCAGCCGGTCATCGCGAAGGTCTTGCTGAAGCCGTCGAGCGTGATCGTCCGCTCGGCCATGCCCGGTAGGGTCGCGATCGAGAGCAGCGTTCCCTCGTACTGGAGCCGGCCGTAGATCTCATCGGCAAGGACCACGAGGTCATGCTCGACTGCCAGCTCGGCCAGGCGACGGATATCGTCGTCGGTCAGGATCGAGCCGGTCGGATTGTGCGGGGAATTGAAGACGAGCATCCGGGTACGCGGCGTGATGAGCGACGCAACCTCGTCGACATCCATGCGAAAGTCGTTCGCCTCGCGCAGCGGTGCCGCCACCGGCGTGCCGCCGACGTACCGTGCCATCGACTCGTAGATCGGGAAGCCGGGATTCGGGTAGATGACCTCGTCGCCGTCATCGACGATCGCGAGCATGGCGTAGAACATGATCGGCTTGGCGCCGGGGGTCACCACGACCTGCTCCGGCGTTGTCTCGATTCCCTTCCAGCGCTTCACGTCGGCGACGATCGCCTCGCGCAAGGGTGCGATGCCGGTTGCGGCGGTGTAGTGCGTCGCACCCTCCTCGAGCAGGGCCCGGGCCGCCGCCTCCGAGACGTGGCGCGGCGTGTCGAAGTCGGGTTCGCCGAGCTCGAGGTGGATCACGTCACGACCGGTGGCCTCGAGGGCCCGGGCGCGGGCGGCGGCCTCGAACGCGGTTTCGGTCCCGATCCGCTCCATGCGGCTCGCAAGTCTCACAGCTGGTCGTCCTCATGCGGATTCGCCGGGTTCGGGGTGGACGTAGTGTACCGATCAACCAGTGGCGCCAAGCCGGCACACGGATCGAGTCTCCTTCACGGGAGCCGGCCCCGGCGTGCGATTGACTCGCTTGATCGAGTGCCGGTGAGCGTGAGCATCACCCCGGCGTGCGGCCCTTGCACGCGGGTGCTCGACACATCGAGCTGGCGACACACGACCGGGCCACCGCGTGAACGACGCTCGATCAATCGAGTCCCGAACCCGCAGCCCGAACGTCCCCTTGCGGGCACACACCAGTTGATTGGTATACTTTCCAGAGCGAATCCGATATCCCTGCGCCACGGCGCTCAGCAGGAGACCGATACGAATGACACTTTCCGAGACTCCACGCGAGCCGATCTCAATGACCGGCGGCGCACCGAGTGGTGAGCTGCTCGTTTCGGTCACCGAGGCTGCGGGCCGCAAGGTCCTCGAGCTCCGCCAGCGCGAGGGCAAGGCCGACGCCCGGCTCCGCCTCTTCGTCAAGAGCGGCGGCTGCTCCGGCTTCAGCTACGGCCTGGCCTTCGACGAGAAGGTGAACGAAGGCGACCGGGTCGAGGACCACTCAGGCGTGCCGGTCGTGATCGACCAGTTCAGCCAGCAGCACGTATTGGGCGCCGAGATCGACTATGTCGACTCGCTCATGGGCTCCGGCTTCGCGATCAACAATCCCAACGCCGTCAGCAGCTGCGCCTGCGGTTCGTCGTTCAATACTGACGGGTCTCCCGCCAAGGCCGGCGGCTGCGCCCACTGACCCCCTCGCGACACCCGCGCCCCGAAGCCCCGGCCCGAGAGCCGGGGCTTCTCCGTGAGCGCCTCCAGCGAGTAACATGCTCCCGTGAGTAGCACGTTTAGTCCCGCGGCCGAGACGGCGGCTGAGGAGCTCCGCCGATCCTTCGCCACCGCGTGGGGGGCCGTTGGGGCGACCTGGGGCATTGCGCCGT
>JBDSJJ010000030.1:0-15476 GCA_039917415.1 Candidatus Limnocylindria bacterium | reverse complement strand
TGGACGATCCCTTCTACTTCGACCTCGACGGCTTCAACGCGTTCAAGGCCTCGATCCTCGATCCGGACGCCGAAGTCGACGCAAGCCTGATCTGCGACAGCGATCCGGATGTCAACTTCTTCGCCGGTTTCGATGCCACGGCCATCGTCCTCGAGGTTCCGGATGCGGATCTCGGTGGCGGCACCATCGGCGTCTGGGCTTCGACCCACCAGGGCGTGGGTGGCGCACAGATCGACCGCATGGGCAAGCCGGGGATCAATACGATCTTCCTGCACACCGATGCCACGAAGGATGCCTACAACGCCGCTGACCCGACCAATGACGTCGCCGATTACACCGACGATGTCTCCGGCACCACCTCGGCCATCCTGCAGAAGGCCTTCGCCTACGACATGGCGACTGCCGACGCTGCCGGTGACGCCGTTGCCGCCGCGCTTCTGCCCGACACCCTCGGCTACGACGTCACGTCGTCCGCCGACTTCTCGGCCCTCAACGGTCGTGCACTCGCCGATGACGTCATCGACGTGGCCTACAGCGTCATCCTCGATGGCAACGTGACCACCGACTGCGTCGCGAACGACAGCACGTTCCTCTCGAGCTTCCCGTACTGGGGCGTGGCCAACGCGGCCCCGCCTGCGCCGAGTGCATCGACCGCCACGACGGCATCCCCCGCCGCGAGCATGGTGCCTGACACGGCGACCACCCCGGTCTCTCCGCTGAGCCCGTCCGTGACCTGGATCCTTGCCATCTCGGCAGTCCTGCTCATGGGTGGCGTCGCGGTCATGGTGGTGGACCGCCGCCGCCGCTAAGGCTCTCGGCACCCCCATCGAATCCCCGGAACGGACCCTGGAGCACTCCAGGGTCCGTTCTGCTGTGCGGATCAGCCGGCGAGCTCGGACAGGTCCTCGAGCTGGCGGCGCAGCCACCAGGTGATGTCCTCGCGCTCGACGCCGCGCCGCAGCTTCACGAGTCGCCGCCGACGCTCCTCGACCGGCATGTCAAGCGCCGCCATCAGCGCCTGCGAAGTCCCGAGGACGTCGGCCGACGCCACGGCCAGGACCCCGCCCGCCATCTGGTCGAAGGCGCCGGCGGACTCCGACAGGACGAGGACCGCGTCACGCTGCGATACGACGACGGCCTCCTTGGCGACGAGGTTCATGCCATCGACGAGGGGGTTCACGAGCACGACATCGGCGATCGAAAGCCCGGCGAGTGCCTGGGCGTAGTCGTTCTCGTAGAAGATCTGAATGGGACGCCAGTCGGACCGTCCGAATCGCGCGTTGATCCGGTCGACCTCGTTCTGCACACTCCGCCCGTAGTCGCCGTACTCGCGCAGCCCGGTGCGCGAGGGGACGAGAAACGCGAGGAAGCTGACTCGTCCGCGGAGGCGTGGATGCCGCTGCAGCAGCGCTTCGTAGGCGAGGAAGCCGCGCACGATGTTCTTCGAGGGCTCAAGCCGATCGACGCGCACGATGATGCGTTCGCGAGTAGAGCCGAGCAGCTGGTCCGCCCGCCGACGCGCGGCGCGCGATCTCGCGATGCGGGTCGTGGCCTCGACGTCGATGCTGATCGGGTAGTGGCGGACGTGCGTGGTGCGGCGCCGCCGGCGGACCGTGCTCGTCTTGTAGTCCACCTTCGCGTCCGGCACGAACGTCTCCACCATGCGCAGGAAGTTGTGCGCGTAGCGCGTGGTCTGGAAGCCGACGACGTCATTGGCCAGGAGCCCGATGGCGATCCCCTCGCGAATAGCCGGCGCCATCGCCAGCCAGATGCTCGAGGGCGGCCACGGGATGTGGGTGAAGTGGCTGATGATCGCCTTCGGTCGCGCCCGCCGGATTCGCTCCGCCGCCGTGTACAGGTGGTAATCGTGGAGCATGATGCGCGGCTCCCGGTCACCGCGGGCCTGGGCCAACACCGCCGCGGCTACGGCTTCGTTCATGGCGAGATAGCCGCGCTCCCACGCTCGCATCGTCGCCGCGTCGATGATCGGCCGCTCGGGCAGGTCCCACATCTGGTGCTGGAGGAACCAGAGGAGCGGGTTGGCGATGACGTTGTACGCCTGTTCGTAGACGGAGCGCTCGACCGTGGCGAAGCGCAGCCGGATGGCATCGTCGCCCCCCGCTGCCTGGCGCAGCAGCTTCGGGTCGGACGCCGCGCGACGGTCGCCCTCGCTCATGGCCGCCGCCACCCACGTCACCGGCACATGCTTTCCGACCTGGCCCAGCGCCGTGACCAGCCCGCCGGACCCGCGACGCGGGCGAAGGCTCCCATCCGCCGTGGTCGCAAACGTGATCGGCCCGCGATTGGTGGCGATGATCAGGCGGCGGTCACCCAGCAGGGCGGAGGCCGCGGCCCCGAGGGCGTCGTCGGCCTGGGGCTTGGTCATGAGATCAGAACAGGCTCGCCGCAGAGACCTCGATCAGGCTCAGGACGGCGCCCGGGAACAGTCCCAGGAGGACGACGCCGGCCACCGACAGCGCCAGTGCCACCGTGCCGAAGGGAGAGGTGTCGAGCGGGGCCGGATCGCCTTCCGGATCCCGCATGTACATGTAGACGATGACGCGCAGGTAGTAGAAGGCGGCCATCGCGGCGTTGAGGACAAGGATCACCGCCAGCCACGCCAGTCCTGCGTCGACGGCCGCTAGCAGGACGTAGAGCTTGGCGAAGAACCCGACGGTCGGCGGAATCCCGGTCAGGCTGAGCATGAGCACGCCCATCGCCGCCGCCCGCGCGGGGGAGCGGGACCCGAGCCCGGCGAACGAGTTCAGTCCCCCGAAGCGCCGCGTGTCCCGCTGCAGCATGCCGACCACGGCGAAGGCCGCGATGTTCATGACGGCATATCCCAGCACGTAGAACAGCACCGACTCGATGCCCTGCGCGGCGGCTTCGGCATCGGTCGCGTTCGCGAACGCCGCCAGGCCGACCATGATGTACCCGGTGTGGGCGATGCTCGAGTAGGCCAGCATGCGTTTGACGTTGACCTGTGTCAGCGCGACGACGTTGCCCACCGTCATCGTGAGGACGGTCAGTACCAGGAAGATGCCGAGCCAGTCGGCGCGGACCGGCGCCAGCGCCTCCGCGAAGACCCGGACGAGGAGGGCGAATGCGCCGAGCTTCGGGCCGACCGACAGGAAGCCGGTGATCGGCGTCGGGGCGCCCTGGTAGGCATCCGGGGTCCAGTAATGGAACGGGACGGCCGCAATCTTGAACGTGCCGCCCACGAGGAGGAAGCCGATCGCGACCAGGAGCGGGCCGCCCATCCGACCCCCCAGCCCGGATGCCGCGATCTCGGCGATGTTCGTGGTGCCGGTGATGCCGTACAGCCAGCTGATGCCGAACAGGACGATGGCGCTTGCGAAGCTGCCGAGCAGGAAGTACTTCAGCCCGCCCTCGTTGCTGTAGCGGTCGGTCTTGTGCAGTCCGGTGAGCAGGTACGAGGGCATCGTCATGAGCTCGAGGCCCAGGAAGAGGGTGATGAGGTCGCTGCTCGAGGCGAGGATGAACATCCCGAGCAGCGCGCTGAGCAGGATCATGTGGAACTCGCCCAGCGGGATGCGACGCACCACGAGGTAGGCCGGCGCGAAAAGGACCGACAGGATCCCGATCAGGACGGTGGATGCCTTGAAGAAGACGGACAGGTCGTCGACTCGGTAGAAGCCCGCGTAGACCGTCTCGTTGATGTCCCATACGACCACGCACGCCGCGCCCACCAACACCAGGCCCGCGACCGCCAGCGGCGTGAGCAGCCACTTGTTGGCTCGCGACAGGAACAGGTCGACGGTGATGATGGCGAGAATGAGCCCCGCGAGGAGGAGCTCCGGCAGCAGGGTCACGAGATCGTCGACGTACGTCATGACATCCACCTCACCACAGCGGGCCGAACCCGGTCAGGCCGGCACCACCGACGGCCTCGATGATGCGATCGACCGGAGCGGCGATGATCTCGAGCACCGGTCCGGGATACACGCCCAGCGCCACAACGAGCACGACGAGGGGGGCCAGGGCGATCCACTCGTTGCGATTGATGTCCCGCAGCGCCGGCCAGAACTGGCGCATCCAGTCGGAGGGGACGGAGAAGAAGACGCGTTGGAACATCCAGAGCATGTAGACCGCGCTGATGATCACCGCGAGCATGGCCGCGGCCGCGATGAACCCGTTGGCGCGGAAGGCACCGAGGATGACGAGGAACTCGCCGACGAAGCCGGAGAGCCCCGGCAGGCCGATGCTCGCGAAGGTGAAGAGGCCGAACATCGCGGCGTAGCGCGGCACGCGGGCATTGAGCCCGCCCATGTGGGCGATGAGCCGATCGTGCGTCTGTTCGTAGAGGATGCCGACGAGGAGGAAGAGGGCGCCGGTGGTGATGCCGTGGCTGATCATCTGGTAGATGGCGCCCTGCAGGCCCTGCTCGTTGAACACGAACGCGCCAAGCATCACGAAGCCCATGTGGCTCACGCTCGAGTACGCCACCAGCTTCTTCAGGTCCGGCTGGACCATGGCCACCAGTCCGCCGTAGATGATGGCGATGATCGCCAGCCCGATGACGATCGGCGCGAAGCTCACTGCCGCATCCGGCAGGAGCGGAAGGCTGAAGCGCAGGAAGCCGTAGCCGCCGAGCTTCAGCATCACCCCGGCCAGGATGATCGATCCGGCGGTCGGTGCCTCCACGTGGGCGTCGGGCAGCCAGGTGTGGAACGGCCACATCGGGACCTTGATGGCGAACGCCAGGAAGAGGGCCACGAAGGCCAGGGCCTGGAGCGAATCGGCGTAGGCGAAGCCGCGGAGCGCCTCGTAGCTGAACGTGAACGGTTGGCCGCTCGCCGCATGGGCGATGGCCACGGCCAGGATGGCGACGAGCATCAGCAGCGACCCGACCAGGGTGTAGAGGACGAACTTCACCGTGGCGTAGATGCGCCGCGGTCCGCCCCACACGCCGATGATCACGTACATCGGGAAGAGGCTGATCTCCCAGAACACGTAGAACAGGAAGAGGTCGAGCGCGACGAACACGCCGAGCATGCCGACCATCAGGAGGAGGAGCGCGATGTAGTACTCCTTCACCCGCGTCTGGATCGGCTCCCATGAGTAGAACATCGCGACCACGCTGAGGACGGTGGTCAGCAGGACCAGCACCACCGACAGGCCATCTACGCCAAGGGTGTAGCGCATGCCGAACGCCTCGATCCAGGCGAGATCCTCGCGGTACTGGAACTCGGTGCCGCCGATGTCGTAGCCGAGCAGAATCAGTGAGAAGGCCAGGCTGGCCAGTGCGGCCCCGAGCGCGACCCAGCGGACCGCCCGGTGATGCGATCCGGGCATGAACAGCAGCAGCAGCACACCGATCAGAGGGGAGAAGACGATGAGCGAGAGCACGGGCACGTCGTCCATCAGCGCACGACCGTGGCCAGCACCACGAGCACGAGCACGAGCCCCGCGGCGATCCCGAGGCCGTAGTTCTCGACGCGTCCCGTCTGGATCTTGCGCAGGCCGCCCCCGATCATCGATGCCAGCCAGCCGGCGCCGTTGACCGCGCCGTCAATGACCTTGGCGTCGAACCACCACAGTGCGGTGCTGAGCAGCACACCGCCGCGCGCCCAGACCAGCCCGTAGAGGTCATCGACGTAGTATTTGTTCACGCTGGCGCGATACATCCCCGGCCCGAGACCCAGCGGGATGCGGTCGACGAAGCGCGCCGCCGACTCCGGCCGCTGCACGTACCAGCGGTACGCGAGCAGGACGCCGCCAACGGCCACCGCCGCCCCGATGAGCAGCAGGAGGCCGCCGAGGCCGAAGAGCTCGAAGCCGTGATGCTCGCCGTCGGCGATCGAGCCCGGGAGGACGCCGGCGTGGGCCTCCTCCGCGACGTGGAAGACCTCCTCCAGCCAGCCGTGGATGATGCCGCCCTCCGGCGGAATGCCGAGAAGGAGACCCGCCAGGATGGTGGGCACGGCGAGGATCGCCAGCGGCGCCACCATGGTCGGCGCGCTCTCGTGGATGTGGTCCCAGGCCGCCTTCGTCCCGCGCCACTCGCCCCAGAACGTCATGAAGATCATGCGGAACGTGTAGAACGCCGTCATGAAGGCGACGATCGTGCCGACGAGGTAGAAGACGAGGTACCCGCGGTTGAAGGCCTCGGCCAGGATCTCGTCCTTGCTGAAGAAGCCGGAGAAGATCGGGATGCCGGCCAGGGCCAGTGAGCCGATGACCATGGTGACGTACGTCCAGCGCATCTTCGCGCGCAGGTTGCCCATGTAGCGCATGTCCTGCTCGCCGCCGGCGCCGTGGATCACCGAGCCCGAGCCCATGAACAGCAGGCCCTTGAAAAAGCCGTGGCTGACGAGGTGGAAGATCGCGGCCACCCAAGCGCCGATGCCGAGCGCGAAGAACATGTACGCCAGCTGGCTGACAGTCGAGTAGGCGAGGACCTTCTTGATGTCGTTCTGGGTCAGGGCGATGGCCGCAGCGAAGATGGCGGTGAAGACGCCGATGATGGCCACGGTCCACATCGCGACCGGCGCCTCGGCGAAGATCGGGTTGGCGCGGGCCACCAGGTACACCCCGGCGTTGACCATGGTCGCGGCATGGATCAGGGCGCTGACCGGGGTCGGGCCTTCCATGGCGTCCGGTAGCCACACGTGGAGCGGGAACTGGGCGCTCTTGCCCACGGCGCCGGCGAACAGGAGCAGGGCGATGACCGTGATCGTCGTCTCGTCCAGGCTGCCGATGGTCGCGAAGACCTCGCGGAAGCTCAGGGTCCCGAGGTTCACCCACAGCATCATGATCCCGAGGCCGAACCCGAAGTCGCCGACCCGGTTGACGACGAACGCCTTCTTTGCGGCGCCCGCGGCCGAGGGCTTCTTGTACCAGAAGCCGATGAGCGCGTAGCTGCACAGGCCGACCGCCTCCCAGCCGACGTAGAGCATGAGGAAGTTGTCGCCCAGGATCAGCAGCAGCATGCTGAACATGAAGAGGTTCAGGTAGGCGAAGAAGCGCCAGAAGCCTCGGTCGCCGTCCATGTAGCCGATCGAATAGATGTGGACCAGGAAGCCGACCGTGCTGACGACGAGCAGAAGCATGGCCGTCAGCGAGTCCACCAGGAAGCTGACCTCGATGGTGAAGTCGCCCGACGCGATCCACTCGTAGATCCTCACCTCGTACTCGTTCCCGCCGAACACGACGCTGGCGAACACGATCATCGAGAAGACCCACATCAGCCCAACGAGGCCGGTCGGCACGATCCACGAGCGGTAGCGCGGTAGCTCGGCGCCCGGGGCGACGTGGCCTGCCTGGCCCAGACCGTCGCTCATGTCGGCCGGAATCACACCATCGGCGCCTTCGGCGTTGGCCAAGTCGTCGGCATGACCGGCGTGCGGGCTCGTCGCACGCTGCTCCTCCTCGCTCGGGACGGTCCGATAGGCGGAGTCGTCGACCGCGTGCGCGTCGTGGTCGTCATCGCCGTGCGCCGCATTGGCGTGGCTGTCGTCTTCGTTCCCGTCGTGGTGACCGTGGGAGGGCATGTGGTCAAAGCGCGGTCCGACCAACACGGCGAACAGGAATCCGACCACGGGCAGAGCGGGAATGAGGGCGATCAGCAGCTCGATGGGCATCGGCCTACTCCTTCAGGTCGGAGTACTGGTCGACCTCGGCCGTCTGCCGCGTGCGGATGATCGCGATGACGAGGGCCAGCCCGACCGTCACCTCGGCCGCGGCGACGGCCATGATCATCAGCGCGAAGACAGCGCCCGCGTTGGCATCGGCTGGCAGGAAGGCGTTGAAGGCCACGAGGCTGAGGTTCACCGCGTTGAACATGAGCTCGATGCTGATGAGCATGAGAATCGCGTTGCGCCGCGCCATGAAGCCGAAGGCACCGATGCCGAAGAGCATCACGGACACGATGAGATAGCCGGTGAGCCCCATCGTCAGTTCGCCCGCTCGTCTTCCTCGGGTCGCCGCGCGAGGTAGATGGCGCCGATGATCGCGACGAGGATCAAGAAGCTGATGATCTCGAAGGGGAAGGCGTACGTGGTGAAGAGGCCGGTCGCAATGGCTTCCACCGCCGCCCCGGCCGCCTGCGGCATGACGCCCCAGTCCGCCTGGATCGCGGCCCAGCCGGTCAGGCCGATGATGGCGAGTGCCACGACCGCAGCGATCGGTCCCTGCGGATGGAAGGAGGCGGGCAGGTTCGCGTCGCCGGCCTGAGTGAGCATGATGGCGAAGAGGATGAGAACGCTGATGGCCCCCAGGTAGATGAGGACCTGGGCGGCCGCCACGATGGGAGCCCCGAGCAGCGCATACATCCCGGCCAACGAGCCGAAGCAGATCATCATCGCCACGGCCGAATGGATGATGTTGCGCAGCGTCACCACGGCGATTCCCGCTCCCACCACGCCGATGGCGAGCAGGAAGAAGAGGACGCTGGAGATGTCCAGGGTCGAAAGCTCCGGCTGCGAAGGGTTGAGCGCTCAAACGGTCCCGCTGGGGGACCGCGACCGATTCTAGCGTAGGCATTGCGTGGTCGCGCGCTGACCCCGTACCCTGCGCAGCACCGTCGATCCCGGCGGCTGGAGTGGATGGAGTGGAGGACGAAGCGCGATGACGAGACGTATCGCCCCGGTGCTCGCGGCCCTCGCGATGACCCTGGCCGCATGTGGTGGCAGCACCAGCGGCGGGGGCGGCGAGGGTCGGGACAACCCAACGGAGGCCGAGGTCGCCGCCGGCGACGAACGCGTGGCGTACCCCCTCGCCCCGGGCCGGTATCGGCTCACCATCACCGAGGACTGCGATGATTACACCGTCGCGATCACGCAGGACGGCGGCGAATTCGTCTACGGCCTCGACAACTCGCCGATTCGCTTCGTGTTCGTGAATGACGTGCCCGGCGGCAGCTTCTTCATCGAGCAGACGAATGAGGCCTGCACGGATTGGAGTCTCTCACTGGTGCGCGTCAGCAGCTGATCCGCCTAGCGGGTGGGCCGCTCCCGGTCACTCATCTCGAGGATGTCGAGCATGGGCAGGTCGCGCTGGTACTCGCTGAACTCAAACTCGGGTCCGCAGCGCAGGGCGTCGTACGGGCAGGCATCGGCGCAGATGCCGCAGAAGATGCAGCGGCTCACGTCGAGCTGGTACGTCTCGAGGATGCGCGGCCGCGGCATGAGCGCGCCGACCGGGCACGTCTCGGCACATCGGCCACAGGACACGCACGGCGTCTCGTTGAGTGACACAAAGTCGGCGGTGGTGACGAGCGAGTCGAAGCCCTTGCCGATGAAGTCGTAGCATCCCGCCCCCACGATCTCCTTGCACACCTGCGCGCAGCGCCCGCAGTCGATGCAACGGGAGTAGTCGCGCAGGATGAAGGAGTGCGTCTCGTCCCGGCCGTAGCCGTGGTTCACGCCGACGTACGGGTTGTCCTGGATCGAGCGCTCGTCGATCGCCATGTTCAGCGTCGTCTCGTATTCGATCGCGGCTTCGCGCAGGTCGCAATGGCCGATCGCCTCGCAGGTGCACTGCAGGCAGCGGCCCGCCTCGGCCATGGCCTGGTCGCCGGTGAAGCCGAACTCGTACTCGTTGAAGTTGCCCTTGCGCTCGTCAGCCTCCTGCTTGCCCATGATCGCGCGGGGCTCCTTCACGTCGTCGGTGAAGGGCACGATGGTCAGGAAGTTGGGCTGCGGCTCGGTGACGATGCGGCGGACCTGAGGATCGTCGAGGTCGTGGCCGCGCAGCCAGTAATCCATGGCATAGCTGGCCCGCCGTCCCTCGCCGATGGCCTCGACTACCGTCGCGGCGCCCGTTCGCACGTCTCCCGAGGCGAAGATCTTCGGGACGTTGGTGCGGAAGATGTGCTCCTCGGCCTCCAGCGTGCCGCGGCGCGTGACCTCGAGCCCCTTGCGGATCTCCTCCGGCTCGGAATCGATCCACGACAGCTCGGGCCCCTGGCCGATGGCGCCGAGTACGGTGTCGCACTCGACGATGAACTCGGTCCCGGGCATCGGCTCCGGTCGACGGCGGCCCTGCGCATCGGGCTCGCCGAGCTTCATGCGCTGGAACTCGACGCCGTTCACCTTCTCGTCGGCATCGGTCACGATGCGGGTCGGGGCTGCCTGGAAGATGACGCGCGCGCCCTCTTCGATGGCCTCGTGGACCTCGTCGGCGGCGGGCATGTCCTTGAGGTCACGGCGGTAGACCAGGGTGACTTCGGCTGCTCCCTGCCGGACGCTGGTCCGGGTGCAGTCGATGGCGGTGAAGCCGCCGCCGATGACCACGACCCGCGCGCCCTTCAGCCGCGGCACCGGAATGCCGCGCGTGGAGTTGTAGAGGTTCTCGAGCGCGTTGACGGTGCCATCGGCGCCCTCGCCCGGGATGCCGAGCTCGTTCGGCTTGTAGCAGCCGATGCCAACGTAGATGGCGTCGTAATCGTCGATGATGTCGCCGAGGTGGAAGTCGCGGCCCAGCCGCATGTTCGGCTTGAACGTCGCGCCGAGCTCCCAGACATGGTTCAGCTCGCGATCCATCCAGCCCTTTGGCAGCCGGTACTGAGGGATGCCGTAGCGCAGCATGCCGCCCTGCTCCGGATCTGCCTCGAAGACATCGCACGCATGGCCGCGCAGCTGGAGGTAGTACGCGACGCTCATCCCCGCCGGACCGGCGCCGATGATCGCGACCTTGCGGCCCGTGGCGGTCTCCTTCGGCCACGGGATGGGAGCCGGGGCGTCCACTTCGAGCACGCGGTCGGCACAGTAGCGGTGCGAGTCGCGGATGGCGATGGCGGTGTCGACCTCCTCGCGCCGGCAATGAGTCTCGCAAGGGGCGGGGCACACACGACCGAGGATGGCCGGGAAGGGGAGCGAGCGCTTGAGGATGCGCGTCGCCTCTTCCCAGTTGCCGAGCGTGTTCTGCTTCAGGTAGCCGGGGATATCGACGCGGGTCGGGCATTTGAACTGGCAGGGCGGTAGGCAGTAGGCGTCGTGATCGCTGAAGATGAGCTCGAGGACCATGCGGCGGTTCTCGATGACCCGCTCGGAGTGGGTGGTGATGACCATCCCCTCCTCGATCGACGTGCCGCAGCTGATGGGCGTGTCGTCGCGACCCTCGACCTCCACCGCACAGATGCGGCACGCGCCGTACGGGGCGAGCTTCGGCTCGTAGCACAGCGTCGGGACGTCGATTCCCAGCACGCGGCAGGCCTGGAGGATCGTCTGCCCCTCCTCGACCTGGAGCTGCTTGCCGTTGATCGTGACGCCGATCTCGCGGGTGCCGGGCACCATCGGCCAGATCGGGGTGTAGTCCTCTGCACTCCCGTTGCCGGAGCTGCCGTTGCCGTTGGAGCGGCCGTTCGTCGTTCCGAAGCCCATCGTTCCTATCGTAGCGAGGCTAAGCGCCGGCCGTCGGATCGACTCCGGCGAGCGGCTCGAGGAGGGGGGACACGCCATCGGTGCGGCATGCGCCGGCCAGACACTCGCCGCGCTCGGCGTGAGCGCGGTACTCGTCGCCGAAGCGGTCGAGCGTGGTCAGGATCGGCCCTGAGGCAAGACGCTCGAGCTTGCAGAGCGCCGTATCGGAGACCTTGCGCGACAGCTCGCGCAGCAGGGTGAAGTCATTCGGCCGAGGTGTCGCCGCTAGGATGCGGTCCATGGTCTCGACCAGGCGCTTCGTGCCGATTCGGCACGGCACCGCCTTGCCGCACGCCTCGCGGGCGTTGAAATCGATGAAGAAGCGAGCCGTGTCGACCATGCAGGTGGCGCTGTCCGTCACGAGCACCGAGCCCGAGCCGACGATGGCGCCCATCGACTCCAGCGAGTCGTAGTTATACGGGAGGTTGAGCGACCCGGCATCGATCGCGCCGCCGCCGGGGCCCCCGACGAAGAGTGCCTTGGTGGTGCCCGTGCCACCGCCCGCCAGGCCGAGGAGATCGATGAGCGGCGTGCCGAGCGCTACCTCCGCCAGGCCGGCCTGGCCGACGCGACCCATGATGGTCACGAGCTTCGTTCCGCGGCTGCCCTCGCCGCCCACCGACGCGAATGCCTCGGGGGAGTGCGCCATGATCCATGCGACGTGGGCCAGTGTCTCGCCGTTCTGGACGACGGTGGGGGCACCGTTCAGCCCCTGCTGGGCCGGGTACGGCGGCCGGATCAGCGGCATGCCGCGATCGCCGGACAGTGCGTTGATCAGCGCCGTCTCTTCTCCGGCGACGTAGGCACCCGATCCCTCCCACACGCTGAGCTGGACGCTCACGTCCGTGCCGAGCACGAGATAGCCGCCGAGGTGCGCCTCACTCGCCTCGCCGATGGCCGTCCGGAGTCGCTCGATGGCCAGCGGCCAGTCCCGGCGCACCGCGATGATCGCCTCGCTGGCGCCGACCGCGTAGGCGGCGATGATGAGCCCTTCTACCACGAGGTGCGGGTTGCCCTCGGCCAGCGCGCGGTCTCCGAGCGCGCTCGGATCAGCGGCCATGAGGTTGGCGATCACGATCTTGCGATCGCCTGCGGCGTCGCGCGCTACGCGCCACTTGGCGGCGGTGGAATAGCCCGATCCCCCGCGGCCGCGAAGGTTCGCCGCCTCCATGTCGAGGATCACCTCCTCGGGAGCGAGCTTGGTGATCGCGCGCTCGAGCCCGGCGTAGCCGCCGTGCTCTCGATAGCTGGCCAGGCTCGAGGGGTCGACGCGCCCGATGTCCGTCAGCAGGCGCGACTCACCGCCGTCGAGGATGCGGATCTGAGGCGAAAGCGTGCTTGCCATGGTCAGCCGACCCTCCCGCTCGCTGCAGCGGATCGGCGCTCCTCGACGATGTGGAGCGCCTTCGTCTCGTCAAGCGGCCCGTAGACCAGGGTGTCGATGCGCATGGCTGGGCTGATCGCCCCCGACCCGACGTCCGGGCGAGTCTCGAGCGTGAATTTCCCGTCCGGCGTCGATTCGCCGGCCCGAATGCCGAGCTCCTGCTCGATGGCCGCGAGCAGGCGATCGCCGCCCGCGAAGCGACATGCGGCGCAGTCGCACACCGTCAGGACATGGCCGGCCGTCGGCAACAGCCTGAAGCCGCCCAGGCCCGCGGCGCCGAATACCTGCGCCCAGTGAATTGTCATCCGATCGCTCACGCGGCGCAGGGCCTGCTCGGGGAGGTAGGCGTATCGTTCCTCGATGGCGCGGAAGATCGCGACGAGTGCCTCGGGTCGGCCGCCGAAGCCCTCGACCACCTGGTCCACCCAGGGCGTGTCGACCTCTTCGTCCCACCGAGCGGCGTTCCGCATCGGCTGTGCCGCCAGGCCCGCGCGCCGGTAGGCGTTCGGATCCTTGCGCTCGTCATAGATCTCGGGCATGCCGTAGCGAATACGGTTGCCTCCCGAGTCGAACCCGCTCATATCGATTGCCTCGACCGGGCAGACCTGCGCGCACTGGAAGCAGACCTCGCACTTGTGCTCGCCGAACGGGTCGTAGATCAGGTCGAGGCGGCCGCGCCAGCGGTCGGGGATCTGTGGCCGTTCTTCGGGGTACTGCCGCGTCACCTTCGGCGCAAAGAAGTTGCGGAAGGTCGTGGCCATGCCCTTCGCTATGCCGATGCCGGGGAATGCCATGGATGCGTCCTTCTACAGGTCGAAGACGACCACGGCGATCGCCGTGACGAACAGGTTGACGAGGGCCAGCGGCAGCAGGATCTTCCACGCCATGCTCATGAGCTGGTCGACGCGCACGCGCGGCAGCGTGGCGCGCAGCCAGACCGCCACGAACACGAAGAAGTAGGTCTTGAGGAAGAACCAGAAAATACCGTAGAGAGTGCCGCCGAAGCCCTCGAGCTGTGCCGGGAGGGGCCACGGCGCCAGCCAGCCGCCGAAGAAGAGCGAAACGAGGATGCCGCTCATGATGAAGAGGGCGACGTACTCGGCGAAGAAGAAGAAGCCGAAGCGCATGCCCGAGTACTCGGTGAACGGCCCAGCCACGAGCTCGGAATCGGCCTCGACCATGTCGAACGGGGTCCGGTTCACCTCTGCCAGCGAGCTGATGTAGAAGATGCCCAGGCCGACGGGCTGCCACCACAGGAGCCACCCGTGGTCGAGCTGCCAGGTGATGAGCTCGCTGAAGTTCAGCGTGCCCGCCAGGACCACCGCGCCCACGATCGAGAGGGTCAGCGGGATCTCGTAGCTCACCATCTGGGCCGCCGAGCGCAGCCCGCCGAGGAGCGAGTACTTGTTGTAGCTGGCCCACCCGGCCACGAGCAGGCCAACGACCGACAGTCCCAGGACCGCGAAGAAGTAGACGATGCCGATGTTGAAGTCGGCCGCGATGGCACCGGGCGCGAATGGGATGACGAGCATGCTCATCGCCGCGGCCATGTAGACCATCCAGGGCGCCAGGGTGAAGGTGCCGCGATCGGCCTGGTCGGGGACGGTGTCCTCCTTGGCCAGCACCTTGAAGCCATGAATCGTGCTCTGGAACATGCCGCTCGGGCCGATCCGGTTCGGGCCGAGGCGCAGGTTCATGCTGGCGATGACCTTCAGCTCGATCTGGATGATGATGAAGGCCGTCGGCACGGTGAGCAGCAGGAGCAGGGTCGTGGCCAGGATGAACCGGCCGATGCCCAGGAGCAGATCGAGGTCCATCGGCTACTTGTCCACGCCGCCCATGACCGGATCGAGGCTGGCCATGACGGCCATCGTGTCCGCGACGAGGCGTCCTGGCATGAGCTTCGGCAGGGCCTGGAGACTGATGAAGCTGGGGTCGCGCATCCGGAACCGATACGGGTTCGGTCCACCGTCGCTGATGGCGTAGACGCTGTAAAGGCCGCGCGGCGACTCAACCGCGCCGTACGCACGTCCGGGCCGCGGACGAATGATCCCCGGCACCTGGGCCTGCACCGAGCCGTGCGGCATCTTGTCAATGATCTGGTCGATGAGGTGGATGCTCTGCTTGATCTCGGCGATGCGCTGGAGATAGCGGGAGTACGAGTCCCCACCCTGTTGGGTGATCACATCAAATTCGAGCTCGTGATAGATCGAGTACGGCTTCGCCTTGCGAACGTCGAACGGCACGCCGGAGGCTCGCAGGTTTGGCCCGGTGACCCCGAGGCTGATCGCCTGCTGACCGGTGAGCGTCCCCATGTTGATGGTGCGGGCGCGGAAGATCTCGTTGTCGGTGATCAGCCGCTCGTTCATCTCGATGTTCTTCATCACGTTGCCGCGCCACGTGCCGAGACGGCTGAGGAACTCGTCGTTCGTGTCGAAGTTCACGCCACCGACGCGGAAGAAGTTGAACAGCATGCGCTGGCCGCTGATGGCCGACAGCATGTCCACGATCTCGTCGCGGTTGATGAAGGCGTACAGGATCGGTGTGATGCCGCCCATGTCGAGCGCCAGGAATCCCATCATCAGCCCGTGGCTGAAGATGCGGTTGAGCTCCACGACCAGTGCCCGGATGTACTCGGCACGGGGCGGCGCCTTCACGCCGTAGAGCTTCTCGAAGGCGATCGCCGGCGCGTGCTCGTTGTGCATCGT
>JBDSJJ010000029.1:0-2961 GCA_039917415.1 Candidatus Limnocylindria bacterium | reverse complement strand
CACGATCACGCAGGCAAGGAAGAAGACGCGGAACGCGAAGCCGGTGGCGTCCGGGAGGACGAGGCCAGTGACAAGGCCCGCGGCCAGGAATCCATTGTAGAGCCCCTGGTTCGCGGCCAGGGCTGCCATGGTCTCCGCCTGCTGGGCCGTCAGCCCGAAGGTTCGCAGGCCGATGGGCTTGCGCCACAGGACCATCTCGAGCACCAGAAACCAGGCGTGAAGAATGGCCACGACTGCGACGAGGATGCTCGCGATGACCGACATGGCACCATGATCGCATGGAAAACCACGCCGGAAGTCACGACAAGCACGCGGGTCACGACCCTGAGGCGTATCGGCGCCAATTCTGGATCGTCGCGCTGCTGACGATCCCCGTTGTCATCTGGAGCCACGAGGTCCAGTTGTGGCTTGGTTTCACCGCCCCGGCCTTCCCAGGCTCGGAGTGGATCCCGGCGGTCCTCGGTACGGTGATCTTCCTGTACGGCGGTCGCGTTTTCCTCCAGGGAGCCCGCGTGGAGCTCGGTGACCGCCAGCCCGGCATGATGACGCTCATCAGCCTCGCCATCCTCGTGGCCTTCGCGGCATCGTGGGCGGCGACGCTCGGGGTCTTCGAGGTCGACGTGTGGTGGGAGCTCGCGACCCTCATCACCGTCATGAGCCTCGGCCATTGGCTCGAGATGCGCTCGATCATGCAGGCTCGCGGTGCCCTCTCCGCGTTGGCCGAGCTCCTTCCCGACGATGCGGAGCGTGTCACCGACGCCGGACTCGAGACGATCAAGACCTCGGAGCTGGCCGCCGATGACGTCGTCCTCGTGCGCCCCGGCGCGCGCGTGCCCGCCGATGGCGAGGTCTCCGAAGGCCAGGCCGATGTCGACGAGTCGATGATCACCGGCGAGTCCCGCCCCGTTTCGAAGGCTCCCGGTGACCGCGTGGTGGCGGGTACGGTGGCCGGCGGTGGCAGCCTCCGCGTGCGGGTCAGCGCCGTCGGCGCCGACACCGCCCTCTCGGGCATCATGCGGCTCGTGGCCGAGGCGCAGGCCTCGAACAGCCGCGCGCAGGCGCTCGCGGACCGCGCCGCCGCGCTCCTCTTCTACGTGGCACTGGTCTCGGGCGTGATCACGCTCGGCGCCTGGACCCTGCTCGGCAACCCGGAGGAGGCACTGATTCGCACCGCCACCGTCCTGGTCATCGCGTGCCCGCATGCGCTCGGACTCGCCATTCCGCTCGTCGTCGCCATCAGCACAACGCTCGGCGCGCGGAACGGGCTGCTCGTCAAGGATCGCCTGGCACTGGAGCGCGCAAAGGACCTCGACGTGGTGATCTTCGACAAGACGGGGACCCTGACCCGAGGCGAGCCGGTGCTGTCGGCCGTGGCCACTGCCCCGGGTGTCGACGAGGATGAGGTCCTGCGTCTCGCGGCCGCCGTCGAGGCAGACAGCGAGCACCCGCTTGCCAGGGCCATCGTCGACGGCGCCCGCCACCGCGGCACCGAGCCCGGGTCCTCAAGCGACTTCGAGAACCTGCCGGGTCGAGGGGCGCGGGCGACGATCGACGGCACGCCGATTCACGTGGGCGGCCCGCGCCTGCTAGAGGAGCTGGCCATCGAGCAGCCCGGCGCGTTGGCCGCCGTGACTGATGGATGGGCCGATGCCGGGCGGACCGTGATGAGCGTCATTCGCGACGGGAAGGTGATCGGCGCCATCGGCGTCGAGGACGAGATTCGACCCGAATCCGTCGAGGCGGTCAGGCTCCTCCACAAGCTGGGGGTCCGGGTGGCCATGATCACCGGTGATGCGCAGGCCGTCGCCGACTCGGTCGCGGCACGTATCGGCATTGATGAGGTTGCCGCTCAGGTCCTGCCGGCTGACAAGGCCGATGCCGTGCGACGCTTCCAGGCCGGCGGCGCGAAGGTGGCCATGGTGGGGGACGGCGTAAACGACGCTCCGGCGCTCGCCCAGGCCGATGTCGGGATCGCCATCGGCGCCGGCACGGACGTGGCCGTCGAATCTGCCGGGATCGTGCTCATGCGCGACGACCCGCGGGACGTCGTCGGCGCCATCGAGCTCAGCCGCGCCACGTACCGCAAGATGATCCAGAACCTCGTGTGGGCCACCGGCTACAACGCGCTCGCCATCCCGGTCGCCGCCGGCGTGCTGGCGCCAATCGGCTTCATGCTGCCGATGAGCGTCGGGGCGCTGGCCATGAGCGTCTCGACCATCGTGGTGGCCGCGAATGCGCAGCTGCTCCGAGGCCTGAAGCTCCGCCGCCGGGACGAGGAGGCCCCCGCTCTGGAGCCAGTGCCGGCGTAGGCAAGGCGTGGCGGAGCTCGAGGGACGCGGCGTGGAGTTCTCAGGGCCGGTCAGCGACCAGGGCTGGGGCCTCCTGACCTCGATCATGATGCCCGGGGGCGGGACTCTCGGGCTGTACGAGCCACGCCACGCGAGCCCGCTTCGCCCAGGCGCGGCGTCCTGATGCTCGCGGTGTAGACGCACGGCGGCTACGGAGGTGGCTGCCAGCCGCCCAGGGCATGCTCGATGACGGCGGCCGCGGCGAGCGCCACATGGTCCTGCCACGGCCCGGCAACGACCTGGACGCCGATCGGGAGCTTTCCCGACCATCCCGCACGCACCACGGCGCATGGCCACCCGGTGAGGCTGTGCGGCGTCGTGTAGCGCCAGGAGATCGTGGCGCGGGGCGCAACGGCAGGGTGTGGCGCCACCGGGCAGATGACGAGATCGCAATCCTCCAGTACCCCGAGCATCACGGATCGGTAGCGGTCCCAGTCCCGGAGCAGCCGATACATCTCGGCACCGGTGTCGTCAGTTCCGCCCGCGTCCCACACGCGTTCGGTGAGCTCGTGACCGCCCGCCGGGAGGCGGCCCTCGGTCACACTTGCGCCAGCTTCGGCGAGGGCTCGACCCGCGTCACGGATCGCAATCTCGACATCCGGGGTCGGATCGG
>JBDSJJ010000028.1:0-6020 GCA_039917415.1 Candidatus Limnocylindria bacterium | reverse complement strand
CGCTTCACGAACGCCCAGCTGCGATCGGTGTCGATGCGCTCACGCACATCGGCGGCGGTCATGCCGAGCGCCGACGCCAGGAGCGCGGATGTGAGTCCCATGTCCTCGATGCTGGGCGGCGTGACGAAGACCGATTGCACCTCGACCGAAGTCGCGAGCAGCTCACCGTTGCGATCGCTGATCTCTCCTCGCTCGGCTGGCAGGTCCTGCTCCTGGGCGAGCTGGTGGAGCGCCATCGTCGCGAGCCGATCCTGCTGGAGCACCTGCCACCACACCAACCGAACTCCGACCAGCGTCGCCAGCAGCGAGACGACGATGAGAAGGACCAAGGCGCGGGCACGACTGTCGGTCCTGGCGAGCATGTTGGTCTCCGTACGACGACCGACGCATCGGCCGCGAACTAGGTCAATCGGCTGGCTGGCTGATGGGCGAGGCGAAGGTCACGGCCGCGTCCTCCAGAGGGACCAGCCGTAGCTCGTTGCGCGCGCGCTGGGTGATCTCGGCCGGTGAGCGAGCCTCGCCGATGGCCCAGACCAGCTGCTGCTGCTCCGCGTGACGCTCGGCGAGGGTGCTCTCCAACGCGTCGATCTCGTATCCGGTCGCGGCGACGCGCGTGGACTGGCTCAGGTAGAACAGCGCGAGACCCGCCGCGACAAGGATGGCGACGAGCAGAGGCCGGACGTCGATTGGGCGTGCGACGCGTCGTCCGGTCGAATACCGCCGACCACGGCGAGCACTCTGCGGCCGCGTGCGAGGGCGTGGCCGAGCGCGACGCCCTGGAAACCAGGGACTCGTCGCGGGCCGTGCGCCAATGACCGCCATCAGGTCGTCGCTCCTCGCGTCGTTGCTATGCCGCGGTCGCGCGCTTGCGCAGCGACAGACCGAAGCTGGTGGGTGCTTCGAAGCCGAGGCCTTCCTCGATCTCGAAGGCGGCGACCTCGTCGCCCAGCCAGTGCTGGTCCTCGCGGACCGCGTGGGCGCGGCGCTCCCTGAGGTCGCGCTGGCGCGCGGAATACATCCGTCGGCGGCTTGCCTGGTGGCGCGAATGTCCCTTGCTCATCGATTGACCCTCCTACTTCGGCTCACGCGAGCTTCTCGGCGACGCGCAACTTCGCGCTGCGCGCTCGGCGGTTCCGCCGGACCTCATCCGGGCCCGAGGTGACGACGCCCTTGGTGATCGCGCGCACCTGCGCCCGATGTCCACACGTGCACATCGGGGGCAGGGTTTCCTCGATGCAATCGCGGCTCTCGCGCGCGATAAACCGCTTGACGATGCGGTCCTCGATGCTGTGATAGCTGATGACGGCCATCCGACCCCCGGGCCGCAGTGCGGCGAGAGCTCCGGCGAGCGCGGCGGAGAGCACCTCGACCTCGCGGTTCACGGCGATGCGCAGCGCCTGGAAGGTCCGCGTCGCGGGATGAATTCGCCCGGCGTCGGCGCCCCCCGGTCGTCCGGGGGCGGCAGCCGCCACGACAGCAGCGAGATCGGCGGCGGTCACGATCCGGTCTTCCGCACGCGCCGCCACGATCGCCTTCGCGATGCGGCCTGCACGGCGCTCTTCACCAAACGTCGCGAGGATTCCGGCGAGCTCTCGCTCCGTGGAGCGCTCGATGAGGTCAAGGGCCGATAGACCACGCGTTTCATCGAATCTCATGTCCGGCGGCGCATCGGCCGCGAAGCTGAATCCCCGATCTGGATCAGCCAGCTGATAGCTGCTGAGACCGAGGTCAAAGAGGACGGCGTCGAGGGGGATTGCGCCGGCGTCGGTCGCCACGTCGAAGATCGACTCGAAGTTGGCGTGGCGAAGCGTGACGCGGTCAGCGAACCGCTCGAGCACGCGTTTCGCCTCCGAGATGGCCGCCTGATCGGCATCGCGGCCGAGCAGGCGGCCATCCGGAGACGTGGTCTCCAGAAGCCGCTCGGCGTGCCCACCGCCGCCGACGGTGCAATCGGCCACGGAGCTGCCGGCACCGACGGCCAGCGAGGTGAGAACCTCGTCGACCAGCACCGGCAGGTGCCCTTCTCCCATGTGGCGTTGCACCTCAACTGTCGGACGGCGGGCCGAGCGGCCCGGAGACGCATCAATGGCCGGGGCACCGTCAGATGCCCAGGTCGGCGAGGTGTTCGGCGAGCGCCTCCGGCGCGTCCTCGATCTGGGACCGATACGGCTGCCACCGCGTCGGGGCCCAGACCTCGAGCCGGTTCAACGCGCCGACCACGACCACCTCGCTGTTGGTCAGGCCGGCGTACTCGCGGAGATAGCTCGGGACGAGGACTCGTCCCTGCCGGTCGAGCTCCACCTCGACCGCGCCCGAGCTCATGAATCGGCCGAACTGTCGTGCGGCCGCGTTCGTCGTCGGCAGGCTCTGGATCTTTGCGGCGAGCTCCTCCCACGTGTCCGCGGGAAAGATCGCCAGGCAGCCATCCAGCCAGCGAGCGAGGGTCGCGCCCCGGGCCAGCCGCGACCGGAAGCGAACCGGGACTGCAACGCGTCCCCGGTCGTCCACCACGTGCCGGAACTCCCCGGTCAGGAATGACACTCGCTCCATCGTGCCTGTTGCTCACCACTACTCCCCATATGGCCCCATTTGGAACCACAGAGCGCCACTATACAGGGCAAACACCACCCGTCAAGGGTTTTTTCCACGCATGGCTGGCCGAACCCACGCGGGCACGGCGCACTCCGGTCCATGAGGCGATCCGTCGGTACCGGGCGCGGGAACGACGAACGCCGGCCCGAGGCCGGCGTTCAGGTGGTCAGCGGCGCGGCCGTGCCGCGATCGAAGTCAGGGTGCGGGCGTGCCCTGCGGTATCTCGCCCAGCTGGCTCTCGTCAAGGAACGCCGACCGGCGATCACCCGCGCCGTTGAGGAAGACGGCGCGGATTCGGAAGCCACCCGAGCTCGGCGCACGGTAGGCGAACCCTGTGAGGTCGCCGTCCTGGGTGACCCAGTACACCTGGCCGTCGTCGCCCTGAGCCGGTTCGACCTGCGCAAACGAGAACTGGTCGAATCCCACCGCGCGGGTCCCGGTGATCACGCCGTCATCGAAGGCGTAGAGCGTGTACGAATCAGGCCCCACCGAGACCTCGTAGAACGCGAAGGAATCGCCGGCATCAGGGGTCGGCTCGGGCGTGGGGCTTGCCAGCTCCGAAGGACTGACCGCCGGGGTCGGCTCGAGGGAAGGACTCGAGATCTCGGTCACGCTCGGCGTGGACTCCGCGGTCGGGGTGGAGGACGGCGACGGAACGATCGCGACGCCTCCGCCACCCCCAAACAGGAGGTACGCGACGCCGGTACCGCCGAGCAGCAGCACCACAAGGACGATGAGCAGCGGAGCCGCGCGTCGCCTCTTTGACCCCTGGGCCGGAGGCGCGGCTGCGACGGCTGCTGCGGCCGGGCGTGGTCGGCGCAGCGCCTCCAGCTCTTCGGTCGGGATGACGAGCACGCCGCGCAGGTAGCGCGGACAGTTGCCGTAGCCTCGCTCCTGGCACACCTGGGTCTGCTGCTCGGCCGAAATGACGGCCGGATCACCGAAGGCGAAACACCGGTGGTCGGCGCTGACGCCGTCCACGTACCCGGTCCGATCGCGCTCCAGCCCGAGGAAGGGACAGATGTGCTCGGGCCGCTCGGCCAGCCGCGCGAACAGCGCAGCGCGCTCAGCCTCGCGGACGGCCTCGGCCGCCTCGGCATCCTCGCGCTTGCGACGTCCGAACAATGCTCCTCCTCGTCATGCGTGCCGGGGCATCCTGCCGGCCGAGTGAGTCTAGCCTGACGCCGGGGTCACCGGCCACGCGCAGGTCGCCGCGATCTCCATGGTACGAACGCCTCATTGTTGCGTGTAGGCACCCAGAGGTAGCCTTCGAGCCTGAACTCGCCACCACCATTCCGGAGCTGACAAAAGCCCATGGCGCTTAACCCGATCGAGGGGAGCAACGAGCGCCGACCGAGCCCACGGTCCGGCAAGATTCGGCGCTGCTCGGTGCGCTATGTCAGCATCCTTCCCACTGTCCCGGCCAGCGTCCAGGTTGACTGCCTGCTCGGCGGCGTCGAGCATCCACTGCCGCTCGGGTCGATGGACGAGGCGCGTCCGATCTGCAATGCCTGTACGGCCCGATCGGTCTGGCGCGAGGACGAGGACTGATCCCTGGAGAGCGGCCTGTAAGCCGAGTTCTGTCGTGAGCCGATGTCGCCATCGGCCACGGACGGTCATCCATCTATGCGACCTACCCGGGAGCTGAGCGAGCCACCTGCTGCGGCCCGAAGGCCGCCTTGCGCTCCCCTATTCGGTCTTGCTCCGGCTAGAGCTTGCCGCGTTTCACTCCCGCTCCCGAAGGTACGGGCATCGTCACTGTGGCGCTGGTCCTCGCCTCACGGCGGACGGGCGTTACCCGCTAGCCTGCTCTGAGGAGCTCGGACTTTCCTCGAACGCGGCCTTTCGACCGATGCGCCCGCGACCGTCCAGCCGCCTCCAGGGACTCGGAGTGTACCCGACTCAAACGACCGTTCGGGAACCCAGGTTCAGGGACACTCCCCGTCCACGAGCTCGATGGCACAGTTATTTCTCGTGCGGACGTCGACGACATACCAGCTGCCGCCTCCGTCGTTGCGCATGTCGATTCTGAGGTCACCCGCGATGAGGTTGCCATCGGGAGGGTCGAGCCGCATTCGGACCGAGCCGACGAAAGTGCCGCTGATGTTGCGCTCGACCAGGCCGCCAGTGGTCTGGATGTCGCTTGTCGTGGCGAGTGCCGCGGTCATGGCCCGGATCAGTTCGTCGGGCGAGCTCCACTGGATCCCGTCCGGGCCGAAGGGTTTGGTCGGCTCGCCCTCGTCGTACCACTCGGTCACACCGCGGGAGCCCGGAACTGGCTACTCGCACCCGGGACCGAGCGTCGTCGCGGTCGGGGCAACGCCACAGCCCGCGACGAGGAGCACTGCGACCAGAAGCGGAAGCGCGACGCGGCTAACGCGGCGTCGGGCGCGCTCGTGACTCACGAACCGGTTTCCCATCGATCGCCACGTTGCTGAGTCGATCGGCGTCCTTGTTGAGCTCGCGAGGGACGTGTCCGATCGTGTAGCCCTCGAATCCACGCAGGAGCTTCATGACTGCCGCGTGGATCGGCTTGAGGTCGGGATGTTTGACCCGATAGATCCCACTGATCTGGCGCGCCACGAGCTCGGAGTCCATGCGCATGTCGACGTGCGTCGCCCCGAGCCGCCGCGCCTCCTCGAGCGCCAGGTGAACGGCGGACCATTCGGCGACGTTGTTGGTGGCGTGCCCAAGGGGCTCGGCGATCTCGGCGACCGTCCGTCCCTCGGCGTCGCGCAGGATCGCCCCTGCCCCGGCTGGCCCGGGATTTCCCCGAGCCGCGCCATCGGTGTAGATGAGCAGCCTCAACGGATGCCGGCCTTGCCGATCTCGCTCGTCACCTCGAGGATCGCCTTCGTGATCTTGATGTCGCGCGGGCAGGCCTCCACGCAGTTGAAGGTCGTTCGGCAGCGCCACACGCCGTCGGGGTCGGCCATGATCTCGAGACGCTCCTCCTTTGCCTGGTCTCGCGAATCGACGATGAAGCGGTGCGCGTTCACGATCGCGGCAGGGCCAACGTACGACTGGTCCGACCAGAACACCGGGCAGCTGGTGGTGCAGGCCGCGCACAGGATGCAGCGGCTCGTGTCCTCGTAGCGCTCGCGATCGGCCTGCGACTGCCGCCGTTCCTTGCCGTCGGCAGGGATCTCGTCGTTGACGAGATACGGCTTCACGGCCTTGTACGACTCCCAGAACGGCTCCATGTCGACCAGCAGGTCCTTCACGACCGCCATGCCGCGGATCGCCTCGACGGTGATGCTGGTCCCCGCGTCCTTGACGAGGTATTCGCAGGCGAGGCGGTTGCGCCCGTTGATGAGCATGGCGTCGGAGCCGCATACGCCGTGGGCACACGATCGTCGGAAGGTGAGCGTCCCGTCCTGGTACCACTTCACCTGGTGGAGCAGGTCGAGCACGCGGTCCGTCGGCTC
>JBDSJJ010000027.1:0-9907 GCA_039917415.1 Candidatus Limnocylindria bacterium | reverse complement strand
ACCCGCCACCGACGACCCGAGCGTCAGACGCGTCAGCTCGGCAAGCTGGTGGCCGGCGTTCTCCATCATCTGGAGGAGGCTGAAGCCGATGCGGTCGGTGGTGATGCGATCGGCCTCGACCATCAGCCGACCATCGACCGAAGGAACGTCAGCGTTCGACGAAGGGAGGTCAGGGAGCTTCCAGCGCGGCGAGGTCATGTTGGGCGAGACCATGGGCGTGAGCGTGCGCCCCGTCGGCGGAATCCGCTGTAAGCGAGGCGACACGGGCCATTCAGCCCTCGGCCAGCGCCTCCAGCCGCGCCGGGTCGATCACCACGACGCGCTGGCGCGCCATCTCGACGATCCCGCGCTCGCGGAGGGAGGAGATCGTGGTGGCGAGCGTCTCGCGCGACGTCCCGATCATGTCGGCGAGCTCCTGCTGGGTCAGCCGCGCGTCGATGGCTCCATCGGCGGCATCGCGGCCGAACCGCCGAAGCAGATCGAGGAGGCGTGCGGCCAGTCGCTGCTCAACCGAGCGGAAGGCCATGATCTCTCGCTCGCGCTCCGAGCTGGCGAGCCGGTCCGACAGGTAGCGAATGATGTTGACGCCAACGGCCGGGAAGCGGTCGATCAGACGTCGCAGCTCCTCGGGGGTGAAGCTGCAGATCAGGGCTTCTTCGATCGCCTCGGCGTAGACGTCGCTCAGCTCCTGGCCGAGCCACGACATGCGCCCCACGATCCGTCCCTTGTCGAGGATCTCCAGCGTCAGCTGCTTGCCGTCCGGGGTGAGCCGATAGAGGCGGACCCGGCCGCGCTTCACGATGTAGAGGCGCTCGTCCTCATCGTCGGGTGACGTCACCAGGCCGCCGACGACGCACGTCTGCATCGGCAGGGTCTGGCTGACTTCCTTGAGCTGGGCGGGAGTCAGGCCGGCGAAGAGGTCGACCTCACGCAACAGGCCGACCTTCAGGTCGTCCTCGGTCAGCGGCGGTCCGCTCGGGGGCACCATCGCTGGTCCGTCCTGTCGATCGAAAAAGCGTCTCAGCATCGGCCAATGATATCTGCGTTGCGAGAACTGCCTCGACGGGGCGTGGTGGCGTCGACAGATCGTCGGAATCGCGCCTTACGGGCTGTTCCGGCGGGTGATTGACGATAACTCGGCTGACTCGTGGCCGGAATGGCCATTTGCTCCGCCTTTGGGCCACGCATGAGCCGATTCATCGGCGTGTTGGCGCCCCGGACGGCCCTTTGGCGCGATTCCGGCGATAGATCGGCGCGAGCCCCACAGCGCGGCGAGAGCCGCGACAGCGCGACGGGTGCGCCCACATCGAGCGCACCCGTCGACCTACGGCAACGTGTCAGCTGACGCGCTCGACCGTGATCTCGACGACAGGGTTGGTCCAGCCATGAACTCCTGGCAGGAGGTCATTGCCGCCCGCGATCCCGCCGTGGTGACTGATGACGCCACCCTCGGCCAGCGCGGGATTCGTCGTGCCGGTGCCGGCATCGTCGGAGCTCACGCCGATCAGAGCCTGGCAGGGCGGGACGATGTCAGCGAAGTCCTCCGTGTTGATCTCGGTACCCGCGTCGTAGCCGGCGCCATTGACCGTGACCGCGTCGCCCACCTGGTTCGGAAGCTTGAGCCCGTCGACGCCGGTGAAGCCGTCGTTGGTGCAGATCAGCATCGACTCGTACGACAGGAACTGCGCGCCCGGCCCGGCGGTGATCGTGAGCGTCACCGTGTTGCTGAACATGCCGAACAGCGGAGAGCCGATGGGAACGAGCGGCGCGCCCGCGGCAGTGAAGTCGGAGATGGCCGGATCGGCGCCCAGCGCGCCGAGGAACGCTGACAGGTTCCCATTCTCGGCGATCTCCTGCGTCCCGAGGTTTGCGGCTTGCCCGACCTGGAACAGGTGCGCAGAGCCACGGTGCGTGGCGATGAGCGGCGGGGTGAATGCCTGCCCACCGGTCAGGTTGGTGATCGTGACCTCGAAGGTTCGCGGCTGCGGCGCCGCCAGGGTCGGCGTGACCGCCATGATGGCCAGGAGGGCTGCCCCGAGGAGGGAGCCCGCGCGGCGTCGTGTGGGTTGGTGCATGGTGTCGTCCTCTCGATGCGTTCGCCGCCGTGGTGCGAGCGGCCTGGGCGCATCGTGCGAGGGGAGTGTGACGGGGGTGTGGCTACCGGATGACGATTGGGTGAAGGCTCAGCCGGGCGTGGCGGATGGGTCGTCGCGACGCAGCAGGATGCCGAGATACGCCTTCCACGGTCCGACTTCGGCGTCGTGGGATCCCGCCATGCCGGCGAAGATCTGCGCGACGTGATCTAGGTCGTGCACGGCCCACGTGGCAAGCAGCTCGCGCAAGGTCACCTCGCCCAGTGACGGGTGCAGTCCGCGCCGATCGAGATCGGCCTCCGATACAAGCTCGCTGAGGCGTGCCAGGTTCTCGGAGCGCAGCGCCGCGAAGCGCTCCACCAGCTCGTCGAGCGAAGCATCCGCGTCGCGTGACTCGTGGGCAAAGCGGTCGAACTTGTCGAACGGCATACCGGTCCCGTGCTGCAGGATTCGCTGGGTGCGCTCGATCCAGTCGGTGAGCTCCCCGGTGACGAGGTGGCCGACCACGTCGCGCGGTCGCCATCCATCGGGGGTATCGGTCGTATCGGTCCATGCTTCCGGCAGACCTCGGAGCAGGACGCGTAGCAGCTCCGGCGTGCGGCGCAGGAGGTCGACGGTCTCATCCATGAATCTCATGCACCGATCCTACGCCCGCTCGTTGGCTAGCAGCTGAACCCGCCGGCCATCGCGCTTTGGAGCTCACTCTCCACCCGGTCGGTGGTGATGTGGGGAATCTCGGCCCCGCCGCGCAGGGCGGCCGCGATCGCATCCAGCGACGCGAGCATCGCGGCGCGCAGGCCGTCGCCACCACGCCAGCTCGGCACGGCGGTGATCGGGTCACGGGCGCTGCGGGCGGCTGCCAGGATGGCTGAGCCCTCGCCGTGTCCTGCCCGAGCGGTGTCGAGCGTCGCCTCGAGCCGACCGAGGCCGGCCAGCGCGGGGCACATGGCCGCGACGAACGCCGCGCGTGGGTCCGGCGTCGCGGCCACGGGATCGGTGGCAGCGGGGACGGGATCGAGGCCGGTCCATAGCGCGGTGCCGGGGTGGAACTGGCTCCACGCAAACCAGAAGGACTGGTGGACGGCCAGCTCGGAGCCGCCCGAGGTACGCGCCCGTAAACCACCACCGTCAGCGTGCACTTCCACCCCACCCACGCTGACGGTCTCGCCTGCCGCGAGGGCTGTCGCCGCCTGGTCGACCGCGAAGGCCACGGGCCTGTCGTCCGGGCCGATGACGCCGAGGACCTGGGTCTGCGCAGGCAGCCGCGGGTCGACCTGTCCGATGGGGAAGATGGGTCCGTCGTCGTCGCGGCCGCCCAGCGGATCAAGCGGGTAGTCTCGCCCGATTCCCCCGTCCTGCGCGACGATTCGGGTGTCGGGATGCGCCGCCCGCCACTCGCCCCATGTCGTCACCACGACCGTCACCTGTTCCAGGACCAGCCCGGCTTCCTGGAGCGGTCCGGACAGCGCCCGGCCGGTGAAGGTGTTGATGGCCGATCCCGTGACGAGGTCGTACATCAGCTTGTTCGACCGTGACAGGAGGCCCGACGTGCGCAGCACCGGCGTCTCGACGCCGGACGGAACTTCGTCGGTCAGGTACGCCTGCGCCGAGCTGCACAGCGTGCAGTACGGCATCCCGACGCGTCGCGACCCGATCGTCAGGTTCACCATTTCGTGGACTTCCATGATGTGCTTCGGGAAGGCGACGGCCTCGTCGTCCACCACCACGCCGAAGACCATGCGATCGTCGGGATACCACGCTCCATCGGCTGCCGAGGTCACCGACGGGTCATCCAGGGCCGGAATGCAACCTCGCGGGCAGGGAGCCTGGTTGCCGAGCGGCCGATCATCGATCAGGACGCCGCCCCACGAGACCCAGCGCCAGTCGATGTCCGCGTCCTCGTCGGCGAAGAACTGCGCCCAGCCGGGTTCGACGCGCAGGAAGAGGCTCGCCTTCCGTTCGCGATAACGGGGCGGTTCGGGGAGATCCCAGCCGATCATGAGGTTCGTGACCGCCTGCCAGTTGGACGGCCCGAAGCGTTCATCAGCGCGCGCGTCGACCCCGGTCAGATCGGTGAAGGCGTCGACCAGGGACTGCTCGGTCAGACCGGCCGGAACGAAGCGCAGGAGGTCGGACACGATCCACCCCAGACGTGCGTCGCCCGACGCCGCCACGACGTCGAGGGCCTCGCTGTCGAATGATCCGTCCACGAACGCTCCGAGCAGCCGATCGACCGCATCGCCGACCGACGGGTCCAGGTCGCCGGTGGATGCTGGTGGAACCGAAGGCCACAGGGGATCAACGGCCGATGGCTCGAGCTCGTTGGTGTCCGGCTGAGTCGGGTCGGGCGTCGCCGAACTGCAGGCGGAAAGGATGACCGCGATCACCATCACCACATGCAGGCGCATTCCAGGATCATGGGCCGGTCGTGTGACGGTTGGATGACTCGACGGCGACCTCCACGCCGGCGATCCACGTGCGCAGCGGCCTGACGTGGCCCAGACGCAGGGCGAAGGCCCCCTCGTGGTCGGCGTCCCAGGCCACGAGGTCGGCAGCGGCACCGACCGCGAGCACGCCGAGATCCGGGCAGCGCAGGGCGGCGGCCCCACCCCGCGTGGCGGCGATGAGCGCCTCCACCACCGTCATCCCGAGCAGTGTCGCGCCGAGGCCGATGACCAGCGGCATGGCGCCGAATGCTCCGAAGGTCCCGGCGTTCGCGTCGCTGGCCAGCGCCACCGTTGCGCCCGCGTCGAGCAGGGCGCGAGCGGGCGGCATCCGATCGCGGAGGACGGTGGCCGGCGCGGGAAGCAGCGTGGCGACCGTCGCCGAGCCAGCCAGAGCGGCGACGCCATCGGCATCAAGCTGCTCCAGGTGATCGACCGATGCCGCCCCGAGTCTGATCCCCAGCTGTGCGGCGCCCGTCCGCTCCAGTTGGTCGGCATGCAGGCGCAGGCCCAGACCGGCCGCGGCGGCCGCCCGACCGATGCGTTCGGTGGCCGTGGCGTCGAAGAAGCCCGCATCCGCGAAGACGTCAACGAAGGATGCGAGGCGCGCGGAGGCCACAGCGGGGATCATGTCGTCCGCGACATGGGCGGTGTACTCGTCCATCGACCCCCATTCGGGCGGGACGGCGTGCGCGCCGAGGAACGTCGTGATGACGCGCAGCGGCAGCCGGTCGGCCACGCGGCCGATGATGCGGAGGTGCCGCAGCTCTTCGTCGAGGGACAGGCCATAGCCCGACTTGCACTCCACGGTCGTCGTACCGGCGGCCAGGGCGGATCGGAGGCGCGATTCGACGAGCCCTTCCAGCAGGACGTCGTCGGCAGCGCGCGTTGACCGGACCGTCCGCAGAATGCCGCCGTCGGTGTACGGCTGGCCCTCGAGCCGGGCGGCGGCCTCATCGGAGCGCTCGCCGGCGAACACGGGATGGGTGTGACTGTCGACGAGGCCGGGGGTGACGAGCGCGTCGCCGAGGTCCACGCAGTCACCCGGCGGTGCTTCCGTGGACGATCCGATCCACGCGATGCGGCCCTCCTCGACCAGCATCGCCCACGGCGACAGACCGGCGGGCGCCAGGCGGCCGGTCCCGGTGAGGAGCATGGCGCCTAGAACACGCGGCGGCGCGTGACGAGCCGATAGATGATGACCACCAACGCCACGATCAGAAGCAGGTGGATGAGGCCTCCGAACAGCTTGAGCAGGAGCCCAAGCAGCCACAGGCCGACCAGCAGGACGACGATGAACCACAGCATGCGCATGAGCCTAGCGCTTCGGGAGACCGGTACACTCGGATGAATGGCCCCAAAGCCGGCAATCCTCGCGGTTGACGACGACGCTCCGGTGCTGCGTGCCGTGGAGCGCGACCTCCGCGCCCGGTATGGGGACGACTACCGGTTGCTGCCGGCCGGATCAGGAGCCGATGCTCTCGAGCTGGTTCGAGAGCTGACCCGTCGGGGTGACGCCGTCGCGCTGTTCCTGGTCGACCAGCGCATGCCGGTGATGACCGGGATCGAGCTGTTGCGCGAGGCGCTTCCTCTCCAGCCCGATGCGAAACGCGTGCTCCTGACGGCCTATGCCGATACCGACGTCGCCATCAGGGCCATCAACGAGATCCGTCTCGACCAGTACCTGCTCAAGCCGTGGGATCCGCCGGAGGAACGCCTGTACCCGGTCGTCGACGACCTCCTGGCCGATTGGTCGGCCACGTTCCGGCCGGCCTTCGAGGGCCTGCGACTGCTTGTCGGACGATGGGCGCCGCGCGGGCACGAGATCCGCGACTTCCTGACACGAAACCAGGTGCCGTACAGCTGGCTCGATCCGGTCGAGGACGAGGGACGCCGCGTCGCGGACTCGCTCGACGAGCCTGTCGATGCGGCGGAGCCGGTTGTCATCTTTCCGGATGGCCAGGTCCTGCGCAGCCCGTCCCTGCGAGACATCGCCGACGGCGTCGGACTCTCGACCAGCGCCGCGCTGCCGTTCTACGACCTGGTCATCGTGGGGGCGGGACCTGCCGGCCTGGCTGCCGCCGTCTACGGGGCCAGCGAGGGGCTGAAGACGCTGCTCGTCGAACGCGAGGCGCCCGGCGGGCAGGCCGGGACGACAAGCCGCATCGAGAACTACCTGGGCTTCCCATCGGGATTGACCGGCGCCGATCTCGCCCGACGCGCACTCGCCCAGGCGCGGCGTCTGGGCGCAGAGATCCTGTCGTCGCAGGAGGCTGCGTCCATTCGACGCGCCGATCCCTATCGCACGGTGGTCCTCGATGACGGATCGGAGCTGTCCTGCCAGTCGATCGTCATCGCGACCGGTGTGAGCTACCGGACCCTCGACGTGCCCGGCGCGGCAGCCCTGGCCGGGGCCGGCGTCTACTACGGCGCAGCGACCACCGAGGCGCTGCTGTACCGCGAGGCCGAGGTCGGCGTCATCGGCTCGGGCAACTCGGCGGGCCAGGCCGCAGTCCATCTTGCCCGCTTCGCAACCAGGGTCCACCTCCTGGTGCGGGGCGACGGCATCGACGCTTCGATGAGCTCGTATCTCGCGGAGCAGATCCGCGCGCTCGACAACGTCGAGCTGCATACCGGCGTCTCGACCCGCGAGCTGCGGGGATCGACACACCTCGAGAGCGCGTCGTTCGACGGCACCGCTGGCGTCCTCGAACTGCCACTGTCCGCCGTCTTCGTGTTCATTGGCCAGCAGCCGCGCACGGCATGGCTGGACGGCGTGGTCGAGCGCGACGAACGCGGATTCATCCTCACCGGCCCCCAGGTGTCATCACGCAACGGCGGGCGCGACGCGGCGCTCCTCGAATCGAGCATGCCCGGGGTGTTTGCCGCCGGCGATGTCCGCCACCGGTCCATCAAGCGCATCGCCAGCGCCGTCGGCGAGGGCGCCATGGCCGTGAGCCTCATCCACGAATACCTCGCCTCGCTGTGAGCCACGAGCACCTGCCGGCAACGGATATTGCCGAACGCCTGCGTGCCACCGCGCTCTTCGGCGGGCTCGACGACGAGCAGCTGGCGCAGATCATCGAGCTCGGCGAGATCGTCGACCTCGGACCCGGCGACGCGCTGATCGTGGAGGGGGAGGTGGCCGATGCGCTGTTCGTCGTGCTGGAGGGCGAGCTCGACGTCACGAAGCGCAGCGGAACGACGAACGTGCCGCTCGCCCGGGTTGGTCCGGGCTCGCTCCAGGGCGAGATTGCGGCCCTCGAGGGTGGGCGTCGCCTCGCCACGGTGCGGGCCGTCGGTCCGGCAGAGGCGCTGCGCATCCCGGTCGACGTCATGCGCCAGCTGCTCGCGGCCGGTCCCGATGTGGCGCTCAGCGTCATCCGCACCGCCGTTGGCCGGTTGCGGTCGATGGAGGCCACGCTCCGCGAGCGCGAGAAGCTGGCAGGACTGGGAACCCTGGCCGCGGGGCTCGCGCACGAGCTCAACAACCCGGCCGCTGCTGCCGCGCGCTCCGCGCGCTCCCTGTCCGACGCCATGCGGGCTGCGGAGTCGCTGCCCCGTCCGTCGCCGCCCCCGATGCCTCCACCGGGCTCCGCACCTCCGCGGTCGGCCCTCGACCGCGCCGACCTCATCGACGAAGTCGCGCTTCTCGCCGGCACCTCCGATGCCGCAAGTGCCCTGGTGGACGCGGGATGGACCCCCACCACGCTGCGCGAGCAGCCCGCGGATGTCCTGCCCTGGCTGGCGGCCGACGCATCGGCGCATCAGCTGCTCGATGAGCTGGCGATGGCGGTCGATCGGATCAGCGAGATCGTGGCGGCGGTCAAGGGCTACGCCTATCTCGACCAGGCGCCGCGACAGCGCATCGACGTTCGCATCGGCCTCCAGCAGACCCTCGTGATCCTGCGGCACAAGTTGCGGCAGGGCGGCCTGACCGTCGTGCAGCAGATCGCGGACGACCTGCCGGAGATCGAGGCATATGGATCGGAGCTCAACCAGGTGTGGACGAATCTCGTCGACAATGCGATCGATGCTATGGACGGCTCCGGAACGCTCACCCTGCGCGCCGAACCGGAGGGCGAGGGAGTCAAGGTATCGATCTGTAACACCGGCGCGCCGATCCCGCCGGAGATCCGAACTCGATTGTTCGAGCCGTTCTATACGACGAAGCCGCCCGGCAAGGGCACGGGCCTGGGCCTCCACATCTCGCACAACGTGGTCGGCCGCCACGGCGGCCTGATCGAGGTCGAGAGCGACGGGGCCGCGACCTGCTTCCACGTGTCGCTGCCGAACGTGGTTGCCTGAGTCAGCCGGTGCCGAGGCTGGCGCGCCGGGCCCGCCGCACCGGGATGCGAAGCGTTGCGAGCAGCAGGCCGGCCAGGATGAAGCCCACGCCCAGCAGCTGGAACGACGACGGCGCCTCGGCACGGATCACGATCCCGAGCAGCACCGAGCCGACCGGTTGAATCGTCAGCACCACCGAGGTCAGGGCCGCCGGCAGGCGTGGAAGGCTGAGGCTGATGAGCAGCCATCCGACCACGTGGACCCCCAGCGCCAGCAGAATCAACCAGCCGTGTGACGGCCAGCTGGGCAGCAGGTCGATCTCGCCCAGCGGGAAGCCGATCGCGAGGGTCACCAGGGCTCCCGACAGCGATGCCTCGAACAGCGGACCTGCCGGACGCCGGATGTCGGCGTTCGCGCCACGCTGGATGAGGATGAACCCGCCGTACGCGAGCCCGGTGCCGAGGCCCAGCAGCACGCCGAGCACCGGGTTCTCGCCGTAGGCTCCCACGCCGATGACGCCGGAGATGAGCACGACGCCGATGAGCACCACGGGAACGGAGATCGCCACGCGCCCCGACGGACGTTCGCGCAGGAAGGCCCAGGCCGCCAACGGCACCACGATGACCTGGGTGTTGCCCAGCACGGTGGCCAGTCCCGCACCGACCTGGTTGATGGCGTGGTGCCACAGGATCAGGTCCACGGCGAAGAACGCGCCCGCGATCCACGCCAGGCGGGACTGACCGGGTGCGCGAGGCCCGTAGCGTCGTCGCTCGAGCCAGGCCAGCACGGCAAGCGGCGGTAGAGCGTAGGCCAGGCGGAAGAATGCGGCGGTCGAGGGCTCCACGTCGGCGAGACGCACGACGATGGCCGACCCGGCGATCGTGAGGGCGCCGAGGACGGCGGTGAGGATGGGCCGATCGATGAGGAGATGGATGATGGCGCGCACTGGCGAAGCCTAGCGGAGCGCCGCGGCCCTTGTGTCTGGCCCAATGACGTCGCACACTCGATGGACATGTCTGAACTTCCGAGTGGAACCGTCACGTTCCTGTTCACCGACATCGAGGGCTCGACCCGTCTGCTCCA